>CAIWHP010000167.1 GCA_903912445.1 uncultured Lentisphaerota bacterium
CGCACACGGCTTCCTTTGTAGTGGTCGGAACTCGGTCCGACCTACGCATTGCTGGTCTGGTCAAGTTTGGTCCGGAAAGCACATCGCTCGGATTCACCCACCGTTACGGACCACCCATGGGTTTCTGCATCCATACGACAGGACCTGGTCGCCTCGCGATTAGCTTTGGCGACCGTCTCGTGGGTGTTTTCGAAGATGGGGAATTTCATCGGCCGGAGCCGGAGGCATTGCGTACCATCGACGGGCTCGGCGGGCTGTTCATGAACGCGGCCGCAGCTCATTCCTGGCATCGGGTCGATCATGGCGCATACGCGGCACTTTATCTCGGATGCATTGAGGAACTTCTTTACGCCATGTCCGTGCGCGGGCACGGCGGCACGGTGTTGTGGGTGCCGAAGGCGTCACTCCCTGATGCGGAAAACTACCTCCGGATAGGCCGTCGGATCACAGCGACGCGACCCGTTGGGGTCGAAAAAATTCAGCTGGCGCTGCTGCCGGGAGACCAACCAGAAGCGCGTCGTCGCGCACGTGAGGACCTCCGGGAATACGTTGGCATGCTGGCCCAGTTCGCATGCGTGGATGGCGCGCTCGTCATCGACGACTTCTTCAAGCCCATCGGGTATGGAGCAAAGATCGAAAACGTGCCGCACACCACCGCGGAGATCGTGGTGATTCGAAAAGTCGACCCCGTGCCGTTCGACCTTGAGAAGCGCGGGACTCGGCACACGTCGACAGCAAATTTTGTGTGTGCCGTTCCAGGATCAATCGCACTCGTGCTTTCGCAGGACGGCCCAGCACGCGCTTTCACCTACAGGGACGGCAAACTCCTGGTCTGGCCCGACTGCCGAACTTCGGTCTTCGCCTAGCGACTTCGGTTTTGCCCAACGATACGAGCCATGAACTACACCGGCCAGCCTTTTGAGATCACGCCGCCGAACGATCATCCGAAGATCCCCGAACTATTGGAGCTGTTGGGCGCAAGCCCACCGCTAAACATCCCGTGCGACCCATCTCCGCTGCGAATCGGCTTCTGCTACTGGAACGCGCTGGAAAAAGCGCGCACAACGGGAGGCAGTCTCATAACGTGCGAGCGGCGGCGTGAACATCACCAAGAACGGGCGGTTTGAAAACCATGGCACCATTGCGCAAAAACGCCGGTGACCTTGGCGACCGCCGGCGTGAACGAGGCAGACCGTGTGCCCGTGGTTTTCAGATGGGGGGCTCGATCTGGTCTTTCATGCGGAAGCTTTTTCCTTCGATGACGACGGTCTCGGCGTGGTGCAGGACGCGGTCGAGGATGGCGCTGGTGATGCCGGCGTCGTGGTTGAAGATCTCCGGCCAGTTTTTATAGGCCTTGTTGGTGGTGATGATGAGCGAACCGCGTTCGTAGCGCTGGCTGATGACCTGGAAGAGCAGGTCAGCGCCGGTCTTGTCGAGCGGGAGGTAGCCGAGCTCGTCCAGGACGAGGACCGCTGGCGTCAGATATCGTTTAAGCTCGGCTTTGAGTCGTTGTGCCGCCTGGGCGGCGACCAAGTTGTTGAGCGCATCGACGGCCGTCGTGAAGAGGACGGAGTGTCCACGCTGGCACGCTTCGTAACCGAGGGCGGTCGCGACGTGACTTTTGCCGAGGCCCACCCCGCCCATCAGGATGACGTTGGTCTTCTTCTCGACGAACGAGAGCCGGAGCAGGTTTTTCACCTGCAGTTCGTTGATCTTCTTGGGCCAGTCCCAGCGGAATCGGTCCAGCGTCTTGATTACGGGGAAGCGGGCGGCGTGGACCCGGCGTTCGATGGCGCGTTGCTGGCGGGCACGGCATTCGCCCTCGAGCAAGCGGCGCAGATACTCGACATGGGGCCAGCCCTTGGCTGCGGCCTCGGCGGCGAGCGGTTCGCACTGCGCGGCGATGTCGGCGAGTTTCAGGTAGGCGAGGTGTTCCTGTAAGACGGGATTCATGGCGTGGGGTGATAGGGCGACAGATCGGGCGGCGGCAGTTCGAGTTCGAGCAGATCGCTCGCGCGGGTCAGGTGCAGGGCCCCGGGGGCGGGGGCCAGCCGCTGGCGCTGCTCCAGCAGATTGGCGATGTATTCGCAGGAGTAGGCGCCGAGGCTGTGCGCATCATCGAGGGCGCGGCCGATGGCGGCCGCCCCGTAAATTTCGGAGAGGGCAACAATCTTTTGCACATGATGGCGCAGGTTGAGCCGGCGCTCGGCGAGCTGCTCATGATACGCCGGGGCGCTGGCCGCGAGTCCGAGGAAGGCGAGGAGCAATCGCTGGTGCCGGGCCTCGCTGCGTTCGTGCAGGAGCGTTTGCACATGGTCAGGCTGCTCCACGTCCTGTCTTTTTTCGTAGCTACGCAGGTGCTCGGCGACGAGCCGGTCGCCGGCGAACAGCCGCAGCCGCTCGGCGTAGAGTTTGAGCGTGAGCAACTGGCCGGCCCAGGCCGGCGGCACCGAGTAGCGATTCGTCTCGATCACGACCCGGCAGCGGTTCGTCGCCCGCACCGGGCGGATGAGCGCCGCGTCGTAGGCCTCCCCGGGCAACGGCCGCAGCTGCGGCTTTTCCTCCTGGAACAAATCGACCGGCCGACGTTGGGTCTCCCCGTGCAGCCGCACGTTCGCCACCGTGTCCAACCAGACTCGCGCGGCCGGATTGAGCGGCGCAAAGTCACCCAGATCCAAGCCGGCGAGGAAGTTCTTCTTGATATACCCAACGCCGTTTTCGACCCGGCCCTTCTGCTGGGGCCGCCGCGGCGCACAGGCCTTGATCGTGAAGCCGTAGTGCCGGGCAAAATCGACATACGTGGGATTGAACACCGGCGCCGCCCCGGCCGGCCGCGCGAGCACCGCGGTCTTGCAGTTGTCCACCATGATTTCCGCGGGGACGCCGCCGAGGTATTCGAAGGCGTGCTCGTGGCAGGCGAGCCACTGCTCCTGGCTCTGCCCGAGGGTAAATTTCACGTAGAGCTGCCGGCTGTGGCAGAGCACCAAAGCGAAAAAACTCAGCCGCCGCCGCGTGTTTCCCACGCGGATGCTGCCCCACGAACCCCAGTCGACCTGCGCGCACTGTCCGGGCACAAAGTGCAGCGTGAGGAACGCCGCCGCCCGCGGCGGCCGGACCGAGCGCACGTAGGTTTTCAAGATCGTGTAACGCCCGTCGTAACCCTGCTCCCGCAGCCGGGCGAAGAGCTGGGTGGCGCTGTAGGCGTGCGTCGCCAGGAGCCGCTGAATCGCCGGCTTGAACGCATCGAGCTTGCTCGTTCGACGCCGGGCGGCGGCTGCTTTCCGCCGCTCATAGCGCGGACGTTTGGCCCACTTGCTCGCCGTCTGCCAGTGCAGTCCGAGTTGGTCAGCGATCTGGGTGATCGTCAGCTGCGCTTCGTCGCGCAGCTGGCGGATTTGGCAAAAGATCTGGTAGTCGATCATCGCCCGCCTCCGTCCAGCGCCAGCACCTGATAGAGCGGCGCTTCATGCGCGATCAGCGCCGCGGCGAGGAGTTGCTCGCGCGCGGCCACGACTTCGTTGGTCGGCAACGACAGCAACCGGCCGAGCGTGGCGTCCGAGTAATAACTCAAGCCGTGCTCGTCGCCCACGGTCACCAGCACGAGGTAGAGTGCCCACGCTTTCGCGTCGGCCCGGCGCAGATGATGGTCGCGCACCAGCCGGTGGTCGACCCAGCTAAAATGCGGCGGCACCCGCCGCACGCGTTCCGGACAGAGGAGATGTTTTTCGATCATGGTTTTTGGGATTGGGCTCCAGCAGAGCCTGCCCACGCGTTATCAGCCGTCGCATCACCGGCGCCATATCCTCTTGTAACGCCGTCCCCGTCAGGTGCGCGATAAGCCCCACTAGGAGCGGAGGTTGCGCCCGCCATGTCTCTTGTAACGCCACCGCTTCGTCTTGCGCCACAGGCTCCTGCCCGGGTGCGACTTGCAGATTCATCATCTCTTGTAACGCATCTTGCTTCCGGCCCGGCCGCCTCCCGTAGCCTGGATTTGCCGCCCGCCACGCCCGCACCCGCGCCACATTTTCCGGCCCACGAAAGTAGTCGCGATTTTCCGGCCGATGCAGCCAGCGCTCCTGGCTCGCCCCCTTGCTCGCCCGCCGACAAGCCGGCGCCACGCAGTAACGCTGCCGTTGGCGATGGCGCGGATCGGGCACAAAGAACTGTTTGCAATGGCAGCACTTGCGCCGCCCGACGGGGTTCATGCCCCGCACCTCACCGCGCCGCTCCCTCAGCCACAACCCTTTCGCCCGTCACACCTCAATCCGGTTCACGAGGGAAGAAAATCCACCCGACGAAGAAGAACTTCTTTGAGTGAAGCGGCGGAATAAAACCCACCGAAGAAACCATGAGTTTCAAACCGCCCGAAGAAGATGAGTTTCATCCCGCCGCTGCCATGGCGATGCACAAGATGCAGCAGCGCCAGCTTCCCATGGTCCTCATCGGCGCGGGCCTACCAATCCTGCCCCGGTTGGCAGGCGAATCGAAATCCTATGCCGAACGGCTCTTCGATTTCCCGGACATCGGCGCGCTGTCCGAACCAGACGCGCACCAGGCCCTCCGAGACCCAGTCGTCGCGGCCGGCGTTGAATTCGACCCGGACGCGTTGAAAGAG
>CAIWHP010000168.1 GCA_903912445.1 uncultured Lentisphaerota bacterium
CGGCCCAGAGCACCGCACAGAGGGTGACCATCTCGACGAACGCTTTTTCGTCGCGGGTGTGCTGGCGCGGATCGCAGGTCGGATCCGGCTGGGCGGTCGTGGCATTGGTTGCGCTGCGCATGGGGCGAGTCTACCGGTGAAACGCTGCCGGCGGCAAGTTTTTCCAATGCTAAAACGGTAGGGCGCTGTTCCCCGCCGTGAAAAGCAGAGGGCGCGCTATGGGAAAAGGGCCTGCGCCCTCGGCGTGCATCGCCTTGAGCCGGATTGGCACCGCCCGGCGCAATCGGCTTGCGCCGCGTGCGCCAGCCGGTAGAATGCCGCGTATGCGTTGGCGGCTCAAACAATTCGGTGCGCTCACCTGGCTCACGGCGCTGGAGGCCATGCGGCAGCCGGTCTTCCTGCTGCTGCTGGCGGCGACGGTGTTCTTTATGGCCTGCCTGCCGCTGGTCACCGCCCATACGCTCGGCGAGGCCGAGCGCATGGCGCGCGACAGCGCGCTCGCGCTGCACTTCGTCGTCGGGCTGGTGCTCGGCAGCTATCTGGCCTGCACCGCGCTCCAGCACGAGCTCCGCCGCGGCACGGTGGCCGCGGTCCTCTCCAAGCCGGTCGGCCGCGTCACGCTGTTTCTGGCCAAGTTCGCCGGCATCGCGCTGGTCATGCTGCTGTTTTCCGCCACGCTGACCATCGCGACGATGCTCTGTGCGCGCGCCGCGACGCCGGAGAACTTCGTGGACCGCTGGGCCGAGGCGCCGCTGCTGGCCAGCGTGCCGGTCGCGTTCCTGCTCGCCGGGCTGGTCAACTACTTCACCCGCCGCCCGTTCGTCTCGGACGCGTTCGCGCTGCTGGTGCTGGCGCTGGGCGTCGCGCTGCTGGTCTCCGGCTTTTTCGGCGAGGACGGCCAGCTCGTCGCGTGGGGCCAGCCGTTGCCGTGGAAAATCCTGCCGGCGGGCGCGCTCATCGCGCTGGCGATCCTCGTGCTCGTGGCGCTCGCGCTGGTGCTGGCGACGAAGCTCGACGTCGTGCCGACCCTCTCCCTGTGCAGCGTCGTCTTCCTGCTCGGCTTGATGTCCGACAACCTCTTCGGCAAGCAGGCGGCCGCGAGCAAGCTCGGCGCCGTGTTCTACGGCGTGATCCCGAACCTGCAGCAGTTCTGGCTGGCCGATGCGCTCGCCGGCGGCGGCGCGATTCCGTGGGCCTATGTGGGCTCCGCCGCGCTCTATGCGCTCTGCCTCTTGGTATTTCTGCTCGCCACAGGTATGCTCGTGTTCCGGCGCATCGAGGTGAGCGCGTGAAGAAATGGTGAATGGTTAAGGGAACATAGTGGAAGGTGGATGCAGGATGGTGAAGGGAACATGCCGGAAAAGTGATGAGTTTTCTTTCTACTCATTAACCATCCGCCATCAACCATCCACCATCAGTCCTTGGTTTCGGTATGGACTCGCGTAACGAAAAACTTTGCTGGCTGGCGGCCGTGCTCGCTGCGGCGTGTCTGCTGCTGGCGCCGATTCTGCAGACGCGCACGGGCCTGCTGCTGCTGCCGGCGCTGCTGCCGTTCTACGTCTACGCGCTGGTGTCCGCTATCCTCGTCGCCGTGCGCCTGCGCCTGGCGCGGCTGGCTGCAGACGAGCAGCGCGAACTGGAACTCCTGGACAAGGAAACGGCCCACGGCGCACTCTTCGCCGCCGCACCGGGCGAATCCGCGCCGCTGGTGCAGGCGCGCAGCCGCGAGCAATTCGAGAAATGGTTTGTCCCTGCGGTCGCGCCGCTGCTCGCGCTCGGCTTCGGCCTCTGGATCTGGCAGCTCGCACAACGGTTCGCGCTGCCTGCAGCGACACCCGCGCAGCCGCTGATCGCCGCCGCGTTTCTCGCCGGCGAGGCGTTTCTGCTGTTTCTGTTGAGCCGCTTCCTCGTCGGCCTCGCCCGCGCCGAGCCGGGCCGCCTCCTGCGCGGGCCGGCCTTCGCGCTCGGGCTCGCAAGCTATGCAAACCTGGTCGGCGTCATCGGCGCCGGCTGCGTGGAGGGCGAGTTCCAGGCCGCCGACAGGATCGCGACGGTGGTGCTGCTGATCCTGCTGGGCCTCGTCGCGGTGGAGCTGGCGCTGCGCGCGACCGCCTCGTTCTACCGCGGGCCGGGCCGCGCCGGGCCGCTCGTGGCCTACGAAAGCCGGCTCGCGGGCCTGCTGGCCGATCCCGCCTCGTGGACGCAGAACATCGCCGGCGCGCTCGACTATCAGTTCGGCTTCCAGGTCTCCGACACGTGGCTCTACCGCTTCCTGCGCCGCGCGCTGCTGCCGCTCGTGGTGCTCAACCTCGTCGTGCTCTACGCGAGCACCTGCCTCGTCACGCTCGGCCCCGACGAGGAAGGCATCCTCGAACATTTCGGGAAGCCCAAGGCCGACGCGTGGCGGCTCGCGAGCGGCGCGCACTTCAAGCTGCCGTGGCCGTTCGAGACCGTCCGCCGCTATCCGACCAAGCGCATTCTCGCGCTCAACATTGGTTACCACGCGGAACCGGGTGCGCCCCGTGAAAAGCTGCTGCTCTGGACCTCGCCGCACTTCGAGAGCGAGGACCAGTACCTCGTCGCCAGCCGCGCCGATGCCAGCGCGACCAACCGCGCCGCCGGGACGGAGGCCAGCGTGCCGGTCAACCTGGTCGTCATCAATATGCCGGTCGAATATCAGATCACCAATTTGTTCGCCTACGCCTACGAGCAGGCCGACCCGCCGAAGGCGATGGAGCAGATCGCCGTGGCCGCGCTGACGCAGGAGTTGGCCGCGCGCGACCTGCTCGACCTGCTTGGGCCGGACCGCGCCGTGGTCGCCGGCGCGCTCAAGACGCGGATGCAGCAGGCCGCCGACCGCCAGCGGCTCGGCGTCCAAATCGTTTTCGTCGGGCTCGCCGGCGTGCACCCGCCGCTCGGCGTCGCGTCCGCGTTCGAGTCCGTCGTCGGCGCGACCGAGGAACGCGAGGCGGCCGTGCTGGCCGCGCAGGGCTATCGCAACAGCACCGTGCCGCTCGCCTCCGCCAACGCCGCGCGCCTCGGCTCCGAGGCCACCGCCTACCGCGTCCGCCGCGCCGAGCTCGCGCAGGCCGAGGCGCAGCAGTTCACCCGCCGCCTCGAGGCCAGCCGCCGCGCCCCCGGCGTCTTCCGCAGCCGCGCCTACTTCGACACCCTGAGCGACGCGCTCGCCGGCATCCGCAAATACATCATCGCCGCCGAGTCCGGCCACGACGTGCTGATCTTCAACCTGGAAGAGAAGCTCAACCTCGACTGGATGAATCTCGGCGGCCCGCCGCCGGAGAAAAAAGACAAAGCGAAATAAGTTCTCAATGGAATCAACCGTCCAGAATGGTAGGTCGAAGCCGAAGGTGCTGAAGTGGTATTGCGCTTTCTGCGGACTCTCCTGCGTAATGTATATAATTCTCGTGGTACTGGGCATTGTCTTGATCAGTCAATTTTCCGAGCATGAGTCCTTTGAATCGAAGCTGATGGGCTGGGCGTTCTTCGTGGTAGGGGCAATTCTTTTTGTTCCCTATGCTGTAGCGCCTTTTTTACCACATAAACCGTGGAATTGGGTCTTTGGTCTGGTTTTGCTTGGCATCAGTATGACCGGGACGCTTTGCCTGCCGATGGCCATTCCGATCCTTATTTTCTGGCTGGATCAGGAAACAAAACAATTTTTCGGGATAGGCAAGTCGCCGGCTGTACCGGTGGCCTTGCCGTGTTCGGAGAAGTCTCTATGAAACGCAACGTAGGCATGTTGATGTTCGGGCTGGTGGTGGCAGGGCTGCTCCTGCTGCTGCAGGTGCTGTTCATCGTGCGGCAGGGCGAGGTTGCCGTGCTGACCACCTTTGGCAAGCCGCAGCGCGCGCTGACGGAGCCAGGGCTCTACGGCCGCTGGCCGTGGCCGATCCAGCGCGTCTACAACTTCGACGCACGCCTGCGCTGCCTCGAAGGTGCGTTCGAGCAGACCATCACGCAGGATGGCAAGAACCTCCTCGTCGCCGTCGCCGCCGGCTGGCGCGTGAAGGACCCGCTGCGCTTCCTTGAGCGCGTCGGCGCCGAGGCGCAGGCGGAGCAGAATCTCGACGGGCTCATCCGCAACCACAAGACCGCCGTGCTCGGCCAGGTGCCGCTCTCCGCGCTCGTCAACACGCGCCGCGAGCAGCTCAAGTTCGACGAGGTCGAGCGGCGCATGCTCACCGCCGTGCAGGCCGAGGCGCGCGAGCGCTACGGCATCGAGGTCGAATATCTTTCCATCCGCAAGCTCGGCCTGCCGGAGGGCATCACCGCGAAGGTCTTCGAGCGCATGCGCGAGGAGCGCAAGGCGATTGCCGAGGGCTACCGCGCCGAGGGCGAAGGCGAGGCCATCCGCATCCGCGCCGAGGCCGACAGCCAGCGCGACCAGACGCTCGCCCGCGCCGAGGCCGACGCCAAGCGCCTGCGCGCCGAAGGCGATGCCGCCGCCGCCGAGTACTACCGCGAATTCGAAAAGAATCCCGAGCTCGCCATCTTCCTGCGCAAGCTCGAAGCGCTGGAGCAGACGCTGAAGGAGAAGTCCACCGTCGTCCTCGGCTCCGACACCGAGCCGTTCGACCTCCTCCGCAGCGGCGAATCGAAGGAAAAGAAACCCGTTCAGAAATGAGCAGCAGCCGTCAGAGTTTTGGTAGGGACGCCGCGCCGCGGCGTCCGCAGGGTAGGGGCGCAGTCTTGCTGCGCCCGCGTCGGGCTTTTGCTGTTGCGCGGTTGGGTCTTGTGGCGGCCGGCGCGGCGTGCCGGCCCTACCTTTTCCAATGCTTGGAAAAACCAGTTGTTCCTCTTTCCAATCCTTGGAATTCGCGGGGCAGGTTAATGGCGGAGCGATTAGGATTAGGAGCAGGATTACGATTACGAGACTGCGGACAAATGACCAGTGACAAATGACCAAGGACACTGAACAACTTGATGCCGGTCAGCAGGCCCTCGGCGATGCGCTGGCGGTGAGCTTCCGCGCGCTGCGGCTGGTGATGCTGGCGCTGCTGGCGGGCTATCTGCTCTCCGGCGTGTTCATCGTGCATCAGGACGAGCGCGCGTTCACGCTGGTCTTCGGTCAGGTTTCTGGCGACGCCGCGCACCGGCTCAAGGGGCCCGGTCTGCACTGGACGTGGCCCAAGCCGATCGCCGAGGTGGTGCGCCTGAAGACGGAGCGCGTCGCGACGCTGACGACGGCTTCGTTCTGGCCCAAGCAGGACCCGCTCGCGAAGGACGCGGGCGCGCCGGAGCCGACCCTCAAGCCCGGCGTCGATGGCTGCACGTTGACCGGCGATGCGAACCTCATTCATTCGCGCTGGGCCCTTCGCTACACGATCAGCGACCCCGAAACCTTCGCGTTCGGCTGGCACGCTGCGGTGCAGGTGCTGCACGACGAATTCGACCGCGCGATCCTGGCGACGAGCGCGCGGCTGCCGGTGGACCAGGCGCTGCGTACGAACGTCGAGGGCTTTCGCGCCGCGGTCGAGCAGTTGCTGCGCGAGCGCTGCGACGCGCTGCGCCTCGGCGTACGCGTGCAGGGCGTGGACGTGCTCGGGCTGACGCCGCCGCGACAGGTGGCGGACGCCTTCAACGCCGTGGTCGAGGCCGAGCAGGAGCGCAGCCGGCTGATCAGCGAGGCGCGCACCTACGCCGCGCGGCAGCTCAACGAAGGCCGCGGCCTGGCGTCGCGGCTGCTGGCGGAAGGCGCCACCTATAAGAGCCGGCTCGTCAGCCGCGTCAGCGCCGACGCCGACTACTTTCGCAAGATTTCCGTCGAGTACGCGAAGAACCCGGACCTGATCATGCAGACGCTGCGGCAGGACGCCGTGCGCCGCGCGCTGGAGAAGGTCGACCAGAAATTCGTCGTCCACCGCAACACCAGCGGCCAGCAGGAGATCCGCGTGCTCGTCAGCCCGGAGCAGCCGAAGAGGAAATGAAGAAGAACGATTACGATTAGGATTATGAGCAGGATTAAGAGTGAACGGACAAATGACATGTGACCAATGACGACTGACATCCCATGCTGATCAAACACCATGCTCATGAAGCCGGCGAGCCGCACGGACACTCCGCGCAGGGCTTGCTGGTCTGGATTTTCATCGGCACAGCTTTCGTGCTGAACGGGTTTCTGGCGCCGCATATCTTTAGCGACGATCCCTTGATCGGGCATATCTCCGCGGCCATCGGCGCGGTCATCCTGCTGTTGCCGATCCTGAAAACATCTGTCGAGGATTTGCTGCACGGCCACGTGCACATGAACGAGCTGGTCGCGCTGGCGGTACTGGCGGCGATGGCGCAGGGCGATTTCCTGACCGCGGGCGTGGTCGCTTTCTTCATGCTCATCGCGCTCGTCATCGAGTCGCGCTCCGCAGCCGGTGCGCACCAGGCCATTGAGAAACTCATCCGCCTGACGCCGACGACGGCGCGGCGGCTCGACGAGAAGAACAACGAGGTGACCGTTCCCGCCGCGCAGCTCGCGGTCGGCGACCGCATCCGCGTGCTGCCCGGCGATGCGATTCCCGCCGACGGCGTGATCGAGCGCGGGCAGACGACGCTGAATGAGGCGACCGTGACGGGCGAATCGCTGCCGCGCGACAAGGGGCCGCAGGAAGAAGTTTTCGCCGGCACGCAGAACCTGACCGGCGCGGTGGATGTGATCGTCAAGCGCGTCGGCGAGGACACCACGCTCGGCCACGTCCGCAAGCTCATCCTCGCCGCCGAGGAGACGCGCCTGCCGATCATGCGCATCATGGACCGCTACGTGAGCTATTACACGCCGGTGATGCTGATGCTCGCGGCACTGGTGTGGTTCTTCACGGGCGACTGGAACCGCGTGATCGCCTTGCTCGTCATTGCGTGCCCGTGCGCCGTGATTCTCGCGACGCCGACCGCGATGGTCGCCGCGCTCTCCGCCGCCGCCAAGCTCGGCATCCTGATCCGCAACGTCGGCGATCTCGAATCGGCGGCGAAGTTGAACGCGGTGATTTTCGACAAGACCGGCACGCTGACCACCGGCAAGCTCGGCGTGGCGCGGCTCGCACCGCGCGAAGGCGTTACGCCATCGGTGCTGCTGCTCGCCGCCGCCAGCGCGGAGCGGTTCAGCAAGCATCCTGCCGCCGTAGCGCTGGTGGAACTCGCGCAGCAGACCGGGCTCGCGCTGCCGGAGCCGGCGGACTTCAAGGAGACGCCGGGGCAGGGCGTCGGCGCGACAGTCGGCGGACAGAAGGTCGTCAGCGGCCGTGCCACGTTCCTCAAGGCGCAGGGCGTCAGCGATGTGTTGCTCGCGCAGGCCGATGCGCAGGAGACGGAAGGCTTCAGCGTCATTTTCGTCGCCGCCGACGGACACTATCTCGGCTGGATCGGCTTCCAGGACCAGCTCCGGCCCGAGGCCGAGGCGAGCCTGCAGACGCTGGCCACGCTCAAGGTCAAGCGCATCGCGATGGTCACCGGCGACCGCACATCCGTCGCGCGCGCCATTGCCGCGAAGATCGGCTGCCGCGAATTCAAGGCCGAGTGCCTGCCGCAGGAAAAGGTCGAGTATGTGCGCGCCGTCCAGCGCGAGGGTTATCACGTTGCGTTTGTCGGCGATGGCGTCAACGACGCGCCCGCGCTCGCCGCCGGCGATTCCGGCATTGCCATGGGCGCGGCCGGCAGCGACGTGGCGATCCACAGCGCTTCCGTGGCGCTGATGAGCAGCGACCTGCGCCGCGTCCCGACCCTGATCTGCATCTCGCGTAGCGCCCGCAGCGTCATCCATCAGAACCTCGGACTTGGCGGCCTGTTCATCATCGGCGGCCTCGTGCTCTCCGGGCTCGGCCTGATGGGTCCGATCATCGCCGCCATCATGCACAATGCCGGCAGCCTGCTCGTCGTCATGAACAGCGCCCGCCTGATCCGCCTCGGCGATGAAGTCCCTGTGAAAACATGAGGGCACGTTGCGCGCGGCGAAAGTTCCGATGATCCGTTGCCTGATCAGCTGTATTTGTGTGTTGCTGGCCGCGTCGAAGGCTGCGGGCGCGCCCGAGGTTTTGACGTGGGAAGGGCGCACCATGGGCACCTTCTACTTCGTCAAAATCGCCGGCGTGGCGCAGGATGAAAAACTGGTTATCGCGCTGCGCGGCGTCGTGGAGCAGCGCCTTGACGAAATCAACCGCCAGATGTCCCACTATAAGCCGCTCAGCGAAATCTCGCGGTTCAACCTCAGCACGTCGGCTGCCCCGTTCAAGATCTCGGCCCCGTTTGCTCATGTCCTCCGGCATGCGTTGTCCGTATGCCATGAGTCCGGCGGGGCGTTCGATCCGACGCTCGGTGCGCTGCTCAATCTGTGGGGCTTCGGGCCGGGCGGGGTGCCCGGGCGCGTCCCGACGGCGGCCGAGGTGGCTGCCGCGCAACGCGCCTGCGGCGGACGGCATCTGCGCGTCACGCCGGACGATGCCCTGCAGAAGGATATGCCCGGCCTGCAAATCAATCTGGGCGGCGTGGCCAAGGGCTATGGCGCCGACGAAACCGCCCGCGTCCTGCGCGAGCGCGGCTATACCAACGTCTTTGTCTCCATCTGCGGCGAGATCGTCGCGTCCGGCGTCAATCCTGCGGGCCAGCCCTGGCAGGTGGGCATCGAGCGGCCGCTCTACGGCAGCCCGCACGGCGCCGTGTTAAGCGCCACCGTGCCACTCTCCGATCGCGCGCTCTCCACCTCCGGCGATGCGCACAACTTCTTCCGCGACGCGCACGGCCAGGTGTATGCCCACCTCCTCGATCCTGCGACCGGTTGCCCGGTCAGCAACAACCTCGCCAGCGTCACCGTGATCGCCCCTGACGGGCTGACGGCCGACAGCCTCACGAAACCGCTCTACGTTATGGGATTGGAGCGCGGCCTGCGCTGGATCGAGGCGCGCCCGGACGCCGCGGCGCTGTTCATCGTGCGCGAAGCCAACGGACGTCTTCGTCTCGTCGCCAGTTCCCGCTTTCCCGCGTTCCAAACCTTGGAACCGCAGCCATGACAGCGGTCCGGATGGATAGATCCGCGTCTGGCATGGACAGAGCCGCAGCATCATGGGAGACTCAAACGCTATGAATTATAAACTCATCGTCGCGGCCGCCTGTTTGTTTGGGACGTTATCTTGGGGCGGTCCTGCTGAGCCGTCGGCCGGAAACGCAGCCACGCGCATCGAGGAGGGCGATTTCATCATCACCGGCCGCGGTTGGTCGCTGGCCCGCCTGGCCAACGGGGAGCGCGCGCTCGCCAACCGGACGTATAACTGGCAGGGGGTGCCGGAGAAGTTTCAAGGCTGGCGTGTTATGCGGACCTCCGGCGGTCTGCGCGCAGAAATCAGGGTGCAGGCCAAGCGGGCGACGACGTTGTTTGCCGCCACCACCGCGAAGCAGAAGGAGATCGATCTGGCCGGCTGGCTAACCGCTGCGAACGCCGCGTTCCATTATTCCGATAAGAACAAGACGGCGATGACGGTCTTTTGTCGCCCGCTGAAAGCCGGTGAGGTGTTTGATGTGCCGCAGGGCAACTGGGCCGGCCTGATGGTGCTGCTGCCGCCGGATGGCGTTTCCGTCGCCGCACTCGTGGCGGCGGCCCAGCCCTTGGAGCGTATCCACTACAACCACCCCGGCCTGGCGGTAGATCTGGGCGTGGGCTTGTGGGCATTTCCATTGCCGATGGACTTCCAGGGCAGCGGCAAGCTCGACCTGGTGGTGGCTTGCCCGGACAAACCTTACAACGGCGTCTATGTCTTCGAGAACCCCGGGGTGGACACGGCCCTGAATCCTCTGCCGATTTTCAAGCGCGCTCGGCGCATCAGCCACGGCTTGCAGATGGCGCAGGTTTCGTTTGTGGACGGCCTGCCGCGCGTGCTGACGCCGGCGCTGGAGTTTCCTGGTTTCCGAAAAACCGGACTGGAGGCCGGCGTCAAACTGCCGCTGCCGGTCAACGTGCATACCAACAAGGTTCGCGGCAATTTCTGGCGCTACGTGGACTTCGATGGCGACGGGGCGCAGGACCTGGTCGTCGGCGCCGACGACTGGAGCGAGTACGGCTGGGACAATGCCTATACAGCGCAAGGCGTCTGGACCAACGGTCCGCTGCGCGGCTTCGTCTACGTCCTGCGCAACACCGGCACGAGCGAGAAACCGGCCTACGACCAACCGGCGCGGGTGATGGCGGGCGATCAACCGGCCGAGACTTTCGGCTGGCCCTCACCGAATTTCGCGGACTTCCGCGGCACCGGCAAGCTTGACCTGATCTGTGGCGAGTTTCGTGACAGCTTCACGTTCTTCGAAAACATCGGCACGCGGACGCAGCCGAAGTACGCGCCCGGTCGGCAGCTCAAGCTCGCCGATGGCCAGCCGCTGGCGATGGACCTGGAGATGATCACGCCGGTGGCGCTCGACTGGAACAAGGACGGCCGCGTGGATTTGATCTGCGGCGACGAGGATGGCCGCGTGGCGTTCATCGAAAATTCGGGCAAGCTGGCAGCGGACGGTGCGCCCCAGTTCCTGCCGCCGCGCTACTTCCAGCAGGAAGCCGACGACCTCAAATGCGGCGCGCTCGCCACGCCAGTCGGCTGCGATTGGGACGGCGATGGCGCGATGGACATCATCAGCGGCAACTCTGCCGGCTACCTCATGTTTTTCAAGAACCTCAACGGGCCCGGCGTCGAAAAGCCGAAGTGGGCCGCACCGCAATATCTCGCCGCCGACGGGAAAATCATCCGCTTCATGGCCGGGCCGAATGGCAGCATCCAGGGCCCTGCCGAGGCAAAGTGGGGCTATACGACCTTGAGCGTTGCAGATTGGGATGGCGATGGGCTGCCCGATCTCATTGTCAATTCTATCCTGGGCAAAGTGGTCTGGTTCAAGAATATCGGCACGCGCACGGCGCCGAAGCTTGCCGCCGTGCAGCCGATCGAAGTCGAGTGGGCCGGCCCGCAGCCCGCGCTGGCCTACGGCTGGTTGCGGCCCCATGGCAAGGAACTGCTGACGCAATGGCGCACGACGCCCTTCGGGGTGGATTGGAACAAGGACGGCCTCATGGATCTGGTGATGCTCGACCAGGAGGGTTACCTCGCGTGCTTTGAGCGTGCGCGCCGCGAGGGCAAACTCGTGCTGCTGCCGCCGCAGCGTGTGTTGTGCGATGAGCAGGGCGCGCCGCTGCGCCTCAACGCCGGGTTGGCCGGCCGGAGCGGCCGGCGCAAGCTCTGCATTGCGGACTGGGATGGCGACGGCAAGCTCGACATCCTGCTCAATGCCGCCAACGCGAAGTTTCTCCGCCAGGTGGATGCGCGCGACGGCAAGTGGTTCTTCAAGGACATGGGTCTGCTGGCGGAGCAGAATATCGAAGGCCACGATGTCAGCCCGACGGTCGTGGACTTCAATGGCGATGGCATCCCCGACTTCCTCGGCGGCGCCGAGGACGGGCATTTCTATTACCTGAAGAATCCCCGGACGAAATGATTCATGCGCTGGTGGACCACATTGTTGATCACGGCCTGCCTGCAAACGCGCGCCGGTACGGAGATACCGCCGGCCCGCATGCCCGGTGTGGTCATCACGCATAGCCCGGCGGCGACGCGCATCTACATCGGTTCGCCCAGCATCGCGGTGTTGCCGGATGGCTCCTATGTCGCGTCGCATGATTTTTTCGGGCCGGGCTCGAAGGCCAACAGCACCGCGGTCTATGGCTCGGCTGATCGCGGGCTCTCGTGGAAACCGCTGGCCATCGTGCAGAGGCAATATTGGTCCACGCTGTTTGTCCATCGCGGAGCGTTGTACCTCCTCGGCACGCGACCCGGCCCGGTGGCGATCCGGCGCTCGAACGATGGCGGCACGACGTGGACCGAGCCGAAGGATGCTGAAAGCGGATTGTTGACCGCAGGCGGCCACTACCATTGCGCGCCGGTGCCGGTGGTCGTCCATCACGGGCGTATCTGGCGAGCGTTGGAGGAAAGTGCCTTGCGCGGCTTCGCTGGTTTGCAGCCGTTGATGATGTCGGCGCCGGAGGACGCGGATTTGTTGCAGGCCGCCAACTGGACGTTTAGCGACCGGCGGCAGCACCAACCACAGTGGCTGCCCGGCGGCGAGTTCCGCGGCTGGCTGGAAGGCAACGCGGTCATCGCGCCCGATGGCGGCATGGCGAATGTGCTGCGCCTGCACACCTATCTGCCCGATGAAAAAGCCGCCGTCATCCATTACTCCGCGGATGGGCGGAGCAGCAGCTTCGATCCCGCGCAGGATGTGATCGCTTTCCCGGGCGGCGCCAAGAAATTCACCATCCGCCGCGATCCGCGTGACGGCACGTACTGGTCGCTGGCGAATTGGGTGCCGGAAGCTGCGCGCAGTACGCACCCCTCCAACAACCGCAACGCGCTGGCGCTGATTTCCTCCCCGAACCTGCGCGACTGGAGCGTGCGCACCGTGGTGCTGTGGCACGCCGATGAGCAGCATTACGGTTTCCAGTACGCCGACTGGCAGTTCGATGGCGAGGATCTCATTGCCACCGTGCGGACCGCCTTTGGAGAGGGCGAGGGTGGGGCGCACAGTTTCCATGACGCGAACTTCCTCACCTTCCATCGCATCGCCAACTTCCGCACAAAGACGATGCAGGACTCCGTGCCGATGAACCTGCCGGCGCAGACGCGCACCGAGACCACCGACCTGACGCTCACCGGCCGCGGGTGGTCGCTCGCGCGTTTCGACGAGGGCGGCCAAGCGTTTGCCAACCGGTCCTACCGGTGGCGCGACGTGCCGGATCAATTCCGCGGCTGGCAGTTCACGCAGACCGGCGGCGGCGAGCGGGCGCTGGTGATGGTGAAGGCCAAGCGCGACACGACCCTTTTTGTGGCCACGACGGCGGCGCTGAAGAAAACCATGTTCGAAGGCTGGACGGCGTTACCATCGGGGTCATTTCACTACGCCGACAAAGGCCATACACCGATGGCCCTCTTCAGCCGCGCGGTGAAAGCCGGCGAGGAAGTCAGCCTGCCGCAAATCAACTGGAGCGGAACCTTGGTGCTGCTCCCGCCCGGGCCACAAGGAAAGTGAATGTTCCAAGGTTTGGAAATTTTCACGGAAATATTCCCAAGCCTTGGAAACCATGCTTGCAGCGTGTGGGATCGCTCGCTAGAAACACAGCATGAAAGCGCTGGCAACCAACGGAGCCAAACGATGAGCCTCTCGCGTCGCAGTTTCATGGGACGTTCCGCGCTCGGGGCGTTGGCCATGGTGAGCGGAGCAGCGCAAGGCAAAACGGAGGAGGCCACGCCGGATGCGGTCACGTGGTCGCGGAAGATTCCCGTGCGCTACACGGTGGATGTGGCCGTGCTCGGCGGCGGCATCGCGGGCGTGGCGGCAGCATGCGCCGCGGCGAAGTCCGGCGCGAAGGTGCTGCTCGTCGAGCGCTTCGCCATCGCCGGTGGCGACCTGACCACCGGTGGCGTCGCCGCGTTCTGCGGCGAGACGGCGGGGCAGGGCGAGGTCTTCGACGAAATCCTTGCGGACCTTGAGAAGTTCCATGCAGTGACGGTCTATCAGCCCCATGCCAAGGCCGATCACCGCAACTTCGACCACCACATCCTGGCGATCGTGCTGCAGGAGCTGCTGCTGCGGCGGAAGGTGAAGCTGCTGCTGCATACGCGTTTCGTGGATGTCCGCGTCGGCAGCGATGGGCGCATCAGCGAGTGCATCGTCTGTGGCAAGTCCGGGCCGGAGGCGGTGCGCGCGAAACAGTTCATCGATTGCACCGGCGATGCCGACGTGGCGCGCATGGCGGGTTTTGCTGTGATGAAGGGCAGGCCGGAGGATGGCCTGCCGCTACCGATGTCCATGATGTCTTTCGTTCGTCACGTTGAACCGGAGGAGGCCGGGCCGCAGTTGCCGGAGGGCTGGTTCTCGCCGGTCCGCGACAAGGCGTCGCTACCGATGACGAGTGTCTGGCCGAACGGTCCGCGCAGCAACGCGCTCAAGATCAAGATTCCGATGTTCGATGCCACCAGCACCGAAGGCCTCACACTTGCGGAAATCCGCGCCCGTCGCCGCACGCTGGAAGTGCTCGACTACTACCAGCGCGTGCTGAAAAAATCGTGGCGCTACGACGGCTGCTCGCCGCAGATCGGCATCCGCGAAGGCGCGCGCATCACCGGCGATTATGTGCTCAGCGTCGCCGATCTGCGCGCCGGGAAGAAGTTCGACGACGCCATCGCGCGCGGCGTCTATCCGCTCGACGGCCACAAGCCCGACGACGACCAGCGCACCTATATTCTCAAGCATTCCGAGATGAAAGTGCCGCCCTATCAGATCCCGCTGCGCAGTCTGATCGCGAAGGATGGGGCCAATCTATTGATGGCGGGGCGTTGCTTCTCCGGCGACCAACTGGCGCTCTCCTCGGCGCGCGTCAGCACTTCGTGCGCGATGATGGGGCAAGCCGCCGGCATCGCCGCCGCGCTCGCGGCGCAGAAGCAAACCGACCCGCGCAAGCTTGATCCGCAGGAAGTCCGGCGCACCGTGGAAGAACGTGGGGGAAAACTGACATGAGAGCAAAGCGCCGGATTGGCTCCATGGTGCAAGTGCTAGCCGGGAAGGGCGGCTGTCCAGCCGCCCTGTTTCGGCGACTGGAAAGTCGCCGCTCCCAGTTAGCCAGTCAAAATCACAAGGAAAACTGACATGAAGAACATCATCACCAACCTGATCCTGCTGGCCATGGCGCCTGCGCTGTCCCGGGCGGCACTCACGAGTGAATTCATTTACGAGACCGCGCCTTTCCCCAGTTGCCACGCCTCGACGATTGTGGAGGCGAAGGACGGTGGACTGGTGGCGGCGTGGTTCGGCGGGACGCGCGAAAGCCACCCGGACGTGGGCATCTGGGTCTCGCGCTGCGAAGGTAACAAATGGACCGCGCCGGTCGAGGTGGCCAACGGCATCCAAGCCGATGGCACCACCCGCCACCCGTGCTGGAATCCGGTACTCTTCCAACCCAAGACCGGAGCGTTGCTGCTCTTCTATAAGGTGGGGCCGAGTCCGAGCAAGTGGTGGGGGATGCTGCGCACCTCCGACGACAGCGGCCGGACGTGGAGCGCGGCGCGCCGGTTGCCCGAGGGCATCATCGGCCCGATCAAAAACAAACCGGTGCAACTCGCCAACGGCGACATCCTGTGCGGCGTGAGTACGGAAGATCATGGCTGGCGGGTACACTTCGAACGCAGCAGTGACGGCGGCCAGACGTGGACGGCGACCGAGCCGGTTAACGATGGCAAAGCCATTGGCGCGATCCAGCCGAGCATCCTCTTCCATGGCGGCGATAAACTGGAGGCGGTCGGCCGCACCCGGCAGGGGAAAGTTTTTCAAATCTGGTCGGAAGATGGCGGGAAAACGTGGGGGCCGATGACGTTGTTGCCGGATGTGCCGAATCCCAATTCCGGCACCGATGCACTCACGCTCAAGGATGGACGGCAACTGCTGATCTATAATCACACCGCGAAAGGCCGCTCGCCGCTGAACGTGGCCCTCTCGCGCGATGGCAAGGTTTGGGAGAATGTGCTGACGTTGGAAAACGAACCCAAGGCGGAGTTCAGCTATCCCGCCTGCATCCAGACCAGCGACGGCCTCGTCCACTTCGTTTACACCTGGAAACGCCAGCGCATCAAACACGCCGTCCTTGATCTTGCGACTCTGGGCCAGCCCGAGCCGGTGCGCAGCCCGATTACGAACGGCGCGGAATGGAAGAAGGACAAGCCCGTCGCGCTGCCCGGCGCGAGCAAGCCCAAGGTGGAAAGCGTGCTCATCTATCAGCCGAAGACCGAATGGACCTACTCGCATCACCAGAGCCTGACATTCTACAAGGGCCGCTACTATGCGATCTGGTCCAACGGACGCACGGACGAGGATGCGCCGGGTCAGCGCGTGCTGATGGCCAGTTCGGCAGATTTCCAGCAATGGACCACGCCCAAGCCGCTGGTGGATTCGGTGACGGAGAACGGCGTGGAGCGCGTGCTGACGGCAGCGGGCTTCCATCAGCACGAGGGCACACTCGTCGCCTACTTCGGTAACTACGGACCGAAAAAGGAGACGACCCACTTGCAGGCGGTGACGACGACCGACGGCGAGACCTGGAGCGCGGTGCGCGAGATGGGCGCGGCGATCAATCCCAACCACGGCCCGCAGGCGACCAAGTCGGGGCGGTTGATCATCAGCGGCAACATCTCGTTCCCGTGGAGCGATGATCCGACCGGCTTGGCCGGCTGGCACATGACGGGCATCTATCCCGCGGGCATGGCCGCGACGATCAAGGATGATCCCACATCGTTCTGGGAAGTGGCGAAGGCGCAGGGCTGGAAAACCGGTCTCTGCGAGGGTTCGTTCTATCAGACCGATGACGGCACGCTGCACATGCTGCTCCGCAACGCCGCCAAGGGAAATACCCATCGCCTCTGGCTGACCGAAAGCCGCGACAACGGCACTACCTGGAGCGAACCCATTGAGACGAACTTCAGCGACACCAACTCCAAATTCCATTGCGGACGCCTGCCGGACGGACGCTTCTACATCGTCAGCACACCCATCGGCGGCGGGCGCACGCCGCTGGTGCTCTCGCTCTCGCGCGACGGCGTGAAGTTCGACCAGCATCGCATCCTTGGCGACACGCACTACGAACGCCGCAAAGCCGGCGGCTCCAAAGGCGGCGAATACGGATATCCCCACACCCTCATCCACGACGGCCATCTCTGCATCATCATCTCCCGCCAAAAAGAAGCCGTCGAAGTCCTGCGCGTCGCCCTGGCTGATCTGAAGGAGTGAGCGTACGCAACAGCAGTTCTTCCAGGTTATGATTTTTGTGGGAGCGTTGGTCATCCTCTACTGGCTGGCCTTCCGATGGGTCTTTGACCGGTGGCGCGGCAAGGCGCCACGTTCGCGGTTCGAGCAGGGCTTTCGTTCGAAGTGGACGGGCGGTGTTTTGCTGGGCCTCGCGGGGCTCGGGGTGGTGTGTATGGTGTACGGCGTCTGCATCGAGCCGCAACGGCTGACGGTGAAAACCTACACGCTTGCATCGTCCAAGCTGCCGCCGGGGCAGCGGGTACGGCTGGTGCAACTGGCGGACTTGCACGTACGCGAGGCCGGGGCGCGGGAGCGGGCATTGCCGGAACTCGTCCGCAAACTCAAACCCGACATTGTTCTCTATACGGGCGATTTTTTCGGGACGCGGGCCGATGTGAACTCCGTCGTGGTGCAGTTGCTGCGGTCGTGGTCTGTCCCGCAATATGCCACAGAGGGAAACCTCGATGGTTTGGGCGCCTTCGAAGGTTGCCTGAAGCAGGCGGGCGTTCAACTTCTGGATGGCAACGCGCCGCAGTTCTGCGAGGTGCGCGGCATGCGGTTTTGCATCAGCGGTTTTCCCTCCGGCGCGGAAGGCTACATGCGCCACGCTCTCACGCGCCTGCCGCGCGATACCTTCAACCTCGTGCTCTATCATCACCCGCAAGGTTTCCCGGAGACGTGGGAGACGCCCACCGATCTGATGTTGGCCGGGCATACGCACGGAGGGCAGATCCGGCTGCCGTTCTATGGCGCGCTGATTACGCTGGATCGTTTTGGCAAGCGTTGGGAGTCGGGCCTGTTCGCTGAGCATGGCGCGAAGCTGATCGTCTCGCGTGGCATCGGTTGCGAACCGCTGGTCCCGGAAATGCGCTTTAACTGTGCGCCGGAGGTGGTTGTTATCGATCTGGTGGGGAGCACACGCTGATCAAGCTACGTGAAAAGGAAGCCAAGATGAACAAGGTGAATCGTCGGGATGCGCTCAAGGGTTTCATGCTGGGTGTAGCCGGTAGCTGGGGGGCGCCATCCGCCTTGGCGGCGGAACGCGAAGCGGCGCGCACGCAGCCGGCGGAACAGTGGCCGGCGGTGGATGTGTTGGTGATCGGCGGCGGGCCGGCGGGCATCGCCGCGGCGTTGATGGCGGCGCGCGCGGGCCGAAAGACGCTGCTCGTGGAACGCTATGGCCGGCTCGGCGGCATGGCGGTGCAGGCGCTGGTGGGGCCGCTGATGGGCAACGTACGCAGCAAGCTGGTGGACGAAATCCTCGAACACATCGGCGGGCGCAAGGTGGATTATGAATTTGTGGACCTGAAATATGCCGAATTGCTCCTGACGGCAGGCTGTCAGGTGCTGTTGCACGCATGGTGCGCGGAGCCGTTGCTTGAGGGTCAGCGCGTGACGGGCGCGCGGCTGGTCACGAAGCAGGGTTTGATCGAAGTGAAGGCAAAGGTCACCGTGGATGCCACCGGCGATGGCGATGTGGCGTTCGGCGCGGGGGCAGAATTCGCTCAGGGGCGCGGCGCGGGGCCGAACTGGAAGGCCGATGGTTTGGTGCAGCCGATGAGCATCATGTTCCGCGTCGCCGGAGTGAATCACAAGGAGAGCATGGACGCGAAGGGTGGACGCGGCGCGTATCGCTTCCCCGACGGCCGCACGTGGAACCAATTCTGCAAGGACGCCAACGCCGCGGGCGAACTGCCGCCGACGGTGGGGATGGTACGGACCTATTCCTCGCTGCGCAACGACGAGCGTGTGATCAATGCCACGCAGATCAATCGCGTAGACGGCACCAAGGTCAAGGATCTGACGCAGGCGGAACTGGAAGGGCGAAAGCAGGTGCAACTTATAATGGTATTTCTCAAGAAGCATGCGCCGGGATTTCAGAACGCCTACGTCAGCGGCATGCCCGCGGCGGTCGGCGTACGCGAGACGCGGCGGATTCGCGGCGTCGAGACGCTGGCGGTGGACGATCTTTTTGCAGGCCGCAAATGGCCGGATGCGATTGTGCGTGAGGCGAGTTTTCCTATCGACATCCACAACCCCGACGGCATCGGCCAAGCTCAAGGTGCTTCGGCCGCGCATCCGCTCGGCAAGGATCCAAAGGTCAAGCCCTACGACATTCCGTACGGCTGTCTGGTGCCCCGCACCGTGAACGGCCTGCTGGTCGCGGGCCGTTGCATCAGCGGCAGCCACGAGGCGCTGGCCTCCTATCGCGTGCAGGTGATCGCCATGGCCACCGGCGTGGCCGCCGGCGTCGCCGCCGCACAGGCGGTCGAGCAGGGCTGTGAGCCGCGCGCGGTGGATGTCGCCCGGATACAGGCCGTCGTCTTCGCGAAAGCATGACTGCGCTCGCCGGTTTGTACGGGTGTGCTTCAGCTTGAGAGGCCGGCGGATGCTGGCATTTTCCAGTCCTTGGACACGTTCGCTGCGCTTGGAAACTCCGGCGCGTTTGGGCTGTAAGCGCACGGTCGATACGATGAGGGAGCTCAAAAAATGGACATTTGCAGCATGATGCGCGGCGTAGCGTTGGCGGTGGGCCTCGGCGCGCAACTCTGCGCCGTTGGCGGCACGCCGCGCGAGGTGACGTTTCTCTCAACCTCCGATTCGCACTATCGCCAGACCGACCACCGGTTGGGGCATCACAATGATTTGATCCGCGCGACCATCGAGGAAATGAATCGTGTGACGAGCCTCGCTTGGCCGGAAAAGCTTGGCGGCGGGAGGATGGCCAGGCCGCGCGGCGTGGTCGCGCTCGGGGATTTGATTGACGATGGCGATCTCCGCCTGAACGGCCGGAATATCAGCGCGGAGCAACATCAGCTCTTCCGCGCCGACTTCGGCCTCGACGGCAGCGATGGTTTGCTTAAGTTCCCAGCCTTCGAGGGGTGGGGGAACCACGACGGCCCACCGGAGGGCAAGGAGAAGAACGGCTTCAGTTCCCAGGGTGAGATCCGAAAACGCAATCTCGTCCGCAAAGCCAAGGGCCTGATTTCGAATCTCTCGGCGAACGGCCTGCATTATTCGTGGGACTGGGCCGACGTGCACTTTGTGCAGCTCAACCTCTACCCGGCGGACAAGCAGCGGGCGGGCGTGCACTATTCGCCGGTCTGGCACGACCCACAAGGTGCGCTCACCTTCCTCAAGCAGGATTTGGCCGCCAGGGTCGGGCTCAGCGGGCGGCCGGTCGTCCTGATGAGCCACTGCGGTTTCGACACCGACTGGTGGACGAAAGATGATTGGAAAGACGTCTACGATGCGGCGCGCGACTACAACATCGTGCTCTATCTCTATGGCCACAGCGGCACGGGTGTCCGGACCTGGGCGCCCGAGGGCGGGGTGAAGCAGTGGGACTGCATCAACGATGGCCAGACCGACAAGGGCTTCTTCGTCATCCAACTCACCGACAGCCGTCTGCGCGCGGCAATGCGGGTCAAGACGGGGTTGAAGGTCACGAAGAACCCCGACGGCTCCTTCCATCACGAGTGGAGCGGCGGCTGGGCGTGGAAATGGTTAGTGGACAAGCCCCTTGTGCCACCCGCCAAAACCGGTCAATGAACACGGCGGGCTGGCGCTCAAGGCCTTGGCATGCCCGCCGCTACCTGCCGCGCTGTTCACGGATGAACCCGGGTCGCGCGAAGGGCCCGCCGCGAGGTAGGCCCACGCCCACAGCGAGCGCGGAATGTCGGGCCGCCAGCACGGCAACACTTTCGCCGGCCGTCGCTCGTCCTGCCTGCAGGCCGTCCGTGGGCTGCGGAAAAAATGGATTGGAATGGAGCACGGCGTGGCGTATTTTGATTCCGCAGTCCGCGGTACCGCGTGACGCGGTTGTAGAGGAGCAAACATGAAAATACTTCGTGTGCTGATTATTGTGGCGCTGGTCACAGGCCTATATGCCATCTTGCAATTGCCCGATCCGCTCGGCGACCGGCCGGAAGCGGAATACGTCAATCTGCCCGACGCCGACTTCGCTGAAGCTGCGAGCATCGCGCGGAACGTGGGGCTGCACGGCGAGGCGGTGCTGCTGGTCGACTATGGCATCGAGCAACAGCTGCCCAGCGATGACGCCTGTCTGCGGCTGCGCGAGGACTATCTGACCGCGATGCAGAAGGACCTGACGGCCGCCGGCAAGCTCCAGACCCTCGGCCTGCTGACCGTGCCGACCGACGCGAACTGGTTCGACAGCCTCTCCGGCAACTCGGTGGCCGACTACTTCATCTATGGCGCGGGCGCCAATGACCTGCCCGCGCCCGTCGGGGTGTCCGATACATTCCTCAGCGCGGCGCAGGGCGCACAGTCGCTGGCGGCCGCCTTTCCGCCGCTCGGTCCGGCGATCCGGCTGTGCATCGCGGCGCGCACACAGGGCGCGATCAACCGCGGGCTGGCGCAGCAGCTGACCGACGCCTTCCTGTTCGTGCGCGCCGCCTCCAGCCCCTCGCTGGCCGTCAGCGCGGCGCAGGAATCGATCATGCCGGTCTATCAGCTGGCGCGGCAGTGCAAGACGTGGGCGGAGTTTGAGGTGCTCGTGCGCAACTCGGGCAGCGTCGACCAGATCAAGGCGCTGACGCGCATCGCGGGCGGCTCGCCGCGCAGCGCGCGCCGGCTCGCGCAGATCCTGCTGGTCACCGGCGACCGCGGTCCCGAGGCGAATGCCCGCGCGCTAGGCTTCATCCTGCAGCATGGCGCCAAGGGTTTCGACGCGCTGCACGCGGCGGTGCGCAAGGGCCCCAAGGGGGTCGCGCTGCTCGCCAAGCACCCGGCGCTGCCGGTTGCCCAGCTCAACGCAGTGCGCCGGTCGCCCCCGTTCCTCTTTGGCGAGAGCGGGCTCGCACTGTGGCGCGCCGAGCAGGCCCGGCACGGCTGGGGTGCGACGTTCGTCAAGTACGCCATCATCGCCGTGCTCTGCGGCATCGTCTTCGCGCTGCTGCTGCCGCGCCAGTTGTTCCGCGAGAAATTCCTGCCGGTGACGCCGCTGGCGCGCGTCGCGGAGGAGCAGGTTGGCGGCATCTACTGGTCCATCATCGTGCTCGCCGCGATCTCCGTCTGCCTGCTGCTGGTGCTGCCGGCGATCACGCCGGCGGGCGCGATGGATGACAGCGGCGGGGCCGTGCCCGGCGGCGTGGGGTCGGTCGCCGGGACGAGCTTCGTGGAAAAGAACCAGGCGCTTTCGCTGGTGATCCTGCTCGCGGTGATCATGATCGTGCAGGGCGCGTGCCTCTGGATCGCGCGCCGCAAGATCCGCGAGGTCGAAAACGATCTCGCCGCCGAGCCGGCGCTCAAGCTGCGGCGCCTGGAGAACCTCGATATCTTCTTTGACCTGCCGCTCTACTGTGGCCTGGCGCTGACGATCTTCGCATTCATCCTCATCAGCACCTTCGGCGCGGGCGTCAGCCGCTTCCTGGCCTATTCCGCCACGTTCATCGGCATCATTTTTGCCGTGATGCTGCGCGTCGGCCATCTCTATCCGCTGCGCGAAAAACTGATCAACCAGAAAGGCTGAGCGCGCCATGAGGCCGTCCCTTCTTGTCATCATCATGGATTTCCTGGTCAGCTCGCTGCTGCTCTTCATCAGCGGGCCGGGCATGCGCAGTGATGGACTGCCCCGCCAGGGCGCCGCGCGCGGGCCGACCGCCGCGGAGACCGCGCCGGAATTCGCTCCCGCCGCCATCCTCGACATGGAGCAGCAGTGGGCGCGCGAATACCAGCAGCAGCTGGCCGAGACGAAGATCTCGTCGCAGGCCGAGTCGCTCTCGCTGCTGGAGCTGCGCGGCCGCGAGCTCACCGCCGCCCGCGCGCAGCTCGAAGGCCAGGTGGCGCAGCAGGGCGCGGAGCTCGCGCGCAAGCAGCAGAACCTGGCGCAGCTGACCGACACGGTGGGCGACCTCCGCGCCGAGCGCGCGCAGCAGGAGGCAGCCCTGCAGGCGACGCGCCAGCAGGCCACGGCGCTGGCCGCGGAAAAGACGGCCGTCGCGGCCACGCGCGACGCGCTGGCCGCCGCCAAGGCCGAGACCGAGCGCAAGCTGCAGGAGGCCGAGGCGCGCCGGCAGGAGCTCGCCGCCCAGGCGCTGCAACTGCGCCAGCGCATCGCCGAGCAGGCCGACGTGATCCACCGCCAGACGCAGACGCTGGCCAGCCAGCAGCAGACCATCGCCGGCGACCTGCGCAACCTGACGACGACGCAGACGCGCCTCGAGGGCAAGGCCGATGCCATCCAACGCGGGCAGGCGGACATGCAGACTTCGCTCGCGCAATTCCAGCTCTTCGCCGCCAACCTGCCCAAGGAGTGGAAGAGCACCGCGCAGCAGATCGCCGGCGACCAGGCGCGGCTGATGGGCGCCGTGACCGGCCTGACCGCGATGGTCACCTCGCAGAATCCCGCCCAGAGCGCCGCCGAACAGCAGCTCATCCGGGACCGCATCAAGGAATTGACCACCCTCAACCGCAACCTGACGAGCCAGCTGAACACGCTGGCGACGAACGGGTTCGATGGCGGTGCGCTCGGCGTCGAGCTGCGCGCCGTACGCCAGCAGCAGGTGCAACTCCAGGCTGGCATCGGCGGGCTCGGCTCGCGCCTGGGCGAGATGGAGACACGGCAGATCGGTCCGTTCGCCAAGTTCCGCGACGCGCGCGTCGGCGTCCGGGCCGCGCTCACCGCCGCCAAGGTTGGCGGGGCCGATGCCCCCGGACCCGCGCCCAGTTCCTTCAGCAGCACCACCTATGCGCCCCTGATCTATTCCGGCGACCGCTTCTGGCTCATCATGCATGCCGGCGATCTCGGCATCACCTGGCGCGACCTCGATGAGGATCTCGACCGGCTCGCCTTCAGCGCGCTCGTGCCCGGTGTCGCCGTGGCGCAGCCGTTGCACGGGCCCGTGCGCCCGATCGGCAGTGAGCCGCGCCTTGTCTTGTTTGATCTGCGCCAGGAGCCCGCCATCCTGTCGTCCCTCACCGGTGCCAGCCGTGTCAGTCCGGCCGCGCTGCTGGGCCGTGCCGGCCTCGAAAAACGCGGCGCGCGCGATCTCTACCTCTTCAAGCGGACCGGCGAGGGTCTCGGCTTCGCCGTGGAACTCGCGCCCGACCTGGCCACGCCCGGCTATCTGATGCTGCGCAGCACCTACAACCGCTTCATCAACTTCCTGAGCACCCAGCTCATCAGCACCGCGGCGCAGCGGCCCGAGGCTGGCGACTACGTGGTCACCGCCGAGGGCTCCATCGTCGGTGTCATGGTGAATGACCAGCGCGCCTATGTATTGGGCGACGCCGACTTCGCCGCCGGTGCACGCGGCGTCTCGCTGATCACGCCGCGCGACTTCGCCCACGACGCGCTTGAATTGCGCAAGACCCTGAAGTGAAGCGCGTCTTCCCGGCGCCCGCTTTCACCTGTGGGCGCTCGGGTTGGGGGCTTGGTGGCGCTGGTGAAGTTTCTGCCCAGGTTGATCATGCTGTTCCCGGGTTGACCCGTGGCTGGCGTGTCCGGCGAATTCCAAGGCTTGGAAACCGAAATCGCGTTTTTTCCAAGCATTGGAAAAGTTCATACTGATTTTCAGGTTTAATACTTCGATGGGGAGGCCGGTTCCTAACGGCTGACCAACGCCGGAAGCGTATCCGCTTTCCCCGCTTCCATTCTGCGGTGCGCCCGCTACACTGCGGCCATGCCTGCGCCCATCCAGACCACGACGCCGCTGGAGCACCTCTCCGGCACGGTGGAGCGTGTCACGTTCCACAGCGCCGAGACGGGCTTTGCGGTCCTGCGCATCACGATCAAGGGCTGGCGCGAGCCGGCCACGCTGATCGGGACGACGCCGCAGGTCAACGCGGGCGAGTGGCTCGACGCCGACGGGCGCTGGATCACCGACCCGACGCACGGGCGGCAGTTCAAGGCGGAGAACATCCGGCTGACGCATCCCGATTCGCTCGAGGGCATCGAGAAATATCTCGGCTCCGGCCTGATCAAGAACATCGGCCCGGTCTATGCCAAGAAGCTCGTCGCGAAGTTCGGCAAGGACGTCTTCGACATCATCGAGAACTTCTCCGCGCGGCTGCAGGAGGTCGAGGGCATCGGCCCGCAACGCCGGCAGACGATCAAGGAGGCTTGGCAGCAGCAGCGCGTCATCCGCGAAATCATGGCCTTCCTCTTCAGCCACGGCGTGACGACCAGCCGCGCGTTCCGCATCTACAAGGCCTACGGGCAGCAGTCCATCGAGCGCATCCGGCGCAACCCCTACATCCTGGCGCGCGACATCTGGGGCATCGGCTTCAAGACCGCCGACGAGATCGCCGAGAAGATGGGCGTCGCGCGCGACTCGCCGCTGCGCGCCCGCGCCGGCGTCGAGTACACGCTGCAGGAGCTCACGGGCGACGGCCACTGCGCCTTCCCGGTGGACGCGCTCGCCATCGAGGCCGCGCGCATCCTCGCGGTGGACCTCCCGATCGTGGACACGGCCATCGCCGACGAGGTCCAGGCCGGCCTGCTGGTGCAGGAACGCGACGCCGAGGGGCGCGACCTGATCTATCTGGCCACGCTGCATTTCGCGGAGTGCGCGCTGGCCGCCTCGCTCGCGCGGCTGCTGCACGGGCCGCATCCGTGCCCGATCGCGCAGGTGGACAAGGCGATCGGGTGGGTCGAGGGCCAGGCCAAAATCGAGCTCGCGCCGGCCCAGCGCGAGGCCATCCGCACCGCGCTCCGCGCCAAGGTCATGGTCATCACCGGCGGGCCCGGCGTCGGCAAGACGACGCTGGTGCATTCGATCCTGCGCATCTACCGCGTCAAGAAGATGCGCGTCGTGCTCTGCGCCCCGACCGGCCGCGCGGCCAAGCGCATGAGCGAGGTCACGGGCGTGCCCGCCAAGACGATCCACCGCCTGCTGGAGTACGATCCCTCCAAGAACGGCTTCAAGCGCGATCAGCAGCACCCGCTGGATGGCGATGTGTTTGTGGTCGACGAGGCCAGCATGGTGGACCTGCAGCTGGCGTACCAGCTCATCCGCGCCATCCCGAGCCGGGCGGCGCTGATTGTCGTCGGCGATGTGGACCAGCTCCCGTCCGTCGGCCCCGGCAGCGTGCTGGCCGACCTGATCGCGTCCGGCGCGATCCCGGTGGTGCGGCTGACGGAGGTCTTCCGGCAGGCGGCGGAGAGCGCGATCATCATGAACGCGCACCGCATCAACCAGGGCCAGATGCCGGAATTTCCCGAGAAGAAGGAGGAGGGCGAAGCGGCGGCGCCGGCGAAGCCAAGCGACTTCTACTTCGTCGAGGCCGACGACCCCGAGCAGGCCAGCGAACGGCTGATCAAGCTGATCCGCGACAACATCCCGCGCCGCTTCGGCTTCCAGCCGCTCGACGACATCCAGCTGCTGACGCCCATGCAGCGCGGCGGCCTCGGCGCGCGCGCCTTGAACGCCGTCCTGCAGGCTGCGCTGAACCCCCACGGCGAGGCCATCGAGCGCTTTGGCTGGTCCTATCGCGTCGGCGACAAGGTGATGCAGATCGTCAACGACTACGACAAGGACATCTTCAACGGCGACATCGGCCGCATCCGGGCGATCGACCGCGAGGAGCACGAGGTCCGCGTCGTGTTCGACGAGCACGATGTGGTCTATAACTTCGAGGAACTCGACGAGCTGCTGCCCGCCTACGCCACCACGATCCATAAGAGCCAGGGCAGCGAGTATCCGTGCGTCGTGGTGGTGATGCACACCTCGCACTTCGTCCTGCTCCAGCGCAACCTGCTCTACACCGCGATCACCCGCGGCCGCAAACTCGTCGTGCTCGTCGGCTCCAAGAAAGCCATCGGCATGGCCATCCATCGCACCGACGTCAAGCAGCGCATCACCACCCTCGCCGCCCGCCTCCGCGCGGCGGTGTGAGCGCTCAAACCGCGAAGATTTTCTTCAGCTTGGCGAGCAGTCCCGGGGCCTCGGGGGTGCCTTCGGCGGGGGCCCAGGCGGCCTTCTCGTGCGGCTGGAGGGCCGCATAGGGGCCGGCCTTGGCCTCGAAGATCATAGAGCCGGGCTCCAGCATTACGGAGGTGTGGAAGACGCCGCAGGGGATCGTCACGGCGCAATTCTTTCCGTGCGCGTCGAGCAGCGCGGTCTCGGTCACGTGGCCCTGCGCGTCGAAGATGATGACGCCCATCTTCCCGCGGACGATCATCATCGTCTCGTCCTTGGCGGGATCGGCGTGGCAGTGCGGCTGGATGTAGGTGTCCGGTTCGCCGGCATTGAAGAGGCGGTTGCACGGCGCCTGCTCGCTGGTGTGCAGGTTCAGGTTCTTGCGCCGGCGCGGCGCCGCCGCCGCCTGAGCATTCAGTTCGTCGAGCATCTGCGTCGTAACGATTTTGATCTGGCTCATGGTGTGCGTTCCTAAGCGAAGCAATCTCATCCACAGATTACACAGATTTCACAGATGGCTTTCACCCATGCACTGTTCTGTTTCCGAATCGGTGTAATCTGTGAAATCTGTGGATTAGTCTTCCTGACCGCTGAGGTCTGACTTCTGACCTCTTACTGCTTGGCCGCCCAGACGACGCCGTTGGCGATGATCTTGCGGATGCTCGTATCGAAGAAGACCGGGTTCGTCTCGTGGCCGATCTGGAAGTAGAACATCTTGCCCCTGCCGATCGTCCAGATGAAGCCTAGTTGCGACGGCACTTTGCCGCCATCCTTCTTCGTATAGACGCCGTCGAAGAGCACCTGCTCCGGCGTCGGCACCGCGTACGGATTGTCGTAGCGCTCGGTGTGAACGATGTTGAATTCCGCCGGCACGCCCTTGGCGATGGGATGATCCTTGGCGAGCGTCGTCACCTTGAGGTCGGTGCAGTCGTTGGCGTAGGTGCCCCACGCGGCGACGCGGCCCTTGGGCTTGACGGCGTCGAGTAGTTCCTGCTTGGTCTTGGCGATGCTCATCAGGGCGATGTTTGGCTTGGCGAAATGCGCCGAGTGCAGCGCGACGAAGCCCATGCCGCCTTCCTGGACGCGCTTGACGATCTTCTGGACCAGTTCGGCCTTCACGTCGCCATGCTTCTTGTGGCCCCACCAGACGAGCACGTCGGCGCGGTTGAGCAGGCTGTCCGTCAAGCCTTGCTCGGGATCGCTCAAGTTGGCGGTGACCACTTCCCAGCCGTCGAGACACTTCAAGCCTTCGGCGACGGCGCCGTTGATGTCGTTGGGATACAGCGCCTTTGGTGCGGTGCCTTCCGACCAGACCACCACGCACTTCTTGCCGTCCGCCGCCATGAGATTACCCGCCAGCATCACGCCCGCCGCCAGCAGCCCGAACCGCATCCACATGCCACCATGCATAGTCTTCTCCGGTTAGTTTGGTTGTTCATCCCGCCCGCCTTCGCGCGGGCGGCGCGGATAATAACGAGGCCGGTGCCGTTTTCCAAGGTTTACCCGCCACAAGTGGGCTGGGTAGTTAAGGCACCTTTCTCGGTGGAATTACCCCTCATGTTCCGCGTGATGTTTTGGTTGCAGTGCCAGACATGGTAGGATTGTTTTTGGTGAATGCGTGACGAAACTCTGGACAGGGTGGCTGGCGCTGCTGGCGGTGACCGTGGGGGCAGGGGCGACAGAGCCTTTGCTGGTAGCGGCCGCAGCTCAGCTCCTCCAACATCAGGCGTCGGATGGCGCGCTGGTGCAGGGGTCGCTGACCTCGTCACGGGTGTGCGTGGTACCCTATTTCGCAAACCTCGGCGCACTCGGCCTTGTCGCCGCCGGACGGGCGACCGGCGACGGGCGCTACGCCGCCGCCGCGCGGTGCTGGGTGACCTGGTACGAGGCGCATCAGAACCCCGACGGCACGATCTTCGACTATGTCCGCACTAACGGCCTGTGGCAGTCGACCGGCGCCTGCGACTCTACGGACTCCTATGCGGCCACCTACCTCGAACTATGCTCCGCCATCCAACACACGGCGCCGGACGCCGGGTGGCTGCGCACGCGACGTCCGGCGCTGGAGCGCGCGGTCGCCGCCATCCGCCTGACGCGGCAAGCCAACGACCTGACCACTGCACGGCCCGGCTGGCCGGTGCTGTACACGATGGACAACATCGAGGTGTTGCGCGGGTTGCGCGCCGCCGCGGCGCTGGCCGGCGCGCTGGGCGATGCGGCGTGGCAGCGTGAGCTGGAGTCCACGGCGGCGCGGACAGCGCAGGCCATCGGGCGCGAACTCTACGACGAGACGCGGCAGATCTATGGCGTCGGCGTGCAGACCAACGGCGCAAAAATGAAGGACAAGGGCGAGTGGTATCCGTTCGTCATGGCAAACCTGCTGGCGGTGGCGCAGCTGCCGCCAGCAGAAAGGCAATGCGAACTTTTCGCCAAGCTGCAGCGTGAATACGCCGCCATGATGCCCGGCGAGTTGCGCACCGCTGCCGACTGGGACCGGCTGATCTGGTGGGGCTACGCCGCGCGCGGCGTAGGCGACTCCAAGCTGCAGGCGGAAATCTCCAAACGACTCGCCGCCTCTGCCGCCCAGCTGTATGTGGTCAACAACCCCGCGACGCTCGGCCGGCTTTGTCTGGTGCTGGTCCCAAACTGACGCGCCGCCGCTTGCGCGCTTGAATCGTCGCCGGCCGCACCTTAGCATCTGCACAATTCAACGACCTATCGATGCGCTCGCGTGCTGAGGCGCCGCACTCGCAAGGGAGAATTGTGACTATCACATGAACTTCGATCCGGTTAGAACCAGACACACGGCACTGCGACGCGCCGAGGATTGGTTGCACGCGAGAGGCTCCCCGCGTTTTCACATGTTGCTCATTGTCATTGTGACGGGAGCGTTCGGATTTCTGTTTTCTTTCTTCCTGCTTCATGCGGGCGTCATCGCCATGACTCTGCGCTATCCGCTGGCCGTGGGATTCGCCTACTTGGTATTCCTTGCACTGCTGCGGTTGTGGCTGAAATATCAGGTGACAGCCGACTCTTCCGGCACAAGCCACGGCGGATACGATGTATTGGACGCTACCCAGTGCCTTCCCGATGTCGTGACAGGCTATGATGGCGGCAGCGCTTCAGGCCCTGGTTCGACCGGAGATGCGCTGGGTGCTTTCGATTTGGACGAACTGGTTTTTGTTGTCATTGCGGTGGCAGCTATCTTTGCAGGTTTCCTGGTGTGTCTGTATGTGGTCTGGACCGGGCCTGCTTTGCTCGCCGAGGTGTTGGTAGACGGCCTGGTAATGTCGCGGATTTATAAACGACTGAAGGTGACGGGGCCGGCCTACTGGTTGCCGGGCGTTTTGCGGCGGACTTGGCTGCCCGTTGTCTTGGTCGCGTTGTTCCTGGCCGTAGCCGGTTTTGCGATGCAGACGATCGCCCCGTCAGCCAAGTCCATAGGCCCGGTCATTGGACATGTGCTTGGCAATGATCGTTAGGCACACACGGCGCTCCTTTTCCTTTCTGGTTATTCGACCTTGATTCATGCCTTCGAGCGCTACGGTTTCAACGGCGGCGTTTCTATTTGCCGACGCTTGGCGGCAGGGCTAGCATCCTGCGCTATGAAAGCATTCTTTTGCTTCCTGTTGCTCTGCGGATTCCTCCACGCGGCCGGGGCCGTGCCGCGGGAACTGGTTTGCAACGGCTCCTTCGAGGAAATCGCCGACGGCACGCCGGCGGGCTGGGAAACCAGCGGCGCGAAATCAGTCGAGCAGAAAATTACCCCCGATCAAGGTCATGACGGCCAGCGCTGTGCGCGGCTCGCTTGCACGGCGTTCAGCGGCGACAGTCCGAGCACGCACGCGATGCTCTGCCAGGTCGGCCGCGTCACCGTGCGCAAGGGCCAATGGTACCGGCTGACGTTCTGGGCCAAGGCGACGGCGCTCAAGGCGGGCGGAGTGGATGTGGCGCTGACCAATATGCGGCCTTGGGAGAATGCCGGGCTCGACGAGTCCTTCACGCCGCAAGCCGCCTGGCAGCGCCACGAGCTGCTCTTCCGCGCAAAGGAAGAGCTGCCCGCCGCGTCCAGCCGCCTGCAGTTCTGGTTCAAGGGCACGGGCACGCTTTGGCTCGACGACGTGTCGCTGGTGGAGTCGGAGGTGGGGCAGGAGTGGTATCCGCAAATCAGCACCGCAGGCGTGAAAAACTTTGTGCCCAACAGCAGCTTTGAATGCGGCGCGGCGAATTGGGGCAGCCTGACCTGGGGCCTGAGCGGCTGGGCCGGCAACCTCTATCGCTTGGAAGGCGAGTTGGACGCCGCGGCCCCGCAACACGGGGGACATAGCCTGAAGATCGCGCTCAATGCCCGTACGCTGCCGGTGTTCTGGTTCGATTACTATGACCCCGTGCGCGAACCGGTGCGTCGTGTCCTCGCGGCGAACAAAGGCTGGTTCCGCGTCACGCCCGGCGAAAGGCTGACGCTCTCCGCGTGGCTGCGCGCCGACTCCGACGGCGTCGTCGCACAGTTCGGCATCAACGAGTGCAACGGCTGGACGCAGAAGCAGCGGGTGACCGCCGGGAAGGAATGGCAGCGCCACGAGTTCAGCTTTGCGCCGCATCAGCCGTTCATCTTCATCGCCATCGGGCCCGACCTCGAAGCCTCGCAGCGCGACGCCGCGACGCTCTGGCTTGACGCCATCCAGCTTGAGCGGGGCGCACACGCCACCGCCTATGAACCGCGCACGCCGGTCGAGTCGTTCATCGATAGCCCGGTCGAGGGCAACATTTTCATGAAGCCGGCCGAGGGCCTGAAGCTCACCGCCCGCGCCTTTAATAACGGCGACGCTGCGGCCCAAATGACCAGCCAGCTAAAGGTGGAGGATTTCTTCGGGAAGAGCGCCGCATCCGCCTGCACGGCCTTTGAAGTCGGGCCACACTCTGGCAGGAGCATCCCGTTCGACGGCCTCTGCACCAACCGGCAGGGCTTCTTCCGCGCGGACTGGATCGCGAATGGCGCGACGCAGTCTCTGCGCGCGGCCCTCATCACGCCTGCGGCGGCGGGCAGCACCGACTCGCCGCTGGGCTTCAACCACGCCTATCCGTGGGATTTCCTCGTGCGGCTCGCGCGCGCCGCCGGCTGCGTCTGGTGGCGCGACTGGTCGGCGAAATGGCAGGCCGTCGAGCCGCAGCCGGGCCAGTTCGACTTCGCCGCGGCCGATGCCCAGATCAACCGCGTGCTCGCGCTGGATTCCGAGGTCGAGGTGCTGCTGCCGTTCCCGTCGGCCAACTGGTCGTCGAGCGCGCCCTCCGCGGTTGTGGCGCGCGCCGCTTCCGGCAAATATCCCGACTCCCGCCTGCCCGTCGCGTTCGCGCCCAAAGACCAGCACGACTTCGACCGCTACGCGGCCGAAGTCGTGCGCCACTATCGCGCCGCGCAGCCGCGGCCGGTTACGACCTACCAGATCCTCAACGAGCCGGTCTACACCGACTACGCGCTACCGCGCCAGAAGGGTTACGGGCTCGGCGACTATCTGCGCCTGCTCAGCTCCGCCTACCGCGCGATGAAGGCCGCCGACCCGCAGTGCCGCATCGTCGGCGGCATCAGCGCGAACCTCGGCGCCGGGATGACGCGCGAATTCGTCGAGCAGGGCGGCCTGAGCTCGTGCGACGTGTTCGATCTGCACATGTACAACGCCTGCGTGCCCGCCGAGACCTTCACCGAACCGTTTGCCGGGCTCGACCAGCTGATGCGCGCGCACGGCGGCCCCAAGCCCGTCTGGATCACCGAGTGGGGCTGCTATGCCGATGACGATCCGGCGTGCTTCCCCCAGACGGTGGGCGATGCCACGATGAACCGCTGCAAGTGGCCGAGCGAGCGAGCCGCTACCGAGCACATCGCCAAGTTCACCGCCATCGCCTTCGCCCACGGCGTCCGCAAGCTCTTCTTCCACGCCGGCACCTGTGGCCTGATCAACCATACCGATGCCGGCGGCGTACTGTTCGAATACGGCGGCACGCCGCGCAAGATGTACGCCGGCGCCGCGGCGCTCAACCGCCTGCTCGGCGTGCCGGAAAGTTGCGCGCTCGCCATCGAGCGTGACGATCTGCGCGCCTATGTGTTCCAGAGGCAGGGCGCCGCCGTTGCCGTGGTGTGGTCCGGTGCGGAGCGGCCCACCGCCTTGCATCTGCCGGAAGGTGTGCAGGCCTTCGATATCATGGGCAACGTTCTGCCGGGCCGCGATGTCCCGCTGACGGCCACGCCGGTCTATCTGCAAGCCGCCTCCGCCGCGGAGCTGACGAAACTCTTCAAGTGAATGTAGGGGCGCAGTCTTGCTGCGCCCATCCTATTTGTCTGCTGCATACCGAGGGCGCAGCAAGCCTGCGCCCCTACTATGCGGCATCAGCTGGTCTATTGTGAGATGCGTGTGTAGTCCCCGAAAGTTTCCAATACTTGGAAAATCGCGCGTGCTGGTTTCCAAGGTCTGGAAAGTTACTTCGGCGCGAAGGCACGCAGTTCGGCGAGGCTCCACCAGGCGCGCCGATTAGCCGCGGTCAGCACCAGCCGGAGGTGGCGTGTGGTCAGCGGTGCAAACGCCACGGTGAAATGGTCGCCATAGACATTGAACCGCGGCTGGCCATTCTCCCAAAACAACATGGAGCCTTGCTCCGTGGAATCCTGGATGCTGCGCCATGCGGTCCCATCCTCGGAAGCTTCCAGACGGAAGGCGCCGGGTGCGTCGGTGAAATCCTTGCCGAGTTCACAGCGCAGCAGGCAGACCTTTTGCGGCGCACCAAAATCCAGCGCGAAGGTCATGTCCTTCTGTTGAGCCACGCCGCTGTCCCAGCTTGTGTCCAGCTTGCCATCGAGCACATGGGCGGCGGCTTGAGACTTCAGGCTGGCGGCGACCTGCCAGCCATGGCGCGGCAGTTCGACCAGCTCCACGCGGCCATAGGGCGGGACGAAATCGTGATAGATAAAGAAGTCGCCGACCGCCTCCTTCTTGAATTGCGCGCCGATGTTTTTCAGGGACACGTCGAAGTCGCCGGGGAAGAAGCGCAGGGTGGGGTGGGCGACATAGGCGACGTTGGTCGCGGCATCGAGCACGTCCTTGAACTTCACGTCGTTGGCGCGGCGCGGGAAACGCTCGTTGTAGGGTTCACCGAAGATGATCTTCTCGGCGGCCTCGTAGGTGCAGCGGTAGGCGATCCAGTAGTGTGCGTAGACGCGGTTAATACCGTGTGTTTGCAGCCACTGGTGCAGCGGACGCGAGTCGGGCAGTTCCAGGTTCTTCGCCAGGACCTGCGGATCGCGCCAGTTCCGGACCAGCAGGGCGACGCCCCAGCCCTGGCCGATGACGAGCAAGGCGAGCAGCACTCCGAACAACCAGCGGGACTTCGCGCGGAGCTGGTCGAGGCCGAGCGCCAGCAGCACCGGCAGCGCGGACATGATCGGCAGGAGGTAGCGCACGTCCTTCCAGCCGGAACGCGAGCTGCGGCAGAAGGTGAAAATGACCGCGCCGGCCAGCGCGGCGAGCAGGATGACGCCGTCACTGTTTTTCAAGGAGAGCAGCGGCAGGCGCGCGAACATCTTCCAGCGGCTGCACAGCGCCCACAGGAGCGCGACGATCCAGATCAGCCCGATCGCCCACGCCAGCGCGAGCGGTAGGCTGGTGAAGTGCTCACTATCGCCATACAACATCACCTTCAGCCCGAGGAGGAACTGCAGGGTGCCCGTACAGGCGATGTGGAGCAGTTCCCACGAGTTGTGCCACGACGTGGTCTGGCCGACGTCGCGGAAGGTCGCGCCATGATGGATGACGTTGTAGACGAGCAGCGGCAAGGAGCCGACGACGAAGGCGGCGCCGCCCGCCCACGCCTCGCGGCGCAGGAAGAGCAGCTTGTCACGCAGGAACAGGATCAGGCCGGCGACGCCGATATAGCTGATCATGAGGATGTGCAGCCAGAAGGCGAACCCGAGCAGGAAGCCGAGGGCGACGAACTTGGCCAGGCGGCGCGGCTCGTCGGGCCGGAAGGCGAGGTCGTGGATGAGTACCAGGGCAAACGAACCCAGCGTGGTACAGGCGAGATAGTTGTCCGGCGGGATCAGCGCGCCGTTCATCGCCAGATAGGGTGGGGGGATGACGAGCAGCGCGAGCAACGTCACGCCGGCCGACGCGCCGCCGATGCGCCGGGCGAGCTGCCAGCTGGCCAACAGAAAGAGGAGGCCCATCAACAGCACATAGACACGGACGGCGAACAGGGTCGGGCCGAGCAGCGCAATCGTGCCCGCCTGAAAGATCGATTCCTGCGTGCCCATGTAGGACTGGCCCCAATAGACGATCGGGAATTCGCCCTTGAGCATGTGCATGGCCATCAGGCCGGGCCAGGCCTCGTCGGAGGAAAGGGGCACGGTCTTCAGCGCGAAGCCAAAGAAGCCGAGGCGGAAGAGCACCGCCAACACCACGAGGAGCCAGACGAGACGTTTCACGCGACGCACCATAGAACGGAGTTACGCCGGAATAAAACCTTTTTTTCCGGCGGGAATTCGATTGCGCTGTGGTGACTCGCACCTCTATGCTTTATGAAGAACATGAGCGCAGGGAAATTGAAGTGCCGGTGTGACTTTATTATGTCACGGCAGTGATTTTGGGTAACAAACATGGAAACAAGAAAAATTGCTAAAGAGCCTGCAGCCTTGCCAGAATTGGCTCCTGCAGCGGATGAATTTTTGGACACCGCTGAATTGCTCAAGAGGCTTCACATTTCTGAGCGAGAGCTACACCGTCGCCGGAAGGAATACCACGAAAGCGGCAAGACACGCGGTATCCCATGTATTCGCTCGGGCACGATATGGCTTTACTACTGGCCGGATGTGAGAGCGTTTTTATTGGCGGGAAGATGAAACCTTCAAGCACACATCCTAACCCGCACTGTTGAAAGTTAAGATGTTGCAAATCGCCGTAAACCCAATGTTTTTAAGGTCATAAATGAGCGCCGGTTATATCCATAGCTTCACGCCGCAGGAACAGCAGCGCCTGGTCGAACAGGCCGAGTTCCTGGTTCCCTGGCTGCACCGCCACGTGGATTATGCCAGCTGCACGCGCGTGCTGGAGGTCGGCTGCGGCGTCGGCGCGCAACTGCGCGTGCTCGCGCGGCGTTTCCCGGCCACGCAGTTCACCGGCCTCGACGCCGCGCCGGAGCAGCTGGAGCGCGCCCGGGTCTTGCTGGCCGAAGCGCTCGCTGCCGGACGCGTCGCCTTGGCGCAAGGTTCCGCCTATGCCTTGCCCTTTCCCGCGGCCGCCTTCGATGGCGCTTTTTTCTGCTGGGTCTTCGAGCATCTGGATCAGCCCGCCGTGGCGATGCGTGAGGCGGCGCGTGTTTTGCAACCCGGCGGCGTCCTCTTTGCCTCGGAAGTGTTCAACGCCGGTGTCTATTGCGATCCGCCGCGTGCTGCGCTCATGGACTATTGGCGCGCGTTCAACCGGCTCCAGGGAGAATTCGGCGGGCACCCCGATATCGGCCTGCGGCTGGCCAACCTCGCCGTGGAGGCGGGTTTGTGCCAGGTGGAATTGCGCGACATCGCGCCGCACCTCGACGGCCGGCTGGCGCCGGCGGAGCGCAAGGCGATGGCGGATTATTTCTGCGCGATCTTTTCCAGCGGCGCGCCGGAACTTGTCCGGCGCGGCCGCGTCACTCCGGAACTCGTCGCCGCGATGCAGCGCGATTTTGCCGTCATCGCCGCCGAACCCGACGCGATCATGGTCTATACCGCCTTCCAGCTCCGCGCGGTCAAGCCTGCGACTGGTTGAAGTTTGTCCGCCATCCTGGATGGTAAAGATCTAATTGGTATTAGCTGCAAAGGCGAGTCAACCCATTCCAAATATGGTTGGCCGGGTCTCCGCCCCGGCGCACCCCATCGGAAACAGAAAAGAAAGCATCCGCAGTTTCACGGATGACACAGATTTTTCGAATGATGAATCAGGAAAGCCGGAAGGCAGGAAAAGCACACCGCCAAGCCGCCAAGCGCTCCAAGAAAGCCCGCTGCTTTGTGGGCGGGGCTTCCAGCCCCGCGAACCCCACCACAACAAGAGCGCTGCAGTCGGGAGCGGCGATCCCGGCCAACCCAAACCCGCCGGAGCCGGAGCGCCAGCGGCGGCAACAGCGGCGGCGCCCCCTCGAAAACTTCTTTCCCCAAGTAGTACGAAATCGAATACGTTCGCGTCTCCCAGAACATCACAGACGGCAAATGCTTCGCACAGCAACAAACCGCTCGCCTTTACATTACATTCCCGGTGCCACCGGGCTCAGGGAAAACCATCCTAACAAGCTGCGGCGAAACCTCTCCATCAGTCCTCGATAACATGAGCACCACGCCGCCCAACAGTATCTTCAATCACCGGCAATGTTCTAGTCCTCGCAGGTCACGGGGACTTGGGTAGTAATTATCTATTTGGTATTATTAGGAAAGGTGCTGTAACCAATTCCAATTAAGGTGAGTAGAGCACCCTCTCGGGGGTGTGAGGTGGCAGAAACAAAATGCTGTACAGGCTGAAAAGGAAGTTTTAGCACTGTTTACACCCTGGAAAGGGAGGGTGAACCAACGGGTTAACGGGGGTTTAAAAGGGATGAGTAGAGCCGTTTGCTGGAAAATATTTGTTCTGACTACCGGGCCTTTGATCGCTGCCAGTTTGATCATCTCCGCGTCGCACCGCGGAAATAGGAGCGGATCAACTTCCCCCACGTGCTTGATCATTTCCCGCCACGTCGCGGACGCCACGGGCCGCAGGGCCGGCGTGGTTACGCCGGACCTTCCAGGCTTTGGCGCACCCCGGCGCGGCGCCGGGTCGGAGTGCTCGAAGTCCTTGCCAGTCGCCCTCCCGTAGGACGAAAGTGGCCGGCGTCGTAGCGCCGTCGCCTCTCGCTTTCCTTGCGCGCGGCACTGGGTTGACACCAGAACCCGCGAAGGTGTGCGCGTGGCCAAGCGGCGCGGGATGCACGGCCGACGTTTCCTTGCGCAGCAAGGCCTCTATTCGCCGGTCGGATCGGCACGGGCTCCGCGCGTATGAAACGAACTGGCCAATGCCAAGTCCCGCCCTGAGCGTCGATCCGCAGGGCCGGATCGCAGCCGTCATCGCTTCTTCAGGCCGATGGCGGCGCGGGCGTCTCCGTGCGGGATGAGAAGCGCCTTCCGATCAGACAAGCGCCCAAGCCGACAAGGAGAAACAACGCGGACGCGGGTTCGGGGATCACTCCGACATTGAACGTCACCGTGTCCGTGACGCCTCCGTTGTTGACCGTGGTGGTGTAGGTGCCCGCCTTTCCGTCAAGCCCGTAGTCGGCGAAGGACTTGCCGGTGACGGTGGACGAAGCAAGGCCGGGCCAAGCGACATAGCCTGTAAGGCCACGATCAACAGTCAACGTCGCATCGCCCATCTCCAGCGCCGGAACCGCTTCAATCACGAAACCATGCCGCACGGGCGCGCCGGAAGTCAGCGGGATCATGCCAGTGCAGGGAAGCCATTGGCCCGTGACGCTTTGATCTCCTCCCATCCCGAAGACCGAATACCTGCTCATTGGCCATGCGTCGAAGTACGTCGCATCGGTCCTTACGTCGCTCAACTCGAAGCTTCCCAACTGAGCACGGCCGGCATTCATGTGCATCAAGTTGCTATTGTCCGCGAATCCAGCGCCGTTGAAGGCGTCGATGTTCAGCCCGCCGGCGATTTCGACCAGCAGATCTGATCCCTGTTCGGTGATGTTGATGACCAGGGAGGCCAGCCCGGTTGTTGCTCCGCACACCGTGAGTAGCGCAATCATTGCCCAAGGCCTAATCGCCCGCGCTGTACGGCTTGCTTGACGTTCACCATTTCTCATAACAATACCCCCTCCTGGTTAAGGAAATCCCTTCGGCCACTGCGCCACCGCATCCACCTGATAAGAAATCGCTTTTCGGGCCGTACGGGCACCCCTGCTTCTCTCTGCGGCTTCGCAGAGCTGGCGCGTGAAGCAGCGTTTCATGGCGGCGAAGCTACCAGAGAGTCTGCGGGAAGGCAAGAGCGACAAGCGGGATCGAAGTGCGGTGGCCAAATAAGAAATTCCTTCGGCGCGCCCACCGGGGGCGCGCCGCTTTGCGACCGTACTGTTACGCTGAAAAGCATGTGCGCATTCTTGCGCGCCGCGCCGCTAAGTCAAGCCCTGTTTCGTGCCGCATTTCTGCGAGGAAGAGAGAGCTTGGGACGGTGCAGCGGCACGGCAGGACAAGACGGGTGCGCAGTGCTTGACGACTCCAGCATAGACGGCCTGGGGTGCTACCGCTCGTAGTTCGATTAGCCCTGGATTTCCTCGGCAGTTGGCTGGTCAGTTAGTCCCCATGACCGCTACACCATCCATAGGGAGCGCCCACACCTCCCAACACGATTTCTCGTCACCGGCAATGCGCTAGTCCTCGCAGGTCACGGGGACTTGCGTATTGAAGATAGAGTTGGCGGATCTTTCATAACCATTGTCTTCCAGCGCCAGCCTCCGGTTTACAGGAAGCGGCGGTGCGAGGCCGCCGCTCCCAGATAAGTCAGGCGGGAAAAGCCTAGGCCTGCGCCGCAATCCAACCTTCGCGGCCAAGCTGGGTGAAGGGCACGACGCGGGCGGTCGGGAGGGAAGCCACATCGGCCGGCAGCAGCGCGCCCAGCGGGACCACCTTCCAGCCACGCCGCAGCACCTCGGCCAGAAACTCACGGAACAGATTGTGGCACAAGATGCCCTCGACCTCGGCGTGGATCGTCAGCACATTGAATGCGCCGGGCTTGAGCAGGGAGAGCATCCAGTCGTTGTAGCCCGCGTTGGTCAGGCCGTCGCGGCCGATCGTTTCGTCGTAGGTGGGCAGCGTCGTCGGAATCTGCGGCTGCGCCAGCGGTTGGCCGGCGACGACCGGCCGGAAGATGCCGGTGCCGCGCACGTCGCTGTTATAGCGGAAGGGCAGCTGCGCCTTCGCGAGCAACGTCGCGTCGTTGCACTTCCAGCCCGGCGCGGCGGAGCAGTCGGGCGGGCGTCCGAGGATCTGCGCGAGCGCCGCGCTGCCCAGCTTGAGCTGCGCGGCCTGGAACGCCGCGCCGCCGCGCTCCATCCGCATCTGCCATGCATGGTGGTCCCACGCATGCAGGCCCACCTCGTGCCCGCTGGCCGCGGTTTGCCGGATGATGCTCCCGAACGCCTTGCCGATCACGGCCCCCGGCCAGAAGGTGCCGCGCAGCAGGATATCCCAGCCGTAGAGCTTGGCGCCGCCGGAGCGCAGCATCTTCAGCAGGAACTGCGGCTTGATCAGGCGCCAGAGATGCCGGCCCATGTTGTCCGGCCCGACGGAGAAAAAGAACGAGCCGCGCACGCCGGCCTCGTCGAGCGCGCGCACGAGCGGCAGCACCCCCAAGCGCGTCCCGCGGAACGTATCCACATCTATCTTCAGTCCCAGTTGCATAAGCGTCTCGTGTCTATTGTCTCGCAGCTCGTGTCTCTAGTCCCGGGTCTCGAGTCTCTAGTCCCGCGTCTCTAGTCTCGGGTCAAGAGTCGCACGCGTAGGGCAGGCGCGGATGGAATGGACTCCATGGACGGCACAGCCCCACCATCAATCCTTTACCCTCGGCTTGCATCCATTCCTCCGCCCCTCGCCCCTCGCCCCTCGTCACTCGCCCCTTCTTCCAGCCTCCGCCCCTTCGCCCCTCGACGCACGGCGTGTGTCGCCCTTCGTCGCTCGTTTGAAAATCATCCATCATAAATCGCAAATCGTCAATTTCCCTTGCCGCTCGTCCCTCGACCCCCGGCGCTCGCCCCTTCTTCCCTCACCAACCCCGGCAAATCCGCCAGCGTGGAAAGGACGGCGTCCGCGCCGGCCGCGAGCAGGGCGGCGCGGTCATAGGCGCCAGTGGTGACGCCGACCGTGCCGGCACCAGCGGCGCGCCCGGCCTGCATATCGTCGGGCGTATCGCCGATCATCAGCGCCTGCGCCGGCGCGATCCCCAGCTGCGCGCAAGCCGTCAGCACGGCCTCCGGGTGGGGCTTGACCTGCCGCACGTGCTCGAGCGCGACGATCGTCGCAAAGTCCGCGCCGAAGCCGAAGCCGTCGAGGATATAGCGTGCGCCGTGCTCCGAGCGGCTGGTGGCGATCCCCAGCTTGACGCGGCTGCGCAGGCCGTCGAGGCAGGCGCGCAAGCCCGGCATCTCGCGCGTCTGCGTCAGGCAGACCGGCCAGAACGCCGCGCGGTAGGCCTCCACGTGGGCCTGTACGCGCGCCGCCGGGGCGGCCGGTTCCAGGGTCTGGAAAATCTCGTAGAGCGGCCGTCCGATCCTGGGCAGGATTTCCGCGCGCGGCAGCGGCGCGCGCCCGTGCGCCACGAGCGCCGCATTGAGCGAATGGCAGATCGCCTCGGTGGCGTCGAAGAGCGTGCCATCGAAGTCGAAGATCACGGCGCGGATGTTGGTGAAAGGTGGCGTTTGCATCGCGCGCATCAAACCACGAACCGCCCCCCGAAAAAAGCAGAAAGAAGCCCCCGCACTGCGATCCGGCGGCTGAAGGACTGCGCAGGTGAATAAGTTCAATGGCTAGGCGCGGGGCCTTGGCCGCAGCAATTCCGCCACAGCCGCGTAAGACGACAGGAGGCGCAGCGGGAAACCCGGGTCACGCTTTCGCCTTCCGCCTTCTTTGATCACTATTCCAAGCTCCTTTCTGACCATGATAAACAATGCCTAGAGTGCTGGAGAGATTACACAACACTATAAACGGATCAGGGCTCCAGCCGCTTGCGATCTTCCGTCAGCAGGGAAGCTATGTGCGTTTTGGAATGAGAGATACTCCGGCCTGAGGGGGCACAGTTCAACGCGCGAAGGCAGAAGTCATAACTACATCTTTTACAAAGTGTTATTTGTATAATATATTTTTGACGGATTTGTTTTTTGGGGTAAAGTTTCGTCAAGGTGGATTGGTTCTGATGTTCACAGGAGGCTAGTGCTTGGGAGGAGGTAGGGAGGAGTCATGAAGGCAAAATGGATTGTTGTACTCTTGCTGACGTGTGGCCCAGCCTTGGCGCAGACCGTGTTCACCAACGGCATCAGCGTGAACGGGCAAGCCGTACGTGGGGTGGGACTGATCAATCTCACGAACACCCTGTTACCTATCAGCACGATGGTGCCATCGGTAGGCCAATTGGCGGGCATGGACCCACGCACAGGCGCCACGTTAACTGATGCCGTTTATCTGTTGCCGCTGAGGGCTGCGTGGCTGGAAACCGACGGCATCTATGCGCGCAGTACCAACGGCCTGACGATCTACGATGACGCGGACAGGGCCCTGCTGAGAATCCGACAGGGCGCTTTCGCGGGCAACGGCAGCGCGCTTTCCAATTTGAATGCCGCCCAGGTCTCCGCTGGCAAGTTGCCCGTCTCTGTGCTGCCGACTGGCGGGGTGTGGTCGGCGGGCGGCTTGATTATCACGAACGCCACGTTCAAAGGCAACGGGGCCGGCTTGACGAATTTAAGCGCCGCGGCCATCACGACAGGGCGTTTGGCCTCCAGCGCGCTACCAACCGGCGGCACATGGAATGCCGGGGGGTTGCTGCTGACCAACGCGGTGGTGACCGGTCTGACGGCGGCGCAGATTGCCGGACTCGGCTCGGCAGCGACCAATCCGGCGAGCGCGTTCGTGAAAGCCTCCGGCGGCACGGCGAGCAATCTGAGCGTGGTCGGCCATCTCACCGGCAATGGCGCCGGGTTGACCAACTTGAGCGCGGCGGCCATCACGGCAGGACGGTTGGCTGCCAGCGCGTTGCCGACCGGCGGCACGTGGCAGGCGGGAGGGCTGCTGCTCACCAATGCGGTGGTGACCGGTCTGACGGCGGCGCAGATTGCCGGGCTCGGTTCGGCGGCGACCTATCCGGCGAGCGCGTTCGTGAAGGCCATCGGGGGCACGGCCAGTAATCTCACCGTCACGGGCAAACTCACCGGCAACGGCGCCGGGCTGACCAACCTGTCAGGTGCGGCGTTGGTGAATCTGAATGCCAGCCAGATCACGACGGGTCGCTTGGCTGTCGGTATCATGCCCACGGGCGGCTTGTGGAACGCCGGCGGTTTGCTGCTGACCAATGTGGTGCTTGCAGGCGCGGGTGGGGTGGTCACGCCAACGCTCGCACAGGTGCTGGCGGCCGGCCATAACGGCAGTGGCCGGATTGTATCGAACGTGGTCGTGTACGGGAGCGGCCGGGGGCTGACGGGCCTGACGGCCTCCGCTGTCTCCGGTCTGGGTGCCGCAGCGTTCAGCAACAGCCTCGCTTTTGCCGCCGCCGGTCATGGTCATAACGCCACTCAAATCGTCGGCCGCCTTGCTCCCGCCATGCTTCCGTCGGGCGGTTCCTGGAATGCCGGCGGACTCATCGCGTCGAACCTCACCGTGGCGGGCTATGCTCCCGGAACCAATTACCTCCCCCTCGCCGGCGGCACGGTCACGAACCTCACCGTAGCGAGTACGGCCACGGTCGCCCAGTTGACCGTGACCAACCTGACGGTCAAGGGCGTGGCCTGGCTTCCTGCGCAGGGCGATCTGGCTATGGGCAGCTTCACCAACCAGCCGTGACTGGCCGGCGCAACCGAGAGGGTTATGCACCTCCTCCTGAAACTATCGCGGAACCCGGGCAGGCGCTGGCTGCGCCAACGACGCGTAGCAAACCGGGTGCTGCTGGCCGGGCTCACTTGTGCGGCTTTGACGGTATTCGCACAAGCGCCGGCTTGGTGGCTGAGCCGGAACGTGATCACCACCAATGCCGTACCGCGCGACTTCGCACCCCTTACGCAGGGGCAACTGAAGTGGTTGGCGACGCAGGCGGCGGCGGAGTTGGACGAAGGCCTGCAATTTGTCGGCGGCGCAGGTTCAAACGTCATGGCGTTGGTGGCCGCGTTCTCGCCCACCAACAACTATCGGCCGGTCAATCTCGGCCAAGTTAAGCATGTGGCGCAGCCGTTTTACGCTCGGCTGGCGGCGCTGGGGCTGACCAACCTCCCTCCGGCGGGAGCGGGCCGGCCTTATCCGTGGAGCCGCAGCACCAACCCGCCTAACGACTATGCCATGGCCAGCATCGGCCAGGCGAAATACGCCTTCAGCTTCGATACCGCCGTGGACAGCGACGGCGATGGCATCCCCGATATCTGGGAGGCGAGCCTCGGCTCCAACCCCTACAGGAGTGATGCCGGCGCCGTGAACACCAATGCGTGGGCGCTGGGCCGCACCAATCAAGATTTATATCAAGGCTCGCGTGGCCTAAGCATACCGAATGCCTGGGCGCTCTACACCAACACGACGCAGGTCGCGGTCGTCGCCGACATCCGCGCGCTCAGCCGCTCCCTCACCGTGAAGGCGGCGGAGTGCTTCCTCGACACCACCAATGCTGTCATCTTCGGCAGCGGCCTGGCGCTGACGGCGCTGGACGGCGCGTTCAACGCGAGCAACGAGCTGGCGCAGGCGCTTTTCACGCCGGCCTTCCCCGCCGGCCAGCGCCACGAGATCTTCATCCATGCCCAAGGCAGCGACACCCGCTGGTGCCCCTTCGTCAAGGTCGTCCTCAACCCCAACATCGACGACATCCTCGACAAGATTCAGGCGAACTACTCGGCCATCCGGGATGCACAATTCAATCTGACCTTTACTGTGATGAAAAACAATATTGTCACGTTGAGCGATACGGTCGTGGTCAAAATGAAAGGCCCGTATAAGATGCGCAAGGAGTATTCCAACGGGCTGCGTATCATTCAAAACGAGAATACGGAATTGTGGTATTTACCATCTGTGGGCGGAGGCGCAATGAAGAGTGGTTGGAACGGTAATCCTGATCCGATCGCCAACCGTGACTGTGATTTTTTCTGGGACGTTGCGCTCTGGCGTAGCAGGATGACGCCTACTGTGACAGGCGGCGGAACAATCGGCTACTATGCGATCTCACTTAACCGCACCGCTGGTTCTGTCTGGTATAACCAGAACGCCCAAGTGGATTTCAAGCACGGCTTCGTCACGCAGTTAAGCGAGACTGATGCGGACGGATCGGTGGTAATGGATTACCAGTCACCGATGGAGGTGCTGCCCGGCGTCTGGCTGTTCACAAGCCATCGCCATACACTCCATTTCAGCACCGGGGAGGATATTATTCACGAATCCATCTTGCGAGACATCAAGGTTAATCAGAGTCTTGCCGACTCACTGTTCACCATCCCCACGGAGTAAAGATGAAATCACAAATGTTTCGACTTGGTACTCTGGCCAATAGCATACATAAGTCGTTTTTCCTTTCAAGACAGAGCGGAAAGAGGAGGAACGTTCTTCAGTATTTTGGAACTGCCTTTTTTTCCCTTTACCAACCGATGGCCATCGGAATAATTCTGCAGGCCGTAGGTTTGTTGTGCAGGAATACGTCCGCTCAAGACTTCAACACTATTGAATATCTTTGCTGCGATTGGGGTCCGGCGATGATCTTGCCGGCCACAACCAACGGTGCTGCACAGTTCAGCTATGCCGATGATGAAGTCTACTTTCTCAAACAGGTTCGCTCCTTTGCAACTAAGAAACGCATGACAAAGGATACCTTCGGCAGTCGAGATAACGAGGATGTCGGCAAGGGGCTCAGTATTTACCTCTGCAAGATGAAATCTGATGGAAGCGCTAAGATGGAGATCAAAGAACTCTGGAGGAATCCTGCTTACTCGATTGATACGCAGGATCAGAACACCTGGATGGATGTGAATAGAAAAACCCGCAAAATTGCATTTTCCATCAGTTACGGCGGCGGTGATATTACGGGGCTATGGTCGATTAGTTTGGATGGCTCCGAACTGAAACAATTGATCAAGCCAGCGACGATTAACGAGCATCGTCAACCCTTAAATAGTCCCAGTTGGACACCAAATGGCGAGTGGATCTTTTTCGACGAAACGCTACACAAGCACCCGGATAGGATCAGCATTCTCAAATATAATATCGCCGGAGCGACCATCACAAGAGTTCTGGAGGGCACTGAGAAAGTTCAATATAAAGAGCCTCGAGTATCACCGGATGGAAAGCGACTGGCATTTTCTAGGTATCCCAATGGTTATCCGGGTGGTCGTTTCATTTGGACATCGACCTTGGATGGTGAGGGGGCTACTCCGATCGGAGGGGGCGATTCACTACGGAATTGGGGTTCTTATCCCGCTTGGAGTCCAGATGGGAAACAACTGCTGTTTACGGGCAGTTCTTGCCGACCTGTTGTTGATGTGACAACTGGACTAACTATGCGAGATTGCGATCTCGATCTCCCTCGAAACTCTACATGGGGTTGGCCGCATTGGGGACGTCAAGGGGTAATTGGTTTCGCAATACGCGGCATTATTTTTACGGATATTGAGGGCAATGTGAACAAGATTATCGGTAAACCGATTCGCAGAGACGGTCTTGCGAACAGGTGGTGAGCTTATGAACCGCATGTGTCTATTAACCGTGATTCTGTTCATATCTGGCCAATGCGTCGGACAATTGAGCGGCGTGAACAGTTGGCAGCCGAACAAACAGAAAGGACGTGATAGGGTGTATCATCCTGAGCCAATTATATTCGTCCACGGGATTAATGACAACGACAGCACATGGGGAAATCGCGGTATCCTAAATTTATCTTGGGCTGCTATCCCGGGCTTGAAAGATGCATTTGCTCAGTACGATCTACCCAACGGAGCGCAGAATCATATTGGTGAAATTGAAAGGCTCAATTCACGTCAGGAGGCGTATCTTCACACCTTCAATTATGGCAACTATGTAGAACCCAACAACCCGTACAACAAACAGTCCTTTGAGCATATTGAATGGAACGCATGGGGAGATGACACGAGAAGTCGTTTATTCACTAATCAATTTCTCAAGGCAAATACGGGTGCGAACCGGATAGCTTTTTTCGGATCCGACAAGTATGCCCTAGTTAATCACCTGCCGGATAACGATTACATTCAACGACCACCCGCGGATGATCGGGAGACGTTAGACACACGGATCTCTAATATTCGTAATGCGTATATTATATTCACAAATACACCCAACATCGTTCTCGTCGCGCACTCAATGGGTGGGTTGTTGTCACATTACTACCTATGCAAGTGTGCTGAGATCTCACAGGATTCAGGCGTACGGCGACTGGTCACACTATCCTCGCCGCATCATGGTTCTTTCGTGGCAAATTATATTTATTACTACAATGTCATAGATGGAGAAGGTCTCCATATTTGTAATGGAGGTAAATTTCGGCAAGCACTCAAAGCCCCTGGTATCCTTACGCTCCAATCACATAATACGACTGGATATGGCTTGTATGCTAAGGCTGGAGCCGTGGAGAATCTGACCGTAAATTATTCTGCAGCCAATGATAAACTATCATACATTAACGGATTGCAGAAGTATTTTAAAACTCAGGAGATTCCCTTGATTGAATATGTCTTCAACAGTTATGTGCTTCCGACTGTGAGCGGGTATAGGGCGTTTTGGTTGTTCCATTCAGCATGGGTGGCAGATCGGCCATCAGATGGGCTCGTGCCGCTGTGGAGCGCTGCTGGGAAAAAAAGTCATAACGATCCATCCATTTTCTATAGCTGCCAGAATCCACCTGTTGATCCGGTTGTTTATGGCCCATGGAAGGGCATTTCACATAGCGATTCCGCCGTGGATCCGGTATCTCTTCTGAAATCTCTCTTCGGCGTCCCCTATCAGTGGCCTGATGCAAATTCGCCTAGCCAACACCCCGCACTACCCAAACAACCTGACTATGCCAAGACCTACGACGAGAATCAGTCCTTCAGTAAATATTTCAGATACCCCACTAATATCGCAGGAACATCTTCCGATGAACCGGGCATTGGTCAGATTATTGTGCTGTGCCAATGTGCCCAGCCTAATCCGCTTGTTGTCTCTACCTTGGACACGTGGAGCAACGAAAGCATGATCTACCCCGAAAACACTCTCACCGCTGTATCTGATTTGGCAGACCACCAGATCATAGGCGATGTCAGCGCGTGCGTGCGCCTAATCGGCACTATCGGCGCGAAAAATCACACTCGCAATCCTATAGCCGAAGCATACGATATTGATGGTATGCAAGCCTGCTACTGGGCGCAAGATGGCAATGAATATTTGCCGGCCAGTTTGGC
>CAIWHP010000169.1 GCA_903912445.1 uncultured Lentisphaerota bacterium
CCGATCTCGGAACAGTTGGCCCTTCGGAAACAGCGAAACCATGTCGAGCCACACCGTGCCCGGTTTTGCAGCGCTGATGACGAGCCGTGCATTCGGCACGGTCGCTGCGGCCTTCAGCACGCACTCGAATTTCTTCCAGTCCGCGCCAAGGCCGGAAATTTTCTGCGCCGCCAGCACGCCGCCGTCTGCCTTTTCGAGCGTCGCGGTCAGGTCGCCACCGCCGCGCGCGTAGAGCGCCAGCGCATACTCCTTGCCCTGCTGCACCGCGATGCCATCGCTGGCTTCCTTGGCAAAGCCGCTGTTCGCAACGCCGACACGGCCCGCGATGATTTCCAGCTTGAGGCTCGTCGGGTTGTTCGCGTTGAGCGGCTGTGTTTTGTCGAGTGCCAGGTGGCCCTCGGCGTCCGCGCCCTTGGAAAGCGTCCAGGCAGCCGCCTCCTTGGCCGAGTCCTCGAACGAGCGGTTCTGGATCAGCTCCGCGTAGATGCCGCCATCGCCCGCGCGATTGATCTCCTCGAAGAAGAGGCCGTAGAGCAGGGGGCTGACCTTGATGCCCGGCTGATCCACCTGCACGGTTAGCATCGCCTCGCCCGCATGGACCACACTCCACGCCGCCAGCAACAGCGCTCCGATCAGGACTCGTTTCATCGTTTTCTCCTCCTAACAACCCAGCAGGCGGGTATCGCCTGAAGATATTTAGGTTACTTACAAAAGTGCCGGAACAAGTCAAGCCGCAAAATGCGCACGCACGGTCGCCGCGTCTGCTCTTGACCCGCTCGGGGTGGCGCGCCATCCTTGCGCCATGCCAAAACAAACGCCGACGCGGCCGGACTGGGACACCTACTTCATGGACATCGCGCACACCGTGGCGCGGCGCGGCAACTGCAGCCGGCGGCAGGTCGCCGCGCTGATCGTCAGCGAAAAGCGGATCATCTCCACCGGCTACAACGGGACGCCGCGCGGCGTGAAGAATTGTTTCGACGGCGGCTGTCCGCGTTGCGCCGGCGACGCCGCTTCCGGCGCGGAGTTGGGCGAGTGCCTCTGCTCGCACGCCGAAGAAAACGCCATCGTACAGGCCGCCTATCACGGCATCGCCGTCCGCGGCGGCACACTCTTTACGACCATCAGCCCCTGCCTGCTCTGCGCCAAGATGATCATCAACGCCGGCCTCGTCGAGGTCGTCTATGAGGATGAATATCACTTCTCCGCGCAGACCCGCGCCCTGCTGCGCGCCGCCGGCGTCAAGTGCCGCCGCTTCCGCCGCCGCAAAAGCTGACGCGCATCGTAGGCTGTACTAGGGAAACAAGATCCGACGGCTGCGTCCGGTCAGTCCCATCTCTTGCGCGCGCTTAGCGGACCAGGTGTTCGAAGGGCGTCCAGCGCGGGAGGCCGACCCGGGGCGGCACGATGGCGCCGCGCGCCTGCCCGGCGAGGTCGTGATAGGCGCCGAAGAAGTTGCTGTTGCAGTCGAGCCAGAGCGTGAGGCGATGCAGTTCGTCGGGCGTGAGTTTGACGTCGTGGTGGCCGCGCTGCAGCATCAGGTAGAGCTTGCTGACGCGCGCGCCATCCTGGCCGGGGATCGAATACTGACGTTCCTTGAGCGCGATGCCGTTGCCGCCGCTCATGCCCCAAGCGTATTTGTTCAGCGTCTGGAAGGCTTCCGACCAACCCTGTTTGCCGAGGCGGTCACCGTGCAGGCTGGGTGCTTTTTTGTTCTGGTCGTGGCATGCAAGGCACTTGCGGTCGAGCACCGGCTGCACGAGGCGCGGGAACGTCAGCGGATAGGAGCCCTCGGCTTCCGGCTGGAGCGCGGAGGGCGCGCGGCGCATGGCGAGCGTTTGCGGCCGCGCCGTGGAGCCGGCTGCGGCCAGCTTGCCCTCGTGACAGCCAATGCAGGCGAGGGTCTCGCCGGGATGCAGATAGGTGGCGGAACGCATGTTCTGCACCGCGAGCCCGTTTTCGTCGAGCGCTTGGAAATAGATATCGGCACCGGTCGGCACGCGGAAGTTGGCGCTGCCATCGGCTTCGACAGGCACGGTGCCGAGTACGCCGCGGCAGAGCGATTGTGCGGCGTGGCCCACGGCGGGCTCGTTGGCCACGGAGTTGTCCTTGGGGAAAAGGTTGATCACGCGCAGCGCCTTGATCTTGGCGCCGGCGGGCCACGGCTGGTCGCTGTCATAGACGTTCATCACCAGCACCGTGCCGCTGGCCTCGTTGGCGCCAAGCGGACGGTCGGCCTGGGCCTGCGTCGTCTGCACCGGCAGCACGGGCGGACGCGGGCGCGCCTTGAGCGGGATCGGATCGAGGCACGCGATGGCCGGGTCGCGGTAGAGCAGCTCGCGGTTGCCGAAGCTGTCGAGCAGATAGAGGCCGTAGTTCTGCTGCTGGGCGTCAAAGACGACGAGATGGAAATCCTCGCTCAACGGCCACGGGCTGCCGTAGGCCTCGGCGGCAGGCGCGTGCTTGCCCTTGGCGTGCGGCACGCCGGGCGCGGCTTCGGCTTCGGGGAAGGGGACCTCGGGCGTCAGGCGCTTGAGCTGGCTCATCGCGCGGTCGTCCTGCTCGCGCAGGTCAATCACCACGAGCGAGCCGTAGGCCTCGCCGTGATGCGGCGCGGCCACGGCGATGTACTTGCGCGAGTTCGGAATCGCGCGGATGGACAGTTCCATCCATGGCCGCAACTCGCGGCGGTCGGGATAGTTGCCATGCGCGCTGCGCGGGTCGCGGCCGTCGGGATAGCAACGCCAGAGGTGATGGGCCACGTCGGAGTCGCGGTCCACGTAGTCCCACCGGGTGTAGACCAGCAGGCCGTTGTGGTCCACGCTCGGCTGCCACTCGTTCGTGTCGTGGAAGCTCAGCTGGATCACGTCGCTGCCGTCCGGTTGCGCCGCGTGCAGGGTGTAGGTCGGGTCGGGCCGGAAGCCGCAGCGGCACTGCCCGCCGGAGCGCGTGGAGACGAAGGCGATGCGCCCGCTTGGCAGGAAGCATGGGTCGAAATCGTTCCACGCGCCATCGCTCAACTGCTTCAGGCCTGAACCGTCCACGCCCAGTTTGAAGAGGTGATAGCAGGTCTCCGGACGGAAGTGATAGAACGCGTGGGCGGGCTCGCGCTTGGCATGGGTTTCCGACCAGTAGTTCGTGTCGCACGTCACGCCTGGCGGCAATTTGTAATCGGCCTCGGTGAAGGCAAACAGCAGCGAGCGCCCGTCAAAATCGAGATCGAGCGAAATGAAACCGCCAGCGTTTTCCAGCGCCTGCCCCTTGAGGCGGCCCGCCGGCACGCGCTGTCCGGCCAGCAGGCTGCGCACCGCGGGCTGCTCGCCGAACGGCTGCTCCAGCACATAGACGCCGCCGGTCTTGGAGCTGTTGAAGCCGAAGTACTGGTCAATCATGTGGCGCGCGCCGCGCACCTGCTTGTCGTGCTTGAGAAACACGATCCGCTCGAAGTCCAGCAACGGATTCTTGAAGGCGATTTTCCGGCGCAGCGTAGTGAGTTGGACAAACCGCTCACGCTGCTGCGCCACCGCTTCCTCCGCCGGCGGCCGCAGCTTGTCCAACGCCGCAGCTTCGGCGGATAGTTCAGGCGCGCCCGGCTGCGTTTGCAGGTGCTTGAGCAGGGCGAGCGTCCGGCGATAGACGACATCCACCGGCGACCGGTCGCTGGCGAGGAGCAGCGCCTCCGGGCGCAGCGCTTCCTTTTCCAGCCGTGGCAGATTCCATTTTGAGTGTGCCGCGAGCTGCGCCTGCAACTCGGTGAATTCGTCGGCGCTTGCCGTGACCTTGCTCTTGCCGGACGCCGGGCAGAGCGCGAGGCCCGCCCACGCCAGCAGCAGCGCGATGCGCCCCGCGCAGTTCGTTTCATGCCGCATCATGGGTCACATCCTATCACAGCTTGAGCCGCCCGTCTTCCCGCAACGGCGTTGACTTTGCGGTGCGGCACGGGACAATGCGCGCATGAAATATTTTCTGTTCGGCGTGGGTTTGCTGGCTGCGCCTGCATTTGCGCAGACCGGCGCCCCGGCCGAGCCCCAGCTCGTCGTTGCCCGCGTCGAGAAGATGGCGCGCGTGCCGCAGCCCTTGCACATCATGGACTGGAAAAAAACCGCGCGCGATTACTACAGCGTGGTCTTCAATCCCGAGGCGAAGGGCTTCGGACTGCCCGCCGTCAATCTCGCGCCCGACCGCAAACACTTCGGCTTCGACGGCTACCTTCAGCCGGAGCGCCGCAGGGACCCGCGCGGCGAGGCCCATGCCTGCCTTATTCCGGTCGTCGGCGCCAGCATGCTCGGCCTCGACATGGCGAACCTGTACGCCATGGATTGGATCGCGCCCACCGGCGCATGGTTCGATCGGCGCACCCAGCTGTGGGCCAACCGGCCCGGCTCCGGCACCAAGGTGGCGCACGTCATCTATGAATATTGGCCGCTGGTCATCGGCACGCTTCTCGCGGACCAATTTCCCAAACATGAATTCTTCACTACGGCACTCCGTCAGCAGGCCGATACGCTCTTGCAGATGGGCAAGGCCCTGGGCTTTCCTAGGCAGCTCAATCTCGATCAGGATTATCAATTTCTCGGCGGCAAGTGGGCCGTCCTGCCGCGCCGGATCGATTCCAACGTGGGCAACGCCGCCGCGTTCGCGTGGGCGCTTTATGCCGCTCACACCCAGACCATGAACCCGGAGTATCTCGCCGCCGCGAAGGAAGCCATCGCGTGGTGGCTCGTGCACCCGGGCCGCTATGAAATGTCGCACGCGATGGGCCCGCTCGTGTTGGCCCGCCTCAACGCCGAGCATGGTTGCGACTTCGATATGCAGCGCATGCTCAATATCTGGTTTGGCGATCACGCCGCCTTCACGCCTGCGCTTGCGGAGGGTCAGGTCATGCCGTGGGGCATCACCGCGGGCACGCAGCTCGGCGGCGTCACGTGTGATGGGCTTGATGGCGCCTGCTGGCGCCGGTCCGACGGCTTCTACGCCTTCGCCATGGGCAGCTATCAGGCGCCCGGCTGGCTGCTCCCCGCGGTGCGCTATGACCAGCGCATCGCCCGCGCCGCCGCCCGCTATGCGCTCAACGCCGCCAACAGCTGCCGCTACTTCCTCGGCGTGGATCTCGACTGGGAGCATCAGGATCACAAGAACTGGCGCGATACTTTGCCCAACGGCAGCGGCTATCTTTTCTCCTACGAAGGCGTCCGGTCCCAGCCGCACGCCAGCACACCCGAGCATACGCCGCAGCCCTATGGTACTGGCGATGCCTTGATGCAGCACTATCGCCAGACCAAGACGCCCAATGCCCAATATTGGACCGACAAGAAAACCTTCAGCCGTAACTCCGACAACATCGCCCTCTATATGGGCAGCAGCATCGGTTTCCTCGGCGCGCCGTTCAACGCCACGGAGGTCGAGGGCATCATCGCCTGGGATTTGAACATCACCGATCATTTCGCGCCGCCGAGCTATCCCACGCGCCTGTTACACAATCCGTTCAGCGATGCCAAAACCGTTACGCTCAACGCCGGGCTGGCCGTGGCCGATTTCTACGACACCGTCACCGGTAAGTTCATCCGGCGGAACGTCAGCGGCGCGCAGAAAATATCCCTCGCCCCTGACCAGGCCGCGGTCATCGTCATCGTCCCTGCCAACCTCAAGCCCACGCTCGTCGGGCGCCAACTCCAGCTCAACGGCATCGCCATCGACTATCGCGCCATAGCTGCGCCCTGACGGCTGCGCAGTGCGGTTTCCCGCTTTACTGCTGTTGCATCCCGGCCACGACGGTGGCGCGGCGACTGGACCAGTCGGGGACGGCGGTCGCTTCCCAGACCTTGACGTTGTCCAGTTGGGCGGACTTGCCGGCGATCGTGAAGCCGACCATGTTCTTGGTGGGGTGGTTGACGCCTTCGGACTTTAGATAACCCGCGGGTTTGCCGTCGATACTGATGAGCATCTCGTCACCGACGACCGCCACGCGGGTCTGGTGCCACTGGGCGCGGTCGAGGGTGACCTTGATGGTCGCCGACTTGTCCTTGATGCTTGCTTGGATCTGCTTCTTCTCTTCCGGGGTGGTCTTGGGGTCCTTGTTCTTCTCGAAGATCTCGTTCTTCATCCCGCCGAACTTGGAGTCGGCGAGTTGGACCGAGACAGGGGTGATCGTCGCGCGGATGATATGACCGGCATGGGAACCCTTGTAGGTGCTGTCTTCCATCATGAAGTGGCAGCCCTTGGAGCCGTCGAACTTGAAGGAAAACTCGGCCACGATGTCTTTGTAGGCAAAGCGCGGATTGGCATAGGCGTAGGCGCCGTGCTTGTCCTCGGGCTTTTCCGCGGCCGTGACGACGCCGGCATGGATCTCGAAGGAGCCCTTTCCGGCCCGCCACTTCGGCGGCATCTCACCGCGGGCGAAGTCATCCTCGAACAACAATTTTCCAGGGGTGGCGAGGACCGGCGGATGATCAGCGGCGAAGGCCGCTCCGGCTGTCAGCAGGGCGCCGAGACCGACGAGCGAGACGCGCATGAGCTTGTTCATAGCTGAGGGATAACACGTATGGGTGCGGAGGCGAAATCCGGTTACACCGGAACGGGACTTGACTTGACCGGGTGGCGCGCGAAAAATACGCGCATGATATGCAAGAGGCCTCCTGCGGGTAAAAAGCAACGTGTCCCGGTAGTTGCGTGCCTGGTCTTGGTCGGGCTGCTGGCCGTCGGGGCCGGCGCGGCTCCCGCGCCCAAAGCCAAAACCGCGCCGCCGCCTCCGCCGCTGACGTGGAAGGCGGGCGTGGCTGCCGTCGTGGTCACACCGACGAACCATTTGTGGATGGCCGGTTACGCCGGGCGCAAGAAACCCGCCGAAGGCAAGGTGCAGGAGCTCTTCGCCAAGGCACTGGCGCTGCAGGACGAGCAGGGCCAGAAGCTCGTCCTCGTGACGATGGACCTGATCGGGGTGGGGCAGCCGCTCCATCACCGGCTGGCCGAGCGCGTGCAGAAGGAGCTGGGTTTGCCTCCGCAATTCCTCCTGCTGAATGCCTCGCACACGCACTCCGGGCCGGCCTTGCGCACTTCGCCGGTGACGGCCAAGGATCTGGAGAACGAGCGCACGCGCACCGCCTACGAATACACGCAGCAGCTGGAGGACAAATTGTTCCACGTGGTCAGCGCGGCGTTGGCGCAACTCGAACCGGCGCGGCTGACGTGGCACCGCGCGCAATGCGGCTTCGCAATGAACCGCCGGCTGCCGTCGCCGACCGGTTACCGCAACAGCCCGAACCCCGACGGTCCGGTGGATCACGAAGTGCCGGTGCTGCGCGTCGAGGTTGCGGGCGGCACGTTGCGTGCGCTGCTCTTCGGCTATGCATGCCATAACACCTGCCTGGGCTTTTACAACTATTGTGGCGACTACGCCGGCTACGCGCAGGAGTATGTGCAAGCGAACCGGACCAACTGCATCGCCATGTTTCTCCAAGGCTGCGCGGCCGATCAGAATCCCTATCCGCGCGGCACCGGGGTGGTGCCGGGCCTGGCGGATCTTGACCTCGCGCAGCAGCACGGCCGCACGCTCGCCAACGCCGTGGAGATGGCGAACCTCACGCCGCAGCGCGAAGTGCATGGCCCGCTGCGCGCGGCCTACGGGGAGGTCACGCTCACGTATGCCAAGCAGCGCCCGGCGCACCCCTATCCCGTGCAGGTGATCCAGTTTGGTCCCGACCTCACGCTCGTCGCGCTCGGGAGCGAAGTGGTGGTGGATTACTCACTACGCCTGAAAAAGGAACTCGCAGGCGAGGCGGCGGTTTGGATCTCCGGCTACTCGAACGACTACACCGGTTACGTCCCGAGCCTGCGCGTGCTCAAGGAGGGCGGCTACGAGGCGCAAACCGGCTGGGCGGACACGGTGGAGGATCGCATCATCGGCAAGGTCCACGAGTTGTATGGTCGTGTGAAGCAAACCAAGTGAACCACTCATTTTCCGTGGGCTTGCGTTGGGCGTGCTGTGCCGTGATCCGTCTTTGAGCGAATATCCCGCCGCTGGACGTTAACCGCACAGGCCCATTGCCTGGTGGCCTTCGCGGCGAGGCGGAACTGATCATGCGGGCTTAGGAACTTGATCCGCTTATCTGTTCTCAGTGCGCATGGAGCCAATCAATCTTTTTATCATAACGCAGGTTTCAGGCCTTCCCACTTCACGGTCCACGAGCCGTCGTCGGGGAAGCCGGGGGCGTGCTTCTGCTGCGCGCGACTTGCCCCGGCGGAGTCTCCTGACGAAGCCGGGTCCCAGCCGGCGGCCATCAGGGCGATGGCGTAGAGCAGACCGCCGTTGCCGGGCAGGTAGGGGCAGGGGCCGCCGAGGTTGATACCGCGCTCGTCGAAGCGGTTGCGCGCCGTGTCTTTGAGCAGCGCCTCGACGGCGATGCGCGGCTCGCCGACGCGCGCAGCGGCCATCGCCATCCACGGACAATCCCAGCCCCAGGTGCGCTCCCATTTCCACGTCTCCCACACCTTGAGCACGGTGCGGTGCGCCGTCGCTGCGTCCACGCCCTCCATCGGCGGCAACATGCCGAGTACGCCGACGGGATCGGGATGTTCATAGTTGCGCTGCGTATAGGTGTTGAACCATTCGGCGGAGTGGACGAAGACGCCGTTGCTCTCCGGCAGCGGCGCGAGGTGCTTGCGCACGTCGTCCCACTGCGGCTCGCGCGGTAGGTCGAGCCGCTCGCGCCAGCGCTGCGCGGCGTCCAGTCCCCAGCGCCAGTAGGCGAGATCGAAGACCGTGTCGCGGGTGATGCCCTGCTCGCTCGGCGGCATCGCGGGGCTGAGATGATAGAGCCCGGTGGCGGCGTCGCGCGTGGGATAATCGGCCATGTGTTCGGCGGTGCCGAAGACGACGTCGCGCCATTGCTCCAGCGTGGCGCGCGTCGGGTGCAGGCGATAGTCCAGCTCCGCGAAGAAGAGCGGATGCGGCTGCTTCCAGAGCAGCACCTGGTTGCCGACCCACGGCGCGCTTCGGCCTTCCGGCCCGACGGACTTGGGCCACTTCAGTCCCTTGTAGCCGAGCTGCTCCGCGAGGGCGCGCGCCGCAGGCGTGAAGCGCTGATAGCAGGCGAGAGCGTTCGTCGCGCGGTCCCAGCGGTCCCACAGAGCGAAATGTGCCAGGTGCCACCAGACCATCTCCATGTGGAATTGGCCGCGCCACGAATCAATGCCGAGCAGGGCGGTCTCCGCCGGCGGCCAGCTGCCCGAGGACATCGCCGCGGTGTGGTATTGCGAAAGCACCACGCGCCGCTCCAACTCGCGCCAACGCGGGTCCTTGCTGCCGGACAGATCCAGCGCACCGCCGGTGGTCCAGAAGGCTTTCCAAACCTTGGAATTTTCGGCAAAAACTTTTCCAATGCCTGGAAACTCCGCCGTCACCGGTGCGGCGGCAAAGGCGCAGGCGAATTCCAGCCGGTTCGTGCCGGCGGTGACGAGTTTGAACTCGTGCGGGGTGGGGCGCGGCGTGATGGCGAACGTTGCGCCGTCGTTGACAACAACGGATTCCTCGCGACCGTTAGTTTCGATGGTCAGCTTGAGCTGCTTGGCCTGACGCGGCAGCGGATCGCCGAGCCAGCCATGGTTGGGCGTGAGGGAGAGTTTCCCGTCGCGAATTTTGGCGAGGACTTTATCCGTCACATCGAGCCACGCGTCCTTGCCACCGTAGAGCGCCTTCTTGATGACCATCTTCCGGTTCGGCGCGTTCGTCGGCGCCACAAGCTGCGCGCCTTTCGACCAGGATAGCCGGACGTGATAGCGAGTGTCATCGAGGTGGCGCGCGAAATCGGCACAACGCTCGCCGGTGCGCGTCAGTTTCGTTGCGTGCTGCTCCGGCTGCGTCCAGTCGCCGACCCACGGCTCGCTCTTGATCGAGGCATAGGGGAAGTCGAGCGTCACGAGGAGCCCGCCGCGCGCGAGCAGCGGCGACTCGACCCGCACGGCGACGGCATCGCGCTGTGGATCAACGCAGGTTTCGACACGCACCGGCTGGCCGGCGACTTCGAACTGTGCGGTCTGGGTGCCGCTCCAGAGGTCGAGCGTGCGTTTGGCGGCGCTGATTTCGTTGGTAGCCAGCGCACGGCCATCGGCGTGGCAGAAGCGCAGGCGGCCCAGGTTCAGGCGATGCGGATTGTCGAACATCCACTTGCGGATGGCGGCGGTGTCCTTGGGGAAGCTGTCGCCGCCGGTGTTGCGCCCCAGCTGGAACGTGCCGGTCGGCGGGACGCGGTCGGGCGTCCAGCCTGCCGGCAGCGGGAACGAGTGCCAGCCCCAGTGCGCCATCGCATTGCCCGCGAACGTCTGCAGGCCGGTCGCGTCGGCCGTGAAACAGAACTCGCCGTTGCCGAGCGGCAGCGTCGTCGCGAGCGTATTGCACTCGAGGTTGTGCCGCGTCACCAGCGCGTGGCGGTCGATCGGTTCGGTCGCGCCGGCCGACACGGCTGCGCACAGTGCCGCACCCAGTAGAATTGTTTTCATGCGTTCATCCCTGCGAAAGGTGCGCAAGGATAGCGGCCGTGCCCGCGCTGTCGAGCCTGCAGGATCTTGGAAAATACGGCTTGCGCTTTGTTCCAGCCTTGGAAAAGCTGCCGGTGATGGCACACCATGGAGCACGCTTATGAATTTTCGGGTGATTGTTTTTGCGTTGATGTTGGCTGGCGCGGCACAGGCGGAGGGGCCCGGGCCGTATTTGAGGAAGAAGGCCGGCTGGTTCTCGGGCGCCGAGGCCAGGCAGGTTGCCGCGCACATCCTGTCGTGGCAGAGCGACCTTGGCGGCTGGCCGAAGAACGAGGATACGACGAAACCGTTCACCGGCGACCGCGCGGCACTGAAGCCGACGTTCGACAATGGCGCGACGACCGGCGAACTACGGTTCCTGGCGCACATCTTTGGCGCGACGAAGGAAGCCCGCTATCGCGTGGCGGTCGAGAAGGGCATCGACCATATCCTCAAGGCGCAGTATCCGAACGGCGGCTGGCCGCAGTACTATCCGCCGCCGAAGAGTTACAACCGCTATGTCACGTTCAACGATAACGCCATGGCCCGGCTGATGACTTTTTTGCGTGAAACCTACTCGGCGGAGCTGTTTGCGTTTCTCGACGATGCGCGCAAGCAGGCCGCACACGCGGCGTTTGAGCGCGGCGTGGCGTGCATCCTGAAATGCCAGATCAAGGTGGATGGCAAGCTGACGGCCTGGTGCGCGCAGCACGACGAGGTGACGCTCGAGCCGCGGCCGGCGCGGAAATATGAGCTGGTCTCTTTGAGCGGCGCGGAGTCGGTCGGCATCGTGCGCCTGCTGTTGAGCCTCGACCGGCCCGGCCCGGAAATCGTGCAAGCGGTCGAGGGTGCGGTGGCGTGGTTCGAAAGCGCCAAGCTCAAGGGCCTCAAGGAAGTCGTGGTTGAGGACAAGAACGGACCGCAAGGGAAGGACAAGCGCGTCATCGCCGACGCCTCCGCGCCGCCGCTCTGGGCCCGCTTCTATGAGATCGGGACGAACCGCCCGATCTTCTGCGACCGCGACGGCGTGGCGAAGCGCCAGCTCAGCGAGATCGGCTACGAGCGGCGCAACGGCTACGGCTGGTACGGGAACTGGCCCGCCGCGGTGCTGGAGAAGGATTATCCGGCGTGGAAACAGAAATGGGGCGGAAGCGGTCGGGAATAAACATCGAACATCGAACACTGAACATCCAACATCGAACGAAGCGGGTTTGGCTTGGAATGACTGGTGTTTTTCCGGGTCGTGTTTGAGTGCGCTGCTGTAGCGGCGGCCTGTGGCCGCCGTCGGTAAGCCGCTATGTTCTGTTCGGCGCTGCACGGCCGCGTGGTCGCCCGGGCGGGCGAATGTCGTGCTGCCTAGCGTTTTCGCGACACCGCCCGCAGGCTGTTCGCTGTTGAATGTTCGCTGTTGGGCGTTCGATGTTCGTTCGACGAAGGCTTGAGCCGGAGCCGCCGAGCCGCTACAGTCCGCGGCGCAACCACGGGAGCAACATGACAGCAAAAATTTTGGACGGCAAACTGATCGCGCAACAGATGCGCGCGGAAATCAAAGAGGCGGCGGACGGGTTGAAGGCGCGCGGCGTGACGCCGGGCCTCGGCGTGCTGCTGGTGGGCGACAACCCCGCCTCGCGTTCCTACGTGACGGCGAAGGAAAAGGCCCTGGCCGAGGCGGGGATGTATTCCGATGAGGTCCGGCTTCCGGCGACGGCGACCAAGGACGAGATCCTCGGCGTCGTGCATGCGTTCAACGCGAATCCGCAGATTCACGGCATCCTCGTCCAGCTTCCGCTGCCGGATTCCAAGATGGAGTCGGCGGTGATCGAGGCGATCGATCCGGCCAAGGACGTGGACGGCTTCCATCCGGTCAGCGTCGGCAAGATGATGCTCGGCCTGCCGACCTTCCTGCCCTGCACGCCGCACGGCATCCTGCATATCCTCAAGCGCTCGGGCTACTCGACCGATGGCGCGCACGTCGTCGTCGTCGGCCGCAGCAACATCGTCGGCCGCCCGCTGGTGAACATGCTCAGCCTGAAGAACGCACTCGGCAACGCGACGGTGACCATGTGCCACACGCGGACGAAGGACGTCGGCCACTTCACGCGGCAGGCCGACATCATCGTCGCCGCCGCGGGCAAGCCGCACACGATCACCGCCGACATGGTGCGCGAGGGCGCCGTGGTGATCGATGTCGGCGTCAACCGCGTCAGCGACCCGACGGCGAAGACCGGGTACCGGTTGGTCGGCGACGTGGACTTTGCGCCGGTCGCGGCCAAGGCGGCGGCGATCACGCCCGTCCCCGGCGGCGTCGGGCCGATGACGATCACGATGCTGCTGTTCAACACGCTCGAGTCCGCGCGTCGCGTCGCGGGCGGTTGAGGGCCAGCCGTGCGCGTCCTCGAACGATATCTGCTGCGGACCTTCTTGGTCACCTTTGCCCTGACGCTCTCGGTCTTCACGTTCGTCATGTGCCTGGGCGCGGTGGTCAAGGCGATCGACCTGCTCGCCCGCGGCGTCTCTGGCTGGTTCATCCTCAAGGTCTTCTTCTACAACATCCCGTTTCTCCTGACCTTTTCGGTCCCGATGAGCGTGCTGACCGCGGTGCTGCTGATGTTTGGGCGGCTCTCGTCCGACAACGAGATCAATGCGATGAAGGCCAGCGGGCTGAGCCTTTGGCAGATCGCCACGCCGGTCATCCTCGCCTCCGTCTTCCTCTCGCTGTTCTGCCTCGTCGTCAACGGCTCGCTCGCGCCGGCGAGCCACTGGGCCCAGCGCCGCGTCCTGGTCGAGCTGGGCGTCACCGACCCGCTGAGCCTGCTCGAGGAAGGCCGCTTCACGCGCGACATCCCCGGCTTCCTGATCTACGTGGGCAAGAAGGAGCACAACCATGCCACCGACGTGCACATCTATGAACTCGGCCCGCAGGGGGTCAAGCACAGCATCCGCGCCAAGAGCGGCAAGTTCGTCGTGGATCACGAGCATCGCAAGATGCTGGTGACGCTCTACGATGCGCGCGACGAACAGCCGGACCCGAACAATCCCAACAACCTCACGCAGATGAAGGGCGGCACGGGCAGCGTGGCCGAACTGCCGATCGACCTCAAGGACGTCATGCAGCGCGGCACCGTCAAGAAGAAGGCGCCCGACATGACCTATGGCGAGGTGCTCGAGGCCATCCGCGACGTGCGGCAGGCCTATCCCGGCGTCAAGGAGGAGGACCTCGCCGTCATCCGCATGAAGCTGGTCGTGGATGCCAACCAGCGGCTCGCCCTCGCGCTGTCGTGCTTCGCCTTCACCCTGCTGGGGATTCCGCTCGGCATGAAGAGCCATCGCAAGGAGACCTCGATCGGCTTTGGCATCAGCATCCTGCTCGTGTTCTTTTTCTATTTCTTCATCATCATTGCCGACAGCCTCGTCGGCCATCCCCAACTCCGGCCCGACCTGATCATCTGGATCCCCATCCTGGCTTGCGAGCTCATCGGCTTCGTCCTCCTCAAGCGTATGGCCTGATTTTCGCCGCCGCCGGCCCATCCCGTCCGCGGCGGTTGCTCCAGTCTCGACTCCGCGGGGGGGGCTGCGGCATATTCCCGCCATGCAACCTGATTTTATTTCGACGAACGTGGCGGCGGAGCATCCGGACTTCCTGCGCGACGAGTCGCGGCGCAGCGGCACGGCGGACGCGTTGGCGCAGCCGCGCACGGAGGCGGAACTGCGCGTGGCCCTGGCGCTGGCGCGCGAGCACGGGTGGGCCGTCACGGTGCAGGGCGGGCGCACCGGCATTGCCGGCGGGGCGGTGCCGGAGGGCGGGCTGCTCATCAACCTCGGGCGGATGAATCGCGTGCTGGGCCTGCGCCAGGCGGGCGGCGGCTTCGTCGTGGTGGCGCAACCGGGCGTGGTGCTGCAGGACCTGCGGCGCATGTTGCACGCGCGCGAGTTCGCTGCCGCGGACTGGAGTGCGGAGTCGCTGGCGGCGCTGGCCGCGCTGCGCGCCGCGCCGCCGCAGGTGTTCCCGCCCGACCCGACGGAGACGACCGCGACGCTCGGCGGCATGGCGGCGTGCAACGCGTCGGGTGCCTGCACCTTCCGCTATGGTGCGACGCGCCGGCATATCGCCGGGCTGCGGCTGATGCTGCCGGATGGCGACGTGCTCGCGCTGCAACGCGGGGCGGCACGGGCGCAGGGCCGTGCGTTCGCGCTGGAGACGCAGGCGCACCGCCGGCTCGCCGGGCGCCTGCCGGACTACCGGCTGCCGCAGGTGAAGAACGCCGCCGGCTTCTTCGCCGCCGACGGGATGGACCTTGTGGACCTGTTCATCGGCGCGGAAGGCACGCTGGGCATCCTGACGGAACTGGACCTGCAACTGCGGCCGGCGCCGGTCGCCCGCTGGGGGTTGCTGACGTTTTTCCCCGGGCAGGCCGCGGCGGTCCGGTTCGTCCAGGCGGCGCGCGCGGCCGGCGACGCGCAGCTGGTGGCGCTGGAGTTTTTCGACGCGCGCGCGCTGGCCCTGCTGCGGCGCGAGCGGGCGCGGATGGCGGCGCTGGGCGCCCTGCCGGAGCTGCCGGCGCACTTCCACACGGCGGTCTATGCCGAACTGCATGCGGACGGGGAGGAGGCCGCGGCGGAATCCGCGGCGGCCCTCGCGGCACTGCTGACGGCCAGCGGCGGCAGCGAGGAGGCGTGCTGGCTGGCGACGACCGAGCATGACATGGAAAAGTTCAAGGCGTTCCGCCACGCGCTGCCGGAAGCGGTCAACCGCCTGATCGACGAGCGGCGCAAGACCGAGCCGACGCTGACGAAGCTCGGCACCGACATGGCTGTGCCGGATGCGCACCTCAGCCCGATCCTCGAGCGCTACGAGCGCGATCTCGCGGCGGCGGGGCTGGACTACGTCATCTTCGGCCACATCGGCAACAACCACCTGCACGTGAACATCCTGCCGGCCAGCAAGGCGGACTACCAGCGCGGCCGCGAGCTCTACCTGGCCTGGGCGCGCGACGTGGTGGGGTGGGGCGGGACGGTCGCCGCCGAGCACGGCATCGGCAAGCTCAAGGCGCCGCTGCTGGAGGTCATGTTCGGCGCGGCGGGCATCGCGGAGATGCGCGCCGTGAAGCGCGTCTTCGACCCCGCAGGCCGGCTCAGCCCCGGCAATCTGTTTGCGCCCTGACCGGCCGCAGTCTTTTCCAAACCTTGGAAGACCTGTGCGCCCGCTTTTCCAAGCGTTGGAAAACGCGGCGCGGTCACGCGTCGAGCGTGTCGTCCGCCAGGATGGCGCGGGTGGCGGCGCGTTGCAGGAACTGGTGCTGGCAATTCTGCGAGCGGCGGTAGGTCCGGTGATCCACGTAGCTGGTGCCGCGCGCGCAGGCGTCCTTGGTTTCCGCGCGCGTGACGGGGGGGACACCCTGGGTCATCAGCGTGACGGCGCTGGCGTGGAAGAGATACCGCGAGAGGGTGAGGGCGGAGAGGCCGCGGATGCGCTGGCCGGCGCGCACGAGCTCCTCGTTGACACCGCAGGTGATGTCCAGGCTGTCAATCGTGCTGAAGCGGCACCCGAGCCGGCGGAACGGCGCGGTTTCGTAGAGCGCGCAGAAGGAGCGCAGCGCCGGCACGCCCGGGGCGAGCTCCCGCGTGCGCAGGTGCTGGAGCAGCGCCGCCGGCAGCCAGAACGGCGTGCGCACCGGCACCCGTTGGTGACGCGGCCCGACGGCGGCGTAGCCGGCGTCGGCGATGTCCAACAGGTAGTCCAGCCAGCCGGGATGATGCACATAGGTGTCGGAATGCATCAGCAGAAAATAGGGCGTGGTGACGAGCGGCACGGCGGCGTTCAAGGCCTCGAAATGCGCCTTCCAGATGTCGTTGGGCCGGCCGCTGGCGACGAGGTCGATCCAGGGCACGGAGCGGAGGTAGTCGAGCGAGGCGTCGCGCGAGCCGTTGTCGAGCACGCGGACCCGACACGGCAGGCGGGTGTATTTGCGGAGCGAGCGCAGGCAGAGCTTGATGGAGTCCAGTGTCTGGAAATGCGGGATCAGAATGGTGACGGCCGCGTTTTCCTTGGCATCCATGAACAGGCAATCCTTTCGCCCTGTCAGCATAGCCAAAGCTGGCGTCGCGGAAAGCTTTTTCCGCGGCGGGCCCAACCCGGCGTGTCGTGCGGCTTGCGTTCCCCATTGTTTCGTGGTAGGTGAACGCGCTGTGAATACATGGTTTTTACGCAAGCCGAACGGCGAAATTTATGGACCGGTGGAGCAGGCGGAACTGGTGCGCTGGGCCAGCACCGACCGCGTCGCACCGGATGACGACATCTCGTCGGACCGCAAGGAGTGGCTTTCCGCCGCGAAGATGCCCGGCCTCAAACTCAACTGGATGATCGAATGGCCGGACGGCCATCGCGCCGGCCCCTATCATGTCAGTTCGCTCGGCGAAATGCTGGCCGATGGCGAACTGGATGGCAACGAAGGGGTGCGGCATGTGCACACCCAGCAGGCGGCCTCGCTGCTGGAGACCCTGCAGAAAGGGTTGCTGGCCGGCGAACTCCATCTTGGCGAAGGGGCGCTGACCGCGGCGCTCTGCGGGATGATGCGGAGCCAGGCCGATGCCCCGCTGACCGGCGCCCATCTCCTGCCCGGCGCACTGCTGCCGGCAGCGGAAGTGATACCTGCCTTGGAGGAACCCACGCCCCCCGAGGAGCCCGCGTCTGCGCCGGTCGCCGCGCAGGTGGCGGTGGCGGCGGACGGCGCACCGCAGGCCGTGGCCGATCAGCTGCGGGAGGCGCAAGCACAGCTGCAGACCGCGCGCGCCGAGACGCAGATGATCAGGGCCGCCAAGGAAGCACTGCAGAAAACGTTGGAAGCCAGCCAGCGCGCGCTGGGCGAACGCGAGGCGGCGGCACGCCAGCACGAACTGAGCGCGAAGACATTGCAGGCCCGGCTGGCCGAGGCGGACCAGAAACTGGCCGCCGTCCGCGCCCAGGCCGACCAGCAGGCGGCCGCCTGCGGGCAGGCGCAAGAGCAGCTCAAGGCCGTGCGCGCCGAAGCCGCTGCCGCGGCCCAGCAGCGCGATGCGCTCCAGCCCAGAATCATAGAGGCCGAGCGCGCGCTCATGCGGCTGGCCGAGGAGCGCCGGCAGAGCGAGGAGCAGTTGCGCGCCGAGGCGCGGTCGCTCAACGCCGCCAAGGACGCGCTGCAGAAGACGTTGGAAGCCAAGGAGCGCGCGCTGGGCGAGCGCGAGACCGCGGCACGCCAGCACGAGCAGGGCACGAAACAATTTCAGGCGCAGCTGGCCGAGGCGGACCAGAAGCTGGCGGCGGCCCGCGTGCAAGCCGGCCAACAGGCCGCCGCCCTCGAACAGGCGCAGGAACTATTGCAGACCGCGCGCGCCGATGCACAGAGGCTCCAAACCGCCAACGACGCGCTGCAGAAGACGTTGGAAGCCAAGGCGCGCGCGCTGGGCGAGCGCGAGGCGGCGGCGCGCCAGCAGGAGCAGGATGCGAAGCAGCTCCAGACGCAGCTGGCCGACGCAGGCCAAAAACTGTTTGCCGCCCGCGTGCAGGCCGACCAGCAGGGCGCCGAACTCAAGCAGGTTCGCGCCCAACTGGATGCCGCCGTGCAGCAGCGCACCGTGCTGGAGGTCGAGCGCGAGGCCGCGCTGAAAAAGGCCGGCGAGCAGGAGCGGCTGGCCGAGGAGCGCCAAAAAGTGGCTGCGCAGATGCGTGGCGAGGCGCAGACCGCGGTTGCCTCCCGGGACGCCGCGCAAAAAGCTCTGGAAGGCGTGCGGCGTGAACTGGAGGAGACCGGCAGCAAGCTGGCCGAGCGGGATTTCTCGCTGCGGCAAGCCCAGCAGCAGCTCCGCAAGCTCGAGGAACAAGCGGTCGTGTCCGAGGCGGCCCTGGCCGACGCGCAGCAGCAGCGCGAACGCGCGGAGGCCGCCGCGAACGATGCCGAGTCCGCGCTGGAGGCGGAGCGGGAGAACGATATCCTCAAGCGCTCCGCGTTGCAGTCCGAGCGCGACAACGCCGTCGAGCGCGCCGAGGAGCGCGGCCAGTTCTGCGAGGAGATTTCCGCCGAGAAACGGCGTATGGAGCAGCAGCTGCGCGGCGAACTCAAGCAGGCGCAAAGCGCGCGCGACGAGGCCCAGCGGAGCGTGGCGGAGGCCCAGCGCGAGGCGGAGGGGGGCCGGCGCCGCGCGACCGAGGCCGGGGAACAGCTCCGCGAGCAGCAACGCGTGGCGCAGGAGGCGCAGCAACAGCTGGCCGGGCTCACGGCCCAGGTGGCGCAGGCGCAGGCTGCGCTCCGGCAGGCCGAGACGGAAGCCCAACGGGGACGCGACCAGCAGAAGCGGCTGGAAACAGAATTGCAGCAGGCCCAGGCCGAACGCCAGCGTCAGGAAGCCGAGGCGCAGCAGGCACGCCGCGCCTTGGAGGCCGCCCGCTCCCAGGTCCCGGCCGCGCCGGTACCGCTGCCAACCGAGAAAGCCGCCGCAGAACTGCGGCAGGCCCACCAAGACCGGCAACGGCTGGAAACGGAGCTGAAGCAGGCGCAAGCCGAACGCAGCCGCCAGGAGACGGAGCTCCAGCAGGTGCGCCGTGAGCTGGAAGCCGCCCGGCAGCGCGCTCCGGCCGCGCCCGCACCGGCACCCGGCGACAAAGCCGACGCGCAACAGGCGCGCGAGGCCCGGCAGCAGCTGGAGTTGCAGAAGGAGCGCGACGATCGCCAGCGTCTGGAAAACGATCTGCGCGGACTGCGCCAGGAAATGGAGCAGTGGAAGCAGCGCGCCCTGGCACAGGCGCCGGCTGCGCCAACGCCCCTTGCGGCCCCGGTGGCGGCTGCGAAAACGCCTGCGCCGGCGGCCCCGCCGCCCAAGCCCCTGACGCGTCCGGCGCCGTCCTCGGATCTCTATTGCCTGCCGCATCGCAAAATGCGCGACGATTTCTAACGGCCACCTGTGCGCCCAGGATGTATCATGCCAACGGAAAACAAGAGCGCCCTCCCGGATTTCGATGTGCCCGCGCAGCGCACCGGCGCGCCGACCACGGTGATGATGCCGGCGTCGGCACAGGATCCCGGCGTGAAGCATCTGTGCGAGCACTACAAGGCCATCGTGCAGGGCCGCGCGATTTTCTACCCCGTTGCCTACCGTTTTCCGCGCGAGCTCGGTCGCGGACGGCAGGGCATCGTCTTCCTCGGCCTGCGGCAGGGCGCGCGCGGGTGTGTGACGCGCCACGCCATCAAGCTGTTCGATCCCGGCATCTATGCGACGCCCGAGAAGTATTGGACCGACATGGGCCGCATCGCCGCGCAGACCTCGAAGCTCCAGGTCGTCAAGAACCCCAGCCTCGTCGCGCCGGACATCTATGAGGAGAACAACGGCATCGGCTACCTGCAGATGGAGGTCGTCGACGGCATCAGCCTGCGCTACCTGCTTGACGGGGCGCACCTCGAGCTGGTCAAGGCGCGCAGCACGAAGGAGGAGTGGGCGCGCTTCACCGACGTCGTCTTTCGCGCGGACCGGGGCCGGGTGCGCATCCAGCCGGGCGTCGCCCTCTACATCATGCGCCAGGTCCTGCGCGGCATCGAGGCGCTCCATGGCGCCGGCTACGTGCATTCCGACATCAAGCCCGCGAACATCATGATTGACCGCCAGGGCTACGTCCGCCTGATCGACTACGGCCGCGCCGTGCTCATCAACGAACGCGTGACGATCCTCTTCGGCACGCCGATCTACATGGCGCCGGAAGTCCATCGCCGCGAGGTCAGCATGATCCAGTCGGACATCTACGGTGTCGGCCTCGTCGGGCTCGAGATGCTGCGGGGCGATACGGGCATCAAGCCCGACCTCGACGAGCGCGCCCTGCTCGAGGCCAAGGAAAAGCTGCCCGGGCGGCTCCTGACGCTCCTGCCCGAGTATGTCCGCCAGAACGCGCAATTCGTCGTGCTGCTGCAGCGCTTCCTCGACCCTGATCCGCGCTGCCGCTATGCCAACGCCACCGAGGCCGAGGTCGGCAGCGAGGGGCTGCTCCTCGTCCACCGCCAGCTCGTCAAGCTCGGCAAGGATGCGGAATATGGCCGGGAGCTCGAGGCCTACCTCGCCAAGCTGCCGTTCCCCGTCTCCGAGGCGGAGCAGCTCACCCCGCGGCCGGGCACCCCATGAAACGTATTTTTTCCATCACCACGCGCGTCGGCGATCGCGGGACCACGCGCACATTCGGCGGCGAGACGTTGTCGAAAAGTTCGCCGCGCATCGAGGCTTGCGGACAGGTGGATGAGCTCGTCAGCGCACTCGGCCTGGCGCGGGCGCACGCGGCGCGCGGTGGCGCGCTCGATGCGCAGCTGCAGGAGCTCCAGCGCGCGCTCTTCGCCTTCGCCGCGGAAATTTCCGCCGGCGTGCTGCAGGCCGGCAGCCTCTCGCAACGGCTCGATGCCAAGGCGGTGCGGAAGCTCGACACCCTGCGCCGGCGTCTGGAACAGACCGTGGAGCCGATGCGTGATTTCATCGTCCCCGGCGAAAGCCTGCTCGGTGCGCAGCTCGACTTTGCGCGCACGGTTGCGCGGCGCTGCGAGCGGGCCATCGTCACGCTGGCCGACCGGAAGGAGTTCCGCAACCGCCAGGCTTTCATCTGGCTGAACCGGCTCTCCGACGTGCTCTGGCTGCTGGCGCGGCAGGCCGAAGGCCACTCGCGTCCGTTGCACGAAGGGCGCCCATGAACGCGGCGCTATTGCAGTCCGCGGGCTGCGTAGTCCTTGACCACGAGCCGCTCAGCCGGCACACCACCTTCCAGCTCGGCGGCCCGTGCAAGGCGCTGATCGCCTGCGCCACGCCGGAGCAGTTGCTCGCCGCCGTCGCCGAGCTGAACCGTGCCGGCGAGGCCTACGAGCTGATCGGCGGCGGCTCGAACCTGCTCGTCGCCGACGCCGGCCTCCCGGCTGTCGTCATCTGTTACCGCAGCGCGCAGCCGCTCATCGAGTCCCTGCACGGCGTCCTCACCGTCAGCGGTAGCACGCTGCTCGACGACGTCGCCGCCTATGCCGCCGCGGAAAGCCTGGCCGGCCTGGAAATGCTCAGTGGCATCCCGGGCACGCTGGGCGGCGCGATCGCGGGCAACGGCGGCGCCTACGGCAAACAGATCGGGGACGTGGTCGAAGAGGCGACCCTCCTGGACCGGACGGGCCGGCTCCACCAGGCCGCGCATGCCGAGCTGCGCTTCGCCTACCGCAGCAGCGCGCTGCACACGAGCGGCGAAATCGTTGTCGCGGCGCGCCTGCGCCTGCCGCCCGGCGATGCGGCGGCCATCGCCCACCACCGCAACGAGTGCCTGCTGATCCGCCAGCACAAACATCCCCGCTGGCAGGAAACGCCGACCGCGGGCAGTTTCTTCCGTAATGTCGCGCCCACCTCGGCAGCCGGCCGGCGGCAGTCGGCGGGCTGGTTTCTGGAGCAGGCCGGTGCGCTGGAGATGCGCATCCGCGGCGCGCGACCGTTCGACAAGCATGCCAACATCATCGTGTGCGAGGGCGCCTGCACCGCGCAGGACGTGCTCGACCTCTCCCGCCAGATGGCCGCCGCCGTCGAGAAAAAATTCAGCCTGCAGCTCGAGCGCGAAGTCCGGCTCCTCGGCCACTTCGCTTGATCCGGCTGGGGCCTGTCCTCGCCCAGAGGACTGAGGCTCGGGCCGGCTGCCGGCGCCGGCACTGGCGACCACGGTCCTACTGGCCGCCGGCCTCGAGGTCCGCCGGTTTTGAACCCGGAGGGGCGACCCGGTCTTTCAGCCATGTCTTCAGGGTGGCGTTTTTCGTGTCCACGTCGTGGCCGAGGCCCTTGAATATTTCCATCACGACCTGCGCCCCTCGCTTGCGATAGTAGTCGGCCGTACCTTCCGCGGCCGTGCGGTTGCCGTCCTGCTCGCCGACGCCAATGAAAATGTGCTGACCGCGGACCAGCGGCGGACTTCCGTAGTTGATGCGACCCGCGCCGGTGATGATCATCCCGGCAAACAGTTGCGGAGCGGCCTCGGCGATGTGTGCGGTCTCCCAGCCCCCTTGGCTGAAGCCGCCGATGAACTGGAGCTTGTCGTCAATCCTCAAACGCTTCGCCAGCAGGTCGTGAATGCGCTTGAGATTGGCCAGCTCCTTTTTCGCCCGGGGGCCTCCGACCTTGCGGTTCAGATATTCCATCCCGACGATGATATAGCCGACGCCGTCCGTGAGTTCGCGAAACGGCCAAACCTGCGCCTCCTGGTCCATGCGATGATAACAGTAGAGGATCGGCCACGCGCGATCCGGGGTGTAGTCCTTGGGCACATACAGCGTCCAGTATTCCCAGCCGCCGGTCCGGGGGTCGTCGATTTTCTCAATCCGGCCTGGTTCGAGCGTGGCCTTGTCGAAGGTCACGGCCCCGGAGTTGTTTTCCTCGTCGGCAGCGCCCGCGCTTTGCAGGCACAGCCAGCCTACCAAGCCCAGTGTGGTCAGGATCTTTTTCATTTTTAACACCTCCTGTTGCGCGCTGAAACCTGGCGCGGAGACGGCCCCGAAACCGGGTGCAGCCGTCCAACGGTCGGATAGCTACCACGGGTAGGGCTCCATTTCAAATGGCGCCGCACGCGGACGTTGCGTTGGAGCGGAGGTTTTGCCATAGTCCGCGCGCTGTATGAAAAGATTTTTCCAGAGTCTGGCGGCGGTGGTGCTGGGCGGCGCGTGCGGCGCCGGCGCCGTCGTGGCCGACCGCTATGCGGCGCAGGTCAACAACCGCGTCATCACCGTCAGTGACGTGCTCGGCTCGCTGGGCCCGGTGCGGCAGCGGCTGGCCGACGCCTATACCGGCGCGGAGCTGGAGAAGAAGCTCGCCGAGGCGTTCCAGAAGTCGCTCGACGCGCTGGTGGAGCGGGCGCTGATGCTGGAGGAGGCCGCGCGGCAGGATCAGAAGCTGCCGTCGCAGGTCGTCGACGGGCGCATCAACGAGATCATTCACGACCGGTTCAACAACAACCGCACGGCGTTTTTCGAGGCGCTGACCGAGGAGCGGCTGACGCTCGACGAGTGGCGCAAAGAGGCCCGCGATTTCATCACCGTCTCCCTGCTGCGGCGGCGCGAGGTGGTGGAGAAGGTGGTCGTCACGCCCGGCGAGGTCCATGCGCTGTACCAGCAGCGCCGCGCCCGCTATCAGGTGCCGGAGCAGGTGCACCTGCGCGCCATCGTGCTGCGGCAGCTCGGCACGAACGACGCGGAGCAGCTGGCGGGCACGCTGCGCCAGCGCGCCTCCGCCGGCGAGAAATTTGAGGATCTCGCGCGCCAGTTCTCCAAGGGCACGGGCGCCGGACAAGGCGGCGACTGGGGCTGGCAGCAGCCGGGCGAGCTGCGCCAGGAACTCCGGGCGGCGGTGGATCCCTTGCAGCCCGGCCAGCTCGGGCCGGTCGTGAAAATGGACGACGATGTCTACCTGCTTAAGCTCGAGGCGCGCCAGGCCGGCGGCGTCAAGCCGCTGGATGCCGTCTATGCCGAGCTCGAGGGGGAGCTGCGCCAGAAGGAAGGCGAGCGGATCTACCAGGACTGGATCAAGCGGCTGCGGAAGAAGTTTTTCGTCAAGCTGTTCCCGCTGAACTGAAGACATGAGCAGGCCCCTCCGCATCGGCATCACGCTCGGCGACCTCAACGGCATCGGGCCGGAGGTCGCCCTCAAGGCTGTGCGCCGGCTCGGCGCGTCTCGCGGCGTGCAGTTCGTATTCATCGGGTCCCCCAACGCGGTCACGGCGCTCCGCGCCCGGCCGCGCCACGCCCTCCTATGGGATCCCACGCCGCACCTCGCGCCCCGCCTGGCGCCCGGCCGCGTTACCGCCGCCGCCGCCCGTGCCGCCGCGGCGTGGATCTATTTTGGCGTGCGCGGCTGCCAGACCGGCTTTCTCGATGCGCTGGTCACCGCGCCGATCAGCAAGGCGGGCTTTGCGCGCGCCGGCATCCCGTTCCCCGGCCATACCGAAATGCTCGCACGGCTCACCGGCACGCGGCACTTTGCGATGATGCTGTTCGGCGGGCCGCTGCGCGTCGTGCTGGCCACGCGCCACCTGCCGCTGGCCCGGGTCGCCGGCGCGCTGCGGCAGGACGAACTGGCGGAGACGATCCGGCTGACGGGCGCCGGGCTGGCGTGGATGGGTTTGCGGCAGCGCCGCATCGCCGTCTGTGGCCTCAACCCGCACGCGGGCGACGGCGGCCTGCTCGGCGATGAGGAGGCCCGGATCATCGCGCCCGCCATCCGCGCTGCGCGCCGGCCCGGCCTGCACCTCTACGGCCCGGTCCCCGGCGACACGGTCTTCCACCAGGCCGTTGCCGGCCGCTACGACGCGATCGTGGCGATGTATCACGACCAAGGGCTGGGCCCGCTGAAGATGCTCGCGTTCGATACCGGCGTGAACCTGACGCTCGGCCTGCCGCTCGTCCGCACCTCGCCCGATCACGGTACCGCCTATGACATCGCGGGGCAGGACCGCGCCAACCCGGCGAGCATGGTCGCCGCCATCACCTGGGCACTCCGCCTCGCCCGCCGCCCGAACCCGTGGACATGAAACTCACCCGGCCATCGGAGGTGCGTGCGCTGCTGGCGGCCATGGATTTTCATCCCAGCCGCGTGCTGGGGCAGAATTTCCTGATCGACGCCAATATCCTGAACATCCTGCTCGACGCGGCCGAGCTGACGCCGGGCGACGGCGTGCTGGAAGTGGGCCCCGGCCTCGGCGTGCTGACCGAGGGGCTGCTCGCCCGCGCGGGCCGCGTCGTCGCAGTGGAAAAGGACAGCCGGCTGTTCCAGTGGCTGGAGAACAACTATGCGGCGACCCACACGCTGGGCCTCGTGCATGGCGACATCCTTGAGGTCGGCCTCGAGGCGCTGCTGGCGCAGGGGCTCAACAAGTGCGTCGCGAACCTGCCGTATGCGGTCGCCAGCCGCTTCCTCGTGGAGCTGATGGGTGCGGCGCGCGCGCCGGAGCGGATCGTTGTCACGGTGCAGCTCGAGGTGGCGGAGCGCCTCGCGGCCGCGCCCAGTACGCACGACTACGGGCTGATCAGCGTGCTGGCCCAGCTGGCGTATCAGGTGAGCATCCACAAGCGGATCAGCCCCACGTGTTTCTGGCCGCCGCCGGAGGTGACCTCGGCGATCCTGCTGATGGTGCGCCGCGAGACGCCGCTGGTTGCGGCGGGCGACCGGGCCGCGCTGCTGCGGCTGCTCAAGCTCTGTTTCTCGAAACGCCGCAAGCAAATCGGCGCGACCCTGCGCGGCGCGCTGTTTGCGGATGTGGACCGGGTGCTGGCCGAGCTGCAGATTCCGCCCGCGGCGCGCCCGGAAAATCTGGCGCCGGCCGACTGGGCGCGGCTGAGCAGCCGCCTCGCTTGAACAGCCTCCTGTACTGTCCGCGTTCCCGCGCCGCGTAAGGCTGTTGCCTGGGCATACGGCAACACAGCGGCCACCGCAAAGTGCGCACACGAAATTTCTTCGGCCGAGGGGGCGTGGCGGAGCGGCGCTTCAGGTCTTGCCGTTTTTCGCGAAGGCTTCCAGCACGTTGCGCAGCTTGGCGAGCAGCGCCGCCTGCTGGTAAGGTTTCTGGAGGAAGCCCGCGTAGCCCGGACCCGTGACGGTGCCGGTTACGGACTGCTCGTCGAAGCCGCTGCACATGAGGATGGGCACGCCCGGTTTGATCTTCTGGAGGGCGTTGAAGACGTCCCCGCCATCCATGTTCGGCATGGTCAGGTCGAGGATGACCAGGGCGATCTCGTCGCGATGGGCCTGCAACTGGGCCGCAGCCGCTGGGCCATCGGCGGCGACCAGCGCGCTGAAGCCTATTTTTTCCAGCATCCGTTGGCCGAGGTCGCGGACGGCCGCCTCATCATCCACCAGCAGGACCGTACCCTGGCCACGCCACACGGCCTCGGCAGGCGCGGGCGTGGCGGCGGCCGCGGCAGGGGGCGCGACCGGCAACAGGACGCGGAAGGTGGTGCCTTGGCCGGGTGCGCTGACGACGCGGATCGCGCCGCGGTGCAGACGCACGGAGCCCAGCACGGCGGCGAGGCCGAGGCCGCGTCCGGTGAAGTGCGTGGTGAAGAACGGATCGAAGATGCGCGCCAAAGTCGCGCTGTCCATGCCGCTGCCGTTGTCGCTCACCTCCAGGTAGGCGTAGCAGCCAGGCGGCAGCGCTTCCGCCAGCCAGGTGGTGGCGAGGTAGGCGGCGTCGCACACCATCTCCCCGGTGCGCAGGACGATTTCGCCGGCGCGCCCGCCGATGGCCTCGGCGGCGTTGTTGACGAGGTTGGTGACGACCTGGCGGACCAGCGTGATGTCGGCTTCGATGGTCGGCGGCTGCGTATCGGATTCAAGGCGCAGCTTGATGTCGCGCGGCATGCCGGAGGTGAGCATCACGCTCATCTCGGCGGCCACGGCCCCCAGGGTCAGCGGCTGCGGCGTGAAGCTGGCGCGGCCGGAATAGATGAGCATGTTCATGCTCAGCTCGGCGGCGCGCCGCGCGGCCTTGTCCACCTCCAGCAGGCAGACGCGCGCGGGGGAGAGGGGGGCGAGCTCGTTCAACGCCAGTTCGACATTGCCGAGGATGGTCAGCAGGATATTGTTGAAATCATGCGCGATGCCGCCGGCGACGACGCCCAGGCTCTCGAGCTTCTGCATCTGGTGCGCCTGCTCGGCCAGCCGCCGGCGGTCGGCCTCGGCCTGATGCCGCTCGGTGCAGTCGCGGACCAGCGCGATGACCGCCACGCGGCCGTCGATATTGAACATCCGCGCATGGATTTCCACCGGAATGCTCCGCCCATCCTTGGCGGTGAGCTGCCGTTCGAACTCCAGGGCCGTGCCATCCAGCAGCTGCCCGGTCAGGAGAGCCGTCTCCGCGGCATCCCGGGCCACAAAGAAATCCAAGGGCGGGCGGTGTAGCAGCTCCTCGCGCGGATAGCCGAGCAGCCGGCAGGCGACATCGTTGACTTCGAGGCAGCGCCCCAGGCTGCCATCGAGTTGCAGGGCGTAGACAAACAGGGCGTCGGTGACGTTCTCGAACAGCGTGCGGTAGCGCTCTTCCTTCTCGCGCAGATCGCGGGTCCGCTCCTCCAGCCGGGTCTCGATGTGCAGCATGGCTATCTCGCGCCGCGCCTTCTCGCCGAGCGCGATGAGATACTCCGGGTTAAACGGCTTGTGGACGTAGGCGCGTGCGCCGCGCCGCATCCAGTCGAGCGCCAGTTCCGCGCGTGGGTCGCCGGTCATCATGATGACAGCGCTGTGCGGGCTGGTGCGCACCACCTCGTCGAGCAGCACGTCGCCGGGCATGTCGGGCAGATGGTAGTCGAGGATGATCAGCTCCTGCGATTCGCGGCGGCAGCGGTGCAGCGCCTCGCTGGCGGTGCGGACCGCGGCGGCCGTGTAGCCGTGCGCGGCAAAAGAGCGCACCAGCATGGTGCTGACCACATCCTCGTCCTCGACGATCAGCACGCGCGTCGTCAGCACAGGCGTTTTGCCGGCCAACAGCTGTTCGGCGGTGCCGAGCAGCTCGGAGGGCAGGAACGGCGAGGATAGGAAGGCATTGGCGCCCAGCTCCGCCGTGATCTGCCGCGCGTCCTCGCCGGCAAAGGTCGCGGAGATGACCAGTACCGGTGTCCGGTTGAAGGCCGGGTAGTCCGGCGACCGCAGCAGCCGGCAGAAACGCCAGCCATCCAGCCCCGGCATGTGCAGGTCGGTGACGATCAAGGCCGGCTTGATCTGGGTCTTGATCGCCTCCAGCGCCGCCGTGGCGGAGGAAAAAGGATGCACGCTAAAGCCGCCGATACGCAGCAGCTGGTTCCATAGCATCAGCTGCGTGGCGTCGTCGTTGACCACCACGATCTGAGCCTTGGCCGGGTCTGTTTTCATGTTCGCTGTCACGAGCTTGCCGGCTCCTGTTTTAATATACACTGCATTTCTGAGCGCGTGGCCATCATGCACCGCTCCACCGCTTCCAACGCCTGCGCAGGCCATGAAAAGTCGCCCCGCCGACAGGCGCTTTCGATGTCCTGCGTCAGCTGCGCCATGCCCAGCGCGCCCACCGTCAACGAGGCGCCCCGGATCGCATGTGCCACTTGCTGTACCGCGTTGCGGTCCCCCGTATGCCAAGCCGCGCGCAAGGCCGTCATGCGCGGCGTCAGGTCCGCGAGGTAAAGTTCAAGCAGATTGTGAGCCAGTGCCCGGTCCTCCATGCACTGCCGGAACAAGGCCGCGCGATCGAACACGGGCGCTGCGAGTGCAGAAAGGCAAGGCATCGTCGTCATTTCAATTGGAATCCTACCGCGCCAGGCGCCGACATGCAACGCGTGAAGTGGCGGTTGTCATCCAAATGTTTTTCCAGGACGCCCTGGCGCCGCGCCTGTGTTGCCAAAAACAAGAAAGCGCCGCCGGTTATTTGCGGCCCTGGCTGCGAACCCGGACGGCTTCCAAGGTTTGGAAACGCGGCGCAGGAATATTCCAAGCTTTGGAAAATCCGCTCTCCGCGATATCTTCCCCGCGCCATGAAAGCTGAACAGCGGCAGTCCTTGCTCGCTGACCGAGACCTTGAGCACCTGGTGGAGGCCTTCCGCGCGGGGCGGGTGGTTTTTGTCCCCAGCTTGCCCTTGGGCGCTCAGGCCGTGCTGGCGCTGGCTCTGGCCCGGGCGCTCGGCCGGCCGCTGCTCTGGCTCGGCGATGCCCCCAAGACGCTCGACTTGTTCCATCGCGACCTGCTCGCGCTGGCCGGCGGCGAGGAGGCGCGGCGCGTCGCGTTCTTCCCGGCGCTGGAAGAAAGCGCGGGCCGCGGCGGCGCGGCGGCCGACATCGTCGGCGACCGGCTGCTGGCGCTGCAGGCGTGCCTGCACAAGCCCGGCCCCCTGCTGGTGGCCACCTGCGCGCAGGCCCTGCTGCAGACGACGCTGGCGCCGGCCGAAATCCAGGCCGCGCACCGCAGCCTCCACGCCGGCGATGCGCTCGACCCGGCGCAGCTGGTCGCCGATCTGGAGAAACTGGGCTACCGCTTCGAGGTCGAGGTGCAGGAAAAAGGGCAAGCCGCCCGGCGCGGCGGCCTGCTGGATCTCTGGCCGCCGACGGAGCAGTGGCCGCTGCGCCTCGAATTCTCCGGCGCCCAGCTCGAATCCATCCGCGCCTTTGACCCAGCCTTGCAGCGCTCGGTGGAGCCGCGTGACGCCGCGACGCTCGTGCCCGCCAGCGAACGGCCGCTCTCCGCGCAGGTCAGTTCCTTGCTGGACTATCTCCCGCCGGACACGCTCTGGTTCTGGTCGGAGCCGGAGAGCATCCGCCATCACGCGGCCCTCTCGCTGGCGGCGCAGGAACAGGTGAAGGGTGACGAACTCGAACCCGCGGCGCGTTTCGATGCGCTGCGGTTGCGGTGGGAGCGGCGCTTCAAGCCGGGCAGCTTGATCTGCGGCCTCGATGCGGCCCAGGAAGCGCCGGCCTACGCGCTCGATATCAACCCTTGCGAGGGCCTGCCGGCGCTGGATTCCGGCGGCCGCGGCCAGCCCGACCTGATCCAGGCCGAGCGCGAAAAATTCATCGCCAACCTGCAGCGCCGCGCCGCCGAGGGCTGGCGCGTGGAGTTTTTCTTCAACACCCAGGGCGCGTACGATCGCTTCACGGAAATGGCGGCCGAAGCGGCCAAGGTCTCTGGTTCCAAGTCACAGGTGGCAGGTTCAAAGAAAAAAATCATCCGCCATGCGCCCCCCGACACGCCTGTTCCTCCTGCGTCCCTCGACCCTCGACCCTCCTCACTCTTGCTCCACGTCGCGCCGCTCTCCGGCGGGTTTGTGGTGGAATCGCGGCGCTGGCTGGTGGTGGCGGAGTCCGATCTCTACGGCTTTCGCAAGACGCTGCCGGGCCGCTACGAGCTGCACGGCCGGAAGACCGGGCCGGTGCGCGCGGGCTCGATGCTGCGCGTGGCGGACTGGAGCGACCTCGAGCCCGGCGACCTCGTGGTCCACGCGGACCAGGGCATCGGCAAATATCTCGGGCTCTACGAGGTCGAGTTCCAGGGCCGGCACCAGGAGGTGCTGGCGATCGAATATGCGGAGAAGGCGCGGCTCTACGTGCCGGTCAACCAGGCGCACCTGCTCAGCCGCTATGTGGGGGTGGGGCGGCACCGGCCGGAGCTGCACACGCTCGGCGGCACGCGCTGGGAGCGCGAAAAGCATGCGGCCCAGCGCGCCGTGGCCGACCTTGCGGGGCAGCTGCTGGAGCTGCAGGCCGCCCGCGACGCACTCCCCGGCCACGCCTTTGCGGCGGACTCCAACTGGCAGCACGAGTTCGAAAACGCGTTCCCGTTCACCGAGACGCCCGACCAGCTTGCCGCCATCCAGGCCGCCAAACGCGACATGGAGTCCACGCGCCCCATGGACCGCCTGATCTGCGGCGACGTGGGCTACGGCAAGACCGAGGTCGCCATGCGCGCCGCGTTCAAGGCTGTGATGGACGGCAAGCAGGTCGCCATGCTCGTGCCGACGACCATCCTCGCGCAGCAGCACTTCGAATCCTTCGCCGAGCGTTTCGCCGCCTACCCATTCACCATCGAGATGCTCTCCCGCTTCCGCACCCGCGAGCAGCAGGCCGACGTCGTCCGCCGCCTGCGCGAGGGCGGCGTGGATATCGTCATCGGCACGCACCGGCTGGTGCAGAAGGACGTGGCGTTCAAGGACCTCGGGCTGGTGATCATCGACGAGGAGCAGCGCTTCGGCGTGCAGCACAAGGAGCGGCTCAAGCAGTACCGCCAGCTGGTGGACGTGCTGACGCTGACCGCGACGCCGATCCCGCGCACGCTCTACCTGAGCCTGACCGGCGCGCGCGACCTCTCCACGATCCAGACGCCGCCGCTGGAGCGGCTGCCGGTGGAGACCATCGTCGCGCCGCTGACCGAGGAGCTTGTCCGCAGCGCGATCATGCACGAGCTGGACCGCGGCGGGCAGGTCTTCTATTTGCACAACCGCGTCCAGACGATCGAGCAGGCGCGCGAAAAGCTGCAGGGACTGGTGCCGGAGGCGCAGATCGCCGTCGCCCACGGCCAGATGGGGGAGGGACAGCTGGCGGGGATCATGCATCGCTTCACGCGCGGCGACTTCGACGTCCTGCTCTGCACCACCATCATCGAGAGCGGGCTGGACATCCCGACGGTCAACACGATCCTGATCGAGCGCGCCGACCGCTTCGGCCTCGCCGAGCTCTATCAATTGCGCGGCCGGGTGGGGCGCTACAAGCACCAGGCCCACGCCTATCTGCTGCTGCCGCGCCACGGCCGGCTCTTCGACACCGCGCGCAAGCGCATCGGCGCGATCAAGCAATATTCCAGCCTTGGCGCCGGCTTCAAGCTGGCCCTGCGCGACCTCGAGATCCGCGGCGCCGGCAACCTGCTCGGTGCCGCTCAAAGTGGACACATTGCCGCCGTCGGGTTCGACCTCTACTGCCAGCTGCTCAAGCGCTCCGTCGCGCTGCTCAAGGGCGAGAAGCCGCCGCTGATCATCGAGGTGGAGACGCGGCTGGACTTCCTCGACTTCTCCACCAGCGGCGCGGCCGCGGAAAATTCAGCCGTCCTGCCGCCCGACTACATCGAGGATGAAAGCCTCCGCGTCCGCGCCTACCGCAAGATCGCCGAGGCGTCGGCGGAGAAGGAACTGGATGAGCTGCGCGCCGACCTGCGCGACCGCTTCGGCCCGCTCCCCAACGCCGCCGCGTGCCTGTTCAAGGTCGCCAAGCTGCGCATCGCCGCCGCCGAACGCGGCGTCCGCTCGATCGAGGTCGCGGAAGGCAAGGCGATGCTGCGCCGCGGCAACGACAACTGGCTCATGCCCGGCGGCCACTACCCCCGCCTCCACGCCACCACCCCCGCCACCAAGCTCGACGAGTTGATTCGGATCGTTCGCGCGTGGCGGTGAAGAAGATTGAACAGAAGGGAACGAAGCAACGAAGCTCGTGAACGGCGAAAGTCAGGTTCAGCGCGGAATGCGAGATAACCTGTGCTTTTCGGTTCAGGGTTCCGTTCTCATGGTCTCAATCTTCGGTGAACAACTGCGTTCCGCACTTGGTGCATTTGCCTGTCTGCCCGACTAGTTTCCAGTTCGGATTTGATCCGGACCAATCTCCGCTTGCGTCTCTTCCCAGCCAGTCTCCACATTGCGGGCAACGGATGAAGCTGGCGTGCCGTCTCTGCGCCGTGACAATCCAAGCCCACGGCAGACCGATGATGTAGACGATGGCGAGGCCAATTGAGACCATCCAGAATCGTCCGCAGGTATCCAGGCGACGGACGGCGAGGGCGTAGACCGCCAACCCGCCGACATAGATCAGGTGAGGGAGAAGGCTGTGCCATGAGAAGCGTTCCTTCTCGTGACGTTCCCAGTACGTGACAAATTCGGTTCGCGTAGGTTGAGATTCCTTGTTCATTCTCTTGCCCGAAATTGTCTCCAAGTGGAATGCAGCCTAGCATCTTTATGGCCATTCTGCTTGGCATGCGGCCATGCTGCATACACGTTATTCTCGCGGGCTGTGGCGGGTCAAGCGTGCAGTGGGGTTGCGTTGGGTGATGCGGATTTGCGCCGAGTCGGAGACTCGGCCTACAGGCAAACAGCGCCACAATTGTAGAAGGCCGGGTCTCCGACCCGGCGAACCCCAACCAGCCTCAACGCGGCACCATCCAACGGGGATCGAAGCATTGACGCTGTGGACAAGATGGACGGACAGCAATGTCGCGCCGTCCATTCCGTCCATGAAGTCCATTGTTTGTTCCGCGCAGATCAGACCCGCGACTCATGGAGGGCCTGCTGCTTCAACGCCGTGCCACATCAGGTCACTCGCCGGTGGCGGCGCGGAAATCGCAGAGCTGGAGCTGCAGGCCGGTGCGGCCCTGCCACGTTTCGCGGCGGAGGTGGAAGGCGATGTCGAGCGGGCCATCGGGGATCTCGCGTTTGCCCATGCCGAAGCCGACGGCGCGCAGCATGACGCCGTCGCCCTCGATCGTCAGGCCGAGCGTGTCCTTGGCCATCCGGCGCGGCGTGCCATAGATTTGCACTCCGCGCACGGCCCAGACGGGGTCGGGATGTTGCTGGCCGAACGGGCGCAGGCGCTCGAGCGCATCGAACAAGCCATCCTCCGCTTCGCGCAGCGAGATCCAGCCGTCAATCCGCTGGGTGGGCCGCAGGTCGCGCCCGGCCAGGGTGGCCTGGGCGAGCTCGTTGAAGCGCTGCCGGAAGGCCGCGAGGTTTTCCTGCGCGAGGCTGACGCCGGCGGCGAGGCCGTGGCCGCCGTAGCGCGACAGCAGGTCGGCGCATTTCACCAGATGCTCGACGAGATGAAACTCGTCGATGCTGCGGCAGGAACCGCGGCAGGTGCCGTCGGCCTCCTCCGCCAGCACGATGGCCGGCCGGCGGTAGCGCTGGACGAGACGCGCGGCGACGATGCCGACGACGCCGGGGTGCCACCGGGCGTGGGCCACGACCAGCCCGAAGCTGCGCGCGGCGTCGAAGGTCGCGTCGATTTCGCGCATCGCCTCCTCGACGATGCTCTTCTCGATGGTCTGCCGCTCGCGGTTGGCGGCGTCGAGCTTGCGCGCCAGCTCCAGCGCGCGGTCGGGCTGCTCGGTCAGCAACAGTTCCAGCACCTCGTGCGCATTGCCGAGCCGGCCGACTGCGTTGAGGCGCGGGCCGAGGACGAAGCCGATATGCCAGGCGTCGGGATTCTGCGCCAGGCCCGCCACCTCCATCAGCGCGGCCAGGCCGGGCTTGTTGGTCTGGGCCAGCCGCAGCAGGCCGTGGCGGACGAGGATGCGGTTTTCGCCGGTCAGCGGGACGACGTCGGCGACCGTGCCGATCGCGACGAGATCGAGGTAATCCTTCAGGTCCACGGGCGCATGTCCGCCTTGGCGGCGCAGGTGTTTGAGCAGCCCGTGGCAGAGCTTGAACGCGACGCCGACGCCGGCGAGCTGCTTGAGCCCGGCATCCGCGCCGAGCTTGGGGTTGACGACGGCAAGGGCCGGGGAGAGCTCGCCCGCGGGATCGTGATGGTCGGTGACAATCACCGGGACGCTGGTGCTGCGGACCGCCTCGGCCGAACAGGTGCCGCAGTCCACGGTGACGATCAACTGCGGCGAGTGCTGCTCGATGCACTTGGCCAGCGCGGCCGCGGTCAGGCCGTAGCCATCGTCGAGCCGGTGCGGGATGAACGCGGCGGCCTCGGCGCCGAGCGCGCGCAACACGCGGACCAGCAGCGCGGTGCTGGTCAGGCCGTCGGCATCGTAATCGCCGAAGACGACGATCTTCTCGTGCGCGGCCAGCGCCTGGGCGATGCGCGCGACGGCGGCGGGCAGGTCCGGCAGCAGCTCCGGCTCGGTGAGGTCGCTCAGGCGCACACGGAGAAATTTCTCGGCGGCGGCCATGTCGCCATAACCCCGGGCGGCCAGCAGGCGCGCGACGGGGTGGGGCAGGCCCAGTGCCGCGGCCAGCGCGGCGGTCAGTTGCTCATCGGCCTCGGCCAGACGCCATATTTTTTCAGCCATGCTGCACTCCTCGGGCGGCGAACAAAACGTGGCCCCAAACCTAACAGACCCCGGCACGGTTTCCAAACCTTGATGGCCCCGAATTTCGGCTCGGGGCAGGCCCTTCGACTACACTCAGGGCAGTGATGGCGCTGTGGCAGAGCTCAACGCAAAGGCGCTCATCCTCCAACGCGTTGGCTGCTGTCCCGGCGCTCGCGGCGCGAGCGCCCTACCTCCGGCGCACGCATTGGTTTCATCCATCAGCTGGTAGGGTGGCCGCGCCGTGGCCGCCGGTCATCATCCAACGCGCTGGATGATGCATGGCGTGCTCGCCCTAAAAGAAAGAAGCGGATGGGGTTGCCATCCGCTTCTTCATGGGGCAGCGCTTCCGGCTGACCGCTGACCGTTGATCTGACCTCTGTCTTCAGACCGCTGTCTTCCGGTCGCTTACTTCTTATCGCTCAAAGCGACGACGCCGGGGAGCTGCTTGCCTTCGAGGGACTCGAGGCTCGCGCCGCCGCCGGTGGAGCAGTGCGTCACCTTGTCCACGACCTTGAACTTCTTGGCCGCGGTGGCGGTGTCGCCGCCGCCGACGACGGTGATCGCGCCGGCCGCGGTGGCTTGGGCGATGGCGGCGGCCATGGCCTTGGTGCCGGCCGCGAAGCGCTCGTCCTCGAACACGCCCGCCGGACCGTTCCAGACGATCGTCTTCGACCGCGCAATCGAGGCGCAGAAGATCTCGTTGGTCTTCGGACCCACGTCGAGGCCGAGCCAGCCGACCGGGATGCCGGTGCTGTCGTCCGCAGCCTGGACCGCGACTTGGTCTGTGGGCGCTTTGGGGAACTTATCGCCGCAGATATAGTCCACCGGGAGGGTGATCTTCACGCCCTTGGCTTCGGCCTTGACCATGATGTCCCTGATCATCTTCGCGCCTTCGGGGTCGAAGAGGCTCGCGCCGATTTCCATGTTGTTGAGCACCTTCTTGAAGGTGAAGACCATGCCGCCGCCGATGAGGATCTCGTTCGCGGTGTCGAGCAGGTTGTTGATCAGCGGGATTTTGTCGGCGATCTTCGCGCCGCCGAGGATGGCGAGCAGCGGGCGCTTCGGGTTGTCGAGCACGGCGGTGAAGGCGTTGAGTTCCGCCTCCATCAGGAAGCCGGCGGCCTTCTCGGGCAGGTTGACGCCGACCATCGAGGAGTGGGCGCGGTGCGCGGTGCCGAAGGCGTCGTTGACGTAGATGTCGCCGAGCTTGCTCAAGCTGGCGCGGAACGCCTCGACGGCCTTGGGGTCGGCCTTGGTGGAGGTGCCGTCCTCGTTCTTGATCTTGCCCTCTTCCTCGATATGGAAGCGGAGATTCTCGAGCAAAATGACTTCGCCGGGCTTGACGGTGCCCGCGGCGCAGGCGGCCTCGACTTGCGGGCCGACGCAATCGTGGAGGAACGTCACCGGCTTGCCGAGCAGTTGCGGGAGCACGTCGGCGACGGGCTTGAGCGAGAACTTGGGAATGACCTTGCCGTCCGGACGGCCGAGGTGGCTCATCAGCACGACCGAAGCGGCGCCCTGGTCGAGCACGTACTTGATGCTCGGCAGCGCGGCTTCGATGCGCTTGGTGTTGGTGATCGCGCCGGTGACCTTGTCCTGCGGCACGTTGAAGTCCACGCGCATGATGACGCGGCGGCCCTTGAAATTCACATCACGAATCGTCTTCTTATTCATCTCTCGTTTCCTTTCCTTACTAACGCCGCGTGCGGTCACGCGGTCTACAACCCAAACTTTCCCGTCGGCCGGGTTCCCTGACCCGGCACACTCCGATAGTAAAACGGCGGCCCGGATAGCCGGGCCGCCGTCGAACTCACGTCGCTACGCGGCGCGGACTTACTTGACCGTGTCCATGTGGCAGATGAGGTCGATGAGCTTGTTGGAATAGCCCCACTCGTTGTCGTACCACGACACGAGCTTGGCGAAGCTCGGGTTCAGCATGATGCCGGCGCCCGCGTCGAAGATCGACGTGCGCTTGTCATGGTTGAAGTCCGTCGAGACGACTTCCTCTTCCGTGTAGCCCAGCACGCCCTTGAGCGCGCCTTCGGAGGCGGCCTTCATGGCGGCCTTGATCGCGGCGTAGGCGCTGGCCGTGTCGGCGCCCGCGGGCTTGGCCAGCTTGACGGTCAGGTCGACCACCGAGACGTTCAGCGTCGGCACGCGGAAGGCCATGCCGGTCAGCTTGCCCTTGAGTTCGGGAATGACCACGCCGACGGCCTTGGCGGCGCCGGTGGAGGAGGGGATGATGTTACCCGCAG
>CAIWHP010000170.1 GCA_903912445.1 uncultured Lentisphaerota bacterium
CGCGCGCCCCCCCCTGCCCGCCCGCTTTCCAAGAAAAGCTATTTTTTGAAAAAACCAACATTTAACGAGTCTTTTTCCCGTTTTTATCTGCTTTGAGAAGAAAATGATCTTCGGTAGCCATTTCCGAAGCTCCGATAGCGCTTTCCGAGGCTCCGGTAGTCGCCGCCGAAGCTCCGGTAGCGGTTTCCGAAGCTCCGGAAATGACCGCCGGAGCTCCGGTAGGCGCTGGCGAAGCTCCGGAAATGGCTGGCGAAGCTCCGGTAGCTTCCGCCGGAGCTTCGGAAATGAGCGCCGAAGCTCCGGCGGTGGCTGCCGTAAGTCTCCCGGAGGCCAGCGACAGGGCCTGGGCTGATGGCCAGGTTCCGTCCGTCACGGCCGCGCCATCGTCAGCAACCGCGGGTCGGCCCAGCCTGCGCGAGGGTGCCAAGGACGGGAAAAGAGGCGAGTCGTTTTTCCAAGGCTTGGAAACGAAATCCGCGAGTTTTTCCAAGCATTGGAAAAAGCAAAGGTTCCGGATTCCAAGCCTTGGAAAACTGCCGCTGGCCCACGGGCCAGCGCAAGACGCGCACACCGCAGCACGTTGGAAAGGGCCCCCGGATCAAGCCACGTTCAACACGAAACATGCGTGCTCGTCCTCGTCCTTCGTCCTCGTCCTCGAAGTCCACATCAGTCAAATCGAGGACGAGGACGACGACGAGGACGATGGAGGGGAGCGCCTCACCCCGCCGTGGCGAGGGCGAGGGTCAGGCGGCAGCCGGTGGCGAACTGGGTCAGGTCCACATACTCGTCGTAGGCATGCGGATGGTGCGCGCCGACGCCGAGGGTGATGGTCGGGATGCCGGCGGCGTTCAGCGGGTTGGCGTCAAGGCCGCCATTGATGGAAACGTTGTTGGTCTTTATGCCGAGGAGTCCGGCAATTTTTTGCGTATAACGAACCACCGGTGCGCTGTCCTTGATATGGAAGGGCTGGTAGTCGTTGTCGCAATGGAACTCGACGCGGCCGTGCTCGCCCTCGCAGTTGCGCACCTTGAAGGCGGCGCGCTCGAAGGCCGTGCGGTAGGCGGCGCTGATCTGCTTGATGAAGGCCGGATTATGGCTGCGCGACTCACCCTGCACCACGACATGATGGGTCACCTGGTTCGTCGCATCGCCGCCGTGGATGACGCCGGCGTTGGAGGTGCCGCTCCGTTGGCCTTTCCGAATCTTGCCGAACCAGCCGCGGTCGGCCACCTCGGCCAGCGCGCGGCTGGCGATGAGGATCGCGGAAGCGCCGCGCTCGGGGTGCATCCCGGCGTGCGACGAGACGCCGTGCAACTCCGCCCGCCAGCGCTGCGCGCCGATGGCGCCGCTGATGATCTCCTCCGGCTTGCCGGAGTCGAAGTTGAACGCCATGGCGGGCTTACCCACCTCGGCAGCCTGGACGCTCTTCGCGCCGTAGAGCCCGACCTCTTCCCCGACCGTGAACAGGAACGTCAGCGGCGGATGCGGCAGGTTATGCTTCAAAATCGTTTCGGCCACGGCGAGCAGTGCGGCGACACCGGCGCGGTTATCGCCACCCAGCGCGGTATGCCCACGGGCCACGACCTGACCTGCCTTGATCACCGGCTGGGCCCCGCGGCACAGCGGCACCGTGTCCATATGCGCGAGGAACATCCGGCACGGTCCGGCGAAGGTGCCGGGCAAGTGCACGACGAGATTGCCCATGCCGAACTTGGCCGGCAGCGGCGGACGCGCCGGCAGGCGGCGCAGCCAGCCGGGTTTGCAACCGGCGGCGCGGAGCACTTTCTCGATATGAGCGGCGACGAGCATTTCCTCGCCGCTGAGGCCGGGGATGTTGAGGAGCGCCAACAGATGCTGTCGGGCGCGGGTTTCATCGACAAGGCTGCGCTGGCCTTTGGATTTCATTTTCATGGTCGCCGGTCCGGGTCAGCTCAAATCGCCGGCGGCGCACCGACCGGCCCGGCGGCCGTCAGCGCCTCCAGCTTTTTCTCCAGGGCCAGCAGACGCCGGCGGGTGTCGCCGAGCTGGTTCCAGTGCGCCACCATGCGGGCGAAGTCCTCGCGCGGGACGGCGGGGGAGCCTTGCAGGTACGACTTGGGCGCCACATCCTTGCTGAGGCCCGACTGCGCGCCGATCACGGAACCTGCGCCGACGACGATGTGACCGGCGACGCCAACCTGGCCGGCGAGGATCACATGGTGCTCGACGACGGCGCTGCCCGCGATGCCGACCTGCGAGATCAGCACGGAATGGTCACCGATGATGGCATTGTGGCCCACCTGGACGAGGTTGTCGATTTTGACCCCGTTCCCGATGCGCGTCTGGCCGAAGCGCGCGCGGTCCACCGTGACGTTCGCGCCGATCTCGACATCGTCGCCGATGACGACCGTGCCGAGCTGCGGGATCTTGACGCGGGCGCCCTGTGCATCCACGCCGTAGCCGAAGCCATCGCTGCCGATGACCGTGCCGTTGTGGAAGATGCAGCGCTGGCCCACCTGCACCCGCTCGCGCAGCGAGACCAGCGGGTAGAGCCTGGTGTCGGCGCCCAGGCTGACGTTGTGACCGAGATAGCATTGCGCCACGAGGACGCAGCGGTCGCCGACGACGACGCCCGGCTCGAGGACGCAGTAGGGACCAATGAACACCTCGCGGCCGAGCTGGACGCCCGGGGCGATCACCGCCGTCGGGTGGACGCCCGGCGCCCACTTGGGCGCGGGCGGCGCGAACCATTCGGCGATGATGTTGAAGGTCTTGTCGGGATTGCTGACGCGGATGACCGCGGCGGCGGAACAGGGTTTCGCAAAATCCGGCGTCACCAGCACCGCGCTGGCCCGCGTCGCGGCCGCCTGGGCGGCATAGCGCAGATTGCCCAGAAAGGCGATGTCGCCCACCTCGGCTTCTCGCAGGCTGGCCAGGGCGAGGATCGGCACGGAGCCATCGCCCTCAAAGGTGGCGCCGAGCTTGGCGGCGATTTCGGCAGCGGTCATTCTCACGGGAAACTCCAGGCTTATTTCTTGTCGTTCTTCTTCGTGGCGGGCGCGGTCTCGAGCAGCGCCGGCGCCAGCGGTGCGCTGGCCTTGGTCGCGGCGTTGGTTTTGGCGGCGAGGTCGGCCGGGCGGCCGCGGTTGAGCACATCGATGATCTCGCCGGTGATGTCCATGCGCGGCTCGGTGTAGAGCACGGTTTCGATGCCGTTGAGCGTCTGGCCGGAGACGTCGAGCACCGCGGAGTACATCTGGTTGCGGGCATAGGTCTGGATCGTGTCGCGGATCTCGTCCACGATGCGCTTGCGCATGCGCCGGCTCTGGTCCTCCATCTGCTTGCGGCGCGTCTCGTCGAAACGCCGGACCTTGCCCTCGTAGTCCCGGACCTCGACGAGCTTTTCCTCGGCGGAGGTGCGGCGCTGGCTGCGGACCTCTTCGGTCAGCGCCGTGTTTTGCGCGTCGTCGCGGAGCTTGTTGAACTCCCCCTGCAGCTTTTCAAAGTCGCCCTGCAGCTTCTTGCGCTCGTCCATCACCTGCGCCGCCTGCTCCTTGAGCTGCGTGTCGGCCAGCCGCGTCTTGTAAAACTCGTTGAAGATGCGGTCCATGTTGACGAACACGATGTGCGTGTCGGCGGCCCGCGCCCCGCTGCCGGCCAGACAGGCCAGCAGGCCCGCCACCAAGCCTCCTGCGATCATCCGTTTCATGTTGCTTCCTTTCTTAATATTGATAGCCGATGGAAAAGCTGAAGCGTCCCGACGGGTGGTTGTTGATTTCTTCCGCGTGGATCGGCCACGCATAGTCCAGCTGGATCGGGAAGCCCGGGAAATCAAACCGGATGCCGCAGCCAAAATCGGAATTGAGCCCGTGCAGGCTGATGAAAAAGGAATCCTCCCAGACCATGCCGATGTCGACGAACGTGGCGATGCGGATCTTTTCGATGACTGGGATCGTGTACTCCGCCGAGGCAAAGGCCAGCGAATTGCCGCCGATCGGCTCGTTGTTCGGCTCGCCATCGGTCGGCCCGACCTCGCGGAATTTGTAGCCGCGCAGCGAGTAGGGCCCGCCCAGGAAGAGCCGGTCGAACAGCGGCACGCGCGCGGCGCCGTTATAGGTGTCCACAAACGCCAGCTGCCCGCGCAGGCTCAACACGTGATCGAACCACAGCGGGACGTATTGGGACGAGCGGGCCTGCAGGCCGTAGATATCCGTGTCGCCGCCCAGGGGGCCGCCGGCGATCTGCGCGGAGAGCGCGGTACGGTTGCCGCGCGTCGGGACAAACGGCCGGTCGCGCGCGTCATGCACCAGCTCGAGCGTGAACGCGCTCTTGAGCCGCCCGCCGGCCTCCTGCTGGATCCGCGGCGAGGCATTGGAGTTCACGTCGTAGATGTTAAAGGCGTCGAGGCTGTAGATGTAGTTCAGCCGGTCAAAGCCGCCGAGCAGCGAGCCGAGCGGCTGGCCCAGCGTCAGGCGCCCGCCGGTGTCCTTCTGGTTGTACTCGGTGCTGTAGTAGAAGCTGTCGTGCTGGTAGAGGTCCACGCCAAACGACAGCCGGTGGTCGAGGAAGTAGGGCTCAACGAACGAGATCTCCGCGTCGCGCCGCTGCGTGCCGCCCTGCACGCGGAGCTTCAGCTTCTGGCCGCCGCCGGTCCACCCCGGGCCGAACAGGTTGAAATTGCCCTGCGACATCTCGGCGAACCCGACCAGGCTGTCGATGCTTGAGAAGCCGGCGCCGATCATGAAGTTGCCCGTGCGCTCCTCCTCGACGTCGATGGCCAGGTCATAGGCGTTGGTCTGCGCCGTGCTCTGCGGCGCGATGTCCACAAACTTGAAGTAGCCCATGTTTTTCAGGCGCGCCTGGCTGTTGCGCACGCGGACTTCGTTGTAGACCTCGCCGGGGCTCACCGTCAGCTCGCGCCGGATGACCTTGTCCTTTGTGCGCGTGTTGCCGCGGATGCGGATGTTGCGGATCGAGGACAGCTGCCCCTCGCGCACGCTGAAGACGACGCCGACCGTGTGGCGCTCCGGCGCGGTGTCCAGGTGGACGTCCACGGAGGTGCGGATGTAGCCGCGCGAGCCATAGTAGTCGCGGATGCCCTGCGCCAGCTTGTCGAGCCGGTCCATCGCCGCGAGCTCGCCCGCCTTGAGGTTCAGCCCGCGGAGCAGCTCCTGCTCCGGGAACTTCGTCGCGCCGGTCACGGCCACGGAGCTGATGCGGTAGGGCTCGCCTTCCGTCAGCTGCACATCCAACGCCAGCCCGCGCTTGCCGACCGGGTGCACCGCGATCTCGCCGACTTGGATGTCGAGATAGCCCTCGTCCAGGTAGGCCTTGCGCAGCGCCTCGCGGTCGGTGGCGACCGCGTCCGGGTCATAGGTGCCGTCGCCGGTGAGGAAGGTGAACAGCCACTCGCGCTGCTGCTTCATCGCCGCGCGCAGCTTGCGCGCGCTGAGGTGCGTGTTGCCGACGAAGTTGATGGCCTTGACCGTCGCGTAGGGGCCTTCCGTGACCGTGATGGTCACGTCGGCCACGTCGGTGCCCGCCACCGGCGTGATCGCCCACATCAGCTTCGGCTCCGGGTAGTATTTCTTGTTGTACTTGTCGACCACCTTGACCGTGTGCGCGGCGATGGTCGCGTCGTCGGCGATGTCGCCCGGCGCCAGCTCGAGCAGGTCCTGCACCTTGCGGTTGCCGAGTTCGTCGGCGCCGACGATCCGCAGCTTGCGGATTCGCAGCTTCGGTTCGACCACAAACACCAGGTTATAGCCGCCGGGCAGTTTTTCGACGCGGCTCTCGACGTAGGTGAAGCGGCCGCTCTTGTCGAGGTTCTTCACGTCGCGCGCCAGGGCGTTGCGGCTCAGCTCCTCGCCCACCTTGCTGCCGACGAACGCCAGCACCGAGCCGGCCTCCATCGTGCCGCCGCCGCGCCGCTCCACGCGGATGTCCTTGATCACGTCGGCGCCGGCCACCGTGGCCGCCGCGTGCGCCGCGGGCGCGCCGCACCACGCCGCCAGCAGCAGGGCCAGCGCGAGCGCCCCCGGCCGGGCCGCCG
>CAIWHP010000171.1 GCA_903912445.1 uncultured Lentisphaerota bacterium
CCCTGCACGCGATCCACATCCGCGGCATCGGCGGCGCGGTGCTGGAGGGTGCCGACCATCCGCGGGCGACCGGCGATAGCGGCAAGACGCTGGCCGTGGGCGCGCAGATCCGGCCGCAGGGACGTTGGATACCGAAGACCTACGGCACCGATGCGGGCGTCGCCGGCGAAAGCCAGACCGGCGACTGGCGGAACATCGGCATCCTGCTGGCCTCGGTCGAGGACTTCAGCATCGAGCATCTCGCTATCCACGATTCCCACGCGTGGGCCATCTCGCTGGAGCGCTGCGCCCGAGGCAAGCTGGGCGACCTTGCCTTCGCGTCCCGGCAGCGCCGGATGATCGATGGCGCGGAGCAGCTCATCCTGAATCAGGATGGCCTTGACCTGCGCCGCGGCTGTCACGACATCACCATCGAGAACATCACCGGCTTCACTGGCGATGACCTCGTGGCACTGACGGCAATTCCGCCGCGCAAGGGCAAGGTTGCCGGCTCGCTGGGGTCCACCGAGGTCAGCGGTAGCGTGGAAAGCGCACCGGGCGCGGACGACATACGCAACATCACACTGAAAAATATCTGTGGTTACTGCGCGGGCGGGCATCACATCGTGCGTTTCCTGAACACGCCCGGGGTGGGGCTGCACGATGTACTGCTCGATGGCCTGGTGGATACCTCGCCGGCGGGCTTGCAGTGTCGTGCGGCAGTGAAGATCGGTGACCGCGCCTATGGCGGCGGCGTTGCGCCGCTGGGAACGACCCACCACATCACCATCAGCAATGTCGTCAGCAAGGCGCAGTCCGCGATCCTGATCGGCGGCTCGCTGTGCGATTCGGTCCTCGACCACATCACACACGCCGGCCCGACGAACGAGGCCGTCACCTTCGCCTCCGGCCCGGAAAATGTGCGCGACGTCAAAATCACCAACCTCAAATCCAGCAAGCCGTGAACAAGGAAAGAAAATGAAAATTTCATTTCGTCTGATGGCGGTTCTGCTCGCGGTCGGCGGCTTCGCCCGCGCGGCCACGTTCACCGTGGCGACGGGTGGCAACGACGCCACCGGGAAACCGTTTGCCACGCTGGAGGCGGCGCGCGACGCCGCGCGTAAGGCTGGCGCAGGTCCGCATCACATTGTTGTGCAGCGGGGCGATTACTTCCTGACCAAGACGCTGGAACTGGACGCGCGCGACAATGGCCTGACCCTCGAGGCGGCGGAAGCCGGCAAGTCCGTGCTCTATGGCGGCACGCCGGTCACCGGCTGGCGGCGCGACGGCGAAAAATTCTGGTGTGCGGATGTGCCGGGAGTGAAGGAAGGCACGTGGGATTTCCGCGCACTCGTGGTCAACGGCCGGATGCCGGATCGCGCGCGGCTGCCGGAGACGGGCACGTTCACCCACAAGAGCGTCTTCGACGTGCGCTGGCTCTCCTCGGTCGGCGGCGGCTGGGAGCGCAAGCCGACGCCGGAGGAACTGACGACGCTGCTCTATGACGCCAAGGATGTGCCCGCGACGCTCGAAGCGAAGAACGCCGAGGTGCGCGTCTATCACATGTGGGACGAGTCATTGCTCGGCGTGGCCGCCCATGACGCGCCGAAACACCTGCTGACCTTCTCCGCGCCCGCGGCGCACCCGGCGGGCGCGTTCGGCGTGAAGAAATACGCGATCTTCAACACGCGCGATGGCCTGACGCAGCCGGGCCAGTGGTATCTCGACCGCGCCGCCGGTCGCATCGTCTACTGGCCGTTGCCGGGCGAGGACATGGCCAAGGCCAAGGTCGTTGCGCCGCGGCTGGAGCGCGCCCTCAAGATCGCCGGCAGCACCAAGGGTTCGGTGCAGAAGATCACGCTGCGTGGGCTCGTCATCCAGGCCACCACCACGCCGCTGAAGTCCGGCGGCTTCGGCGCCTACGCGTTCGATGGCGCGCTGCGGCTGGAGCGCGCGCAGGAGTGCGTGTTGGAGAAACTGGAGATCTGCAACGTCGGCGGGCAGGGCCTCGTTGCCACACAGGTGAAGGACTGCCGGATTGCCGGCAGCCACATCCACGACACCGGCGCGTGCGGCATCAAGGCCGATGGCCTCGCCACGACGCTCGCGGATAACCACCTCCACCACATCGGCCGCTACTATCCGAGCGCGGTCGCGTTGAGCGTCTCCACCTACGCATGGCGCACGCCGGGCACGCAGGGCTTCAGCGTACAGCGCAACGAGGTCCACGACACACCCTATAGCGGCATGATCGGCAGCGGCGGTAATCATCTCTTTGAGGGCAACGTGATCTCCCGCGTCATGCGCGAGCTGCACGATGGCGGCGCGATCTACGGCGGTATGTCCGGCTGCATCCTCCGCAGCAACATCGTCCGCGACGTGGTGAAGATCGGCGAGGGCTACGGCGTCTCGTCCTACTACCTCGACGAGGGCGCGCAGGACTGCATCGTCGAGCACAATCTCTCCATCGGCGTCGAGCGGCCGGTTCACAACCACATCGCGCGCAACCTGATCATCCGCGACAATATCTTCAGCTCCGCGTCGAACATGGTCCTCAGCTTCCAGCGCTCCGCCAACTGCACCTTCTCCAACAACACGCTCTACGTGCCGGGCAAGCTCTCGCTCACGCCGCCAAGCGCGGTCAAGACATGGGCAGGCAACGCCATCATCAGCCATGCGCCTCCCGCCGCCGTTCCCGTGGCCGTGACGGGACGCGACGATGCGAAGCCGACCGCGCCCAAGCCGGAACACAAGGCGAACGTGCTCGCAGCGGCGCGCCTTGCGCAGCCGCCCAAGCCCGACGGCGAGTTCGGCGCCGACGAATGGCCCGGCCGGAGCCAAGGACTCGAGCGCGAGCCCTCGCGCGATCCCGGCAGCGGCGCACCCGCCTTCGTCAAGATGGCCTACGACGACCAGAATCTGTATGTGGCGCTGACCGTCGCCGTATTCGAAGCCGACAAGCTCCGCAGCGGCACGGCCTTCGGGCAGGACGATGGCGCGGAACTCTGTCTTGCGGGCAAGACCACCGACGGCAAGCCGGCGATATTCGTGCTGCGTGGCTACGCCGGCGGCACGGTGCAGAGCGTGGCCGACGCCGCCGCGCCCGTGGCGGACGCGGCGCGGCTCGGGCAGGCGGTGCAGTTTGCCGCGAAGAAATTCGGCAAGAACCACGGCGGCTGGCGCAGCGAGTGGATCATCCCGTGGGCCGCGCTCGGACTGAAGCCCGCGCCTGGCCAGAAGATCGCCTGCAACCTCGCCGTCTACCGCAGCGAAGCCGGTTCGTGGCGCTGCCTCGAAGGCACGCTTGCCGAGAACTGGCGCCTCGACCAGGCCGGCTGGCTGCAGCTTAAGTGAGGCAGACCCTCCCGTCACAATGTAAGGCGCGATTTTGAAGGAGAACTGAAATGAAGAAAATGGCTGGTTGCTTGGTGCTGATGGCGTTCGGCCTGCTTGTGCACGGCAGGGCGCTGGCCGCGGCGGAGGCCGAGGAAGGCTTCCAAAACATCTTCGACGGGCGGAGCTTTGCGGGCTGGAAGGCCGCGGACATGAGCTTCTGGACGATCGAGGACGGCGCACTTACGGCGAAGATAACCAAGGAACATCCCTTGCCGGCCAACCTCTACCTCATCTGGCAGGGTGGGGAGCTGGCCGACTTCGAACTGAAGTTGAAGTCGCGGGTCTCCGGTTCGCCGAAGATCAACAACGGTTTTCAGTTCCGCAGCAAGGAGTTGGCGAACCACGACCTCATGGGCTACCAGATGGACAACAACCTCGACACGCCGTGGCTGGTGCGGCTCTACGAGGAACACGGCCGCCACACGCTCGCGTGGCGCGGCGAGCGGACGGTGATTGATCAGCAGGGCAAGCTGGCGAAGGAGAAAATTGTCGAGGAGCAGGGGCCGGCCGGCTTCAAGCTGGAGGACTGGTGCGAATATCACCTCATCTGCATCGGCAGGCACCTGACGCTGAAGGTCAACGGCAAGCTGATGGCGGAAGTCACCGACCACGACCCGGTCCGCTTCGCTGCGCAGGGCATCCTCGCGATGCAATTGCACACCGGCCCGCCGACAACCGCACAGTTCAAGGACATCCAGTTGAAGATCATCAAGCCGGCGGTTGTCATCGCCGCGCCGCCGAGCAGCGCCAAGCCGCAGACAACGCTCACCGATAAAACCTTCGTCGCGTGGGTCGCGCCCGCCAACCTCATGCAGCACGGCGGCAGCGCGCTGACGCTTGACGATCATCACGGTCACTTCGATGGCCTCGTGTTTGGCGAGCGCGCGCCGGCACGTTGGATGGCCGGCAGCGACAGCTACCGGCGCACACAACTGAAACAGGACGACTGGCCCGCCGAGACGACGGATGCGAACACGCTCGTGCAGGTCACCCTTGTCTATCGCGGCCGCGAGATCACCATCTATCGCAATGGGCAACCCTACTCGCATTACACGATCAAACAGCCGGTACAATTTGGGCCGGACAGCCTCGTTATGATGGGCCCGCGCCACATGGGGAATCGCGACTGCTTCGCTGGTGCGGTGGACGAGGCGCGCATCTATGACCGTGCGCTGACGGCGGCGCAGGTTGCTGCGCTCAAGCCGGGCGTGCCGTCGGAGCCGAAGCCGTGGGCGTGGTGGACCTTCGACGATGCGGCGTGCCGCGACATCACCGGGCGCTTCGCGGCCTCGCGGTTGGTGGATGGTGCGAAGACCGAGAACGGGCGGCTGTTGCTCGATGGGAAGCAGGCTGCTTTCATCGCTGCTCAGTCCGCCAGCGGCCTCGACGCGCTGAACCCGCCGGCGCTGCCGCCGTCGCTCGCCTTCAAGCCGCGGCTGCCCGAAGACATCCCCACGGTACGGCGCTTCCGCAATCACCTGCTCGCCGATCCGTACCGGCCGACCTATCACTTTGCCATCCCCGAGGACTACGCCATGCCGTTCGATCCCAACGGCGCGATTTTCTGGCGCGGGCAATATCATCTCTTCTACATCTATCAGGAGAACCGCGTGCATTGCTTCGGGCACATCTCCAGCGTGGACCTGGTCCATTGGCGGCAGCACCCGCCGCCGCTCTATCCCACCGAGGGGAGCGCCGACCGCGGCATGTTCAGCGGCAACTGCTTCATCAATAAAAAGGGCGAGGCGACGATGCTCTTCCACGGCGTCGGCGCGGGCAACTGCATCGCCACCAGCAGCGACGACCAGCTCGATCGGTGGACGAAGCTGCCGTCGAACCCGATCATCCCGAACCCGACGGGCAAGGAGCCGTATGCCTCGTGGGACCCGCACGGCTGGGTAGAAGACGGCAACTACTACGGGCTCTTCGGGGGTGCGCCCCGCAGCGGCAAAGCGCCGTCCACGTTCAAGGCCACCGAGCTCGATGGCTGGAAATACGTCGGTCCGTTCCTGCATCACGAGATGCCGGACGTCGCGACCAACGAGGACATCTCCTGCCCTGACTTCTTCAAGCTCGGCACCAAGCGCGTGCTGGTCTGCATCGCGCACAACCGCGGCAACCGCTACTACGTCGGCGACTGGAAGAACGAGCAGTTCCATCCCGAAATCCACGAGCGGCTGAGCTGGGTGGACAATACTTATTTCGCACCCGAGTCGCTTGAGGCGCCCGATGGCCGGCGGATTCTGTGGGGCTGGATTTTCGACCAGCGCGATGGCAAGACTCGGCTCGCCAGCGGTTGGTCGGGCGAGCTTTCGCTGCCGCGCGTGCTGACGCTCGGCGAGGACAACCGCCTGCGCATGAAGCCCATCGAGGAATTGCAACGCCTCCGCCATAGCGAGCAGACGCAGCAGAACATCGCCGTCGCCGCCGACAAGGAGATTGTGCTCCCGAAGATCTCCGGCAACACCATCGAGTTGGAATTCCAGATCGAGCCGCAGGACGCGCAGCAGATCGGCGTGAAAGTCTGCCGTTCGCCGGATCGCGAGGAAGAAACGCTCATCACCTACGACGTGGTGGAACAGAAGCTGAAGGTCGACTCCAACAAGTCCGGCCTCGCCGAAGGCCGGAAGGTCGTCGAAGCCGCGCCGTTCGCGCTCCAGGCCAGCGAGCCGCTGGTGCTGCGCGTATTCGTGGACCGCTCGGTCGTTGAGGTTTTCGCGAACGACCGGCAGGCGATCACGCGCCGCATCTATCCCGCACGCCCCGACAGCCTCGGCGTCTCCGTCTTCGCCACCGGCGGAGCGGCGAAGGTGCGCCAAGTCAAGGCGTGGCAGATGGCCCCGAGTAATGCATATTGACTTACTCCCAAGCAAAACCAATGAAGAGTCTGATTTCCACAGCACAGCACTTATTGCTGATCGCGACTTGTATGGCCACGACTGCCGCCGCCACTTCCAGCTTTGCCCTCGAAATCAGTGGCGACGCCAAGCGGTCACCCATGCGCAGCAATATCTCACTCGGCGTGCTCCTGCATCAAGCCAATGTCCTCGATCAAGAGGTCGCGCTCGACCATAACCGGCCCACCTGGCATCTCACCCCCGCCGTGGGCAGTTGGTGGGACGTGAACGGCCTTCTGTATCACAAAGGCCGCTACCACGTCATGTTTATAAAGCATATCTATGACGTCCAAGGCAAACCGTTAACCGACAATTGGGGACACGCCTCCAGCACGGACTTGCTGCACTGGCAGTTGCACCCCGATGTGCTCCACCCCGGCTTGTTTGATGAGGGCAAAGGCCGTCCCTTCTGGAGCGGGGATGCCATTGAGAATGCGCCTGTTCCCACGATCATTCCGCTCGTTGTCAGAAATGGCAGCAAGAGCGGTGTTTGGGCCGCGCAGCCAAAGGATGACGAACTTCTTGAATGGTCCTTCATACAGCAAAAGCCCGTCCTCTCCCAAAAGCCGAAACCCGTCCCGCCCGCTTTATATATCCCGTCCGAATACATCGTGTTCGACTCCACGGCCTGGTATGACGCAGCCAAGCAGGCCTACTTCCTGCTTTGTGGAAACAAGAACCTGCGCCCCGGTTACGAGGGGGATTGCACCAGCCTTTTTACCAGCAAGGATCTCCGCGCCTGGGCCTACCTCGGCCCGCTCTACAAGAGCCGCCGCGACATGACTTCGATTCACGAAGATACGGCCTGCCCCGATTTTTTTCCGCTCGGCGATAAGTGGGTGCTTCTCTCCCATGTTCATAATCCCTGGACACATTGCCGCTATTATGTCGGCAGCTTTGAGGGCGCCACCTTCACGCCTGAGAATATGGGCCGCATCGGTTTCATCAGCGACCAGATCGCCGCGCCTGAAACCATGCCCGACAACCAAGGTCGCCGCATTTTCTTCGGCCAGGTGCGTACCGCCGGCAAGACGGGCCTCTGGAAGACCTCATTTTCCATGCCCGTCGTATTGAGTCTCGGCGAAGATAAAACGCTCCGTTTCCGGCCGGCCGAGGAACTCCAGACGCTGCGCTACCAGACCCGTACCGGGAAAGACCTCGCGCTCGACAGCCAAACCCGCCCACTGCCCGAAGCCGCCGCCCGCTCGGTCGAACTCCGCGCCACCTTCACCGACATCACCGCGAAGGCCGTGGGCTTTCGCGTCGCCTGCTCGCCGGAGCAGGACGAGTTCACCGACATCACCTACCTTCCCGGCGAGAAAGTCATCGAGATCAACTTCGCCAAGAGCGACCTCGGAAACCGCACCCGCTACACGCGGTATCATCCCCGCGCTTTGGCCGAGAAGATGATCAACGCCAATCCGGATGTGTTCGTCCAGCGCATGCCCTTCGAACTCAAGCCTGGCGAACCGCTCGATCTCCATATCTTCGTGGACGGCTGCATCCTCGAAGTCATCGCTAACTCGCGCGCCTACACCGCGCAGACCATCTATCCCTCGAAACGCCAATCCATCCAGGCTTACCTGCTCACCCGCGAAGGGAAGGCCCGTGTCCCGACACTTGAGACCCACCGCCTAAGTTCCACACTGAACCAGTAAAGCGTCATCCTTGAAAACTACACTATTGAATACGGAAGGAGCCATCGTGGATCCAGCCATAGCGAAGCCTCATTCGTCCACATCAAGGCAACTTAGGAGGGTAGCATCTGGAGGTCCCCGGATGTCGTGCCTTCGTTCCCTCCTTGGTAAAAGCGTGGCCTTCGCGCTCAGCCTGGGCGCGGTCGTCCACGCCGATGAGCCTGTCCGCCCGCGCATCGAACTGGTCAAGGATGCCCAGCCGGCATACATCGTGCTCGCGAAAACCGAGCACCAGGGCGTGATGGCGGCAGCGAAGAACCTCCAGCGCGACATCACCAAGATCTCCGGGGTCACGCCGAACATTGTCCACTCGCTCAGCGAGACGTGGGGCAAGTGCATCGTGCTGGGCAGCGCGGATTGCGCGGAGGGCAAGGCGTTGCTCGCGTCGGTGGGTGTGGCGGTGGACGATCTCGCGGGCAAGTGGGAGGTCTTCAAATACCGCGTCCTGAACAACGTCGGCGGCAAGGAGCAGGTGCTGGCCATCGCGGGCAGCAATGTGCGCGGGACGATCTTCGGCCTCTACGACTTCGAGCAGAAACACCTCGGTGTGGACCCGCTCTGGTTCTGGGCCGACCATGAGCCGGCGACGCGCGGCGAGCTGGTCTTCGACGACCGCGTCAACTTCGGGCCGGGCAAGGAGCCGACCTGGAAATACCGCGGCTGGACGCTGAACGATCACCCCATCTTTATGGAGTGGATGGAAAGCGGGCTGGTCCAGCGCGCGCGCTACGGCCGTTACATGTTCGCCATCCACCCGGAGGTGCTGGAGCGGCTCTGGGAGGCGGCTTTGCGGCTGAAGATGAACATGTTCACATGGTATTTCATCGACATCGACTGGCAGCCGGATCGCGAGCGGCTGCAGGCGGCGGTGGATCGCGGCCTGTTCATCACGCAACACCAGATGGAAGGCGTCGGCGCCGACACCGGGTTTTGGGACAACTACTGGGCCCAGCACAATCCTGCCGGCAAGCCGAAGGAGTTCTCCTACCGGCTGCATCCCGAAGCGTTCCGCGAGTTTTGGAGCTACTACATCAAGCGCTGGGTCGAGTTTTCGCCGCAGGTGGTCTGGGAGATCAACCTGCGCGGCTGGGCCGATGGCCCCTTCGAAGAGTCGAGCCTGCCCGACGGCGGCACGCCCCAGCAGCGGGCGGAGCTCATCACGCAGGCGCTGGCCGATCAGGCGCAACTGGTGCGGAAGCTCGATCCCAACCCCAATCTGGAGATGATGACGACGCTCTATGCCGAGGTCGGCAAGTTTTATGATCAAGGCTGGCTGAAAGTGCCGCGCGAGGTCACCACGGGCTTCAGCGACGCCGGCATGAGCGGCATGAGCTACTCGAAGAAGTTCTGGACCGAGCCGCGCGACCCGCAGCGCCGCTACGGGCAGTATTTCCACACGCAGTATTTCGGCGGCGGCCCGCAGATCGCCAAATGCACGCCGATCGAGACCTACCTCAAGGTCAACATGGACGCGATGTTCCAGCGCGGCGACACGCAGCACATGCTGCTGGCGATGAACCACCTCCGCCACCAGCAGCTTGAGATCCGCGGCATCGCGGAGATGCTGTGGGATTATCCCGCGTTCCAGCCGCGCGACTATCTGGCGCGCTACTGCCGCGACGAGTTTGGCGCGGCCGCCGCGCCCCAGGTCGCCGCGCTGTACGACGCATACTATGAGAAACATCCGCACACCGTGCGGAACGACGGTTTCAAAACCTACCCGTTCTATCACAAGGTCATGGAGGCGATGTTCACCATCATCGCCAACCTGCACAATATCGATGTCGGCACGCGCGACGGGTTCGCGCTCAACGCCGACTACCAGCGCGAGACCTACGAGCGCGGCATCAAGGAACTCGGCGAGGTGCTGGACCAGGCGCTCGCTCTGCGGCCCTCGATCCCGGAGGAGCGGCGGGGCTTTTTCGACTACGAATTCGTGGATGCCATCCGGCTCGTGCGCGGCCTCTACAAGCTGTCCATCGCCACGCAGGATGCCATCGCGCGGCTGAAGGACGGCGACCGCGCCGGCGCGCTGGCGGCGCTGCTGGACGCGCGGCCGCTGACCGAGGAGCTGTATGCCGCCTTCCATGACGAATGCGCCTCCGAGAAGTGGCGCGCCTGGTTCCGCGGCGGGACCAACCAGGACTTCTACACCCTCTACAACCTCTACCAGAAGGCGCGGCTGCGACTGGAGGTGGACGTGCTGAGTTTCGTCACCGGGATCGAGCCGCCGCGGCATCCCTATCTCGGCAACGTCGTCACGCACGACCCGGCCCGCGTCGGCGATGCGGTGTATGGCTCGCAGTCCGAGCGCCACGACGGGACGCTCTATAACGGGGCGTTGTATGCACTCACCGCGTTCCCGTTGCAGGGCGTTTTTCAGATCGGCGGCATCCGCTCCGTCTATTCCAAGTGGGCGGGCAAAGGCGCCGCCTACGCGCCCGACTATGGCCGGGGCTATCAGTTCCAACTGCAGGGCCCTGCCATGGTTTTCGTCGCCAAACCCAAAGGCAAAAAGCTCGACTGGCTCGCCGCGGATGGGTTCAAGGCCATCCACCAGACGCTGACGGTTGGCCACTGGGACTGGCCCTATCGCTACCGCAACCGGCCGCCCTCGGAGACGGTCGAGTTCGATATCCTCGCGAAACAAGTCCCGTCGGGAGCGGTGACGCTCGGCCCGAATGCCACGAGCACCCGGCAGCTGCCGTACATCGTGTTCGTGCAGCCGGCGCTGCTGGCGTTCGAGAACTTCCGCGGCGACACGCCCGGTGCCGTGCCCGCCGCGTGGCAGGTCAAAGGCCACGGCGTGGTGGTGGATGTGCCCGATTACGAGGGGGAAATGCGGCCGAGCGTCTTTGAGCTCGGCACCGTGCCGCGCTACCGGCCGCTGGGCTTGCGCGGATTGAAGCTGGAAGGCGGCGTGTCGGCGGCGCTGAAGTTCTCCGCTCCGGCGGCGGACGATTTCATCTTGCACGCCCGCTTGAAAGTGGGCCAGCAGGGCACGCTGACCCTGTGTGCCGAGGATGGCAAGCCGGTCATCGAGGTGCCCCTGAAAGGAACGGGAGCGTGGCAGAACGTCACGCTGCGCGTCGCGCCGGCCCGGCGGACCTACAACGTGGAAGTCCAGGACGCTGCGCTACACGTCGTAAAGACCGCGGAACTCCCTTTCATCACCGGCGCGCATGGTCCGCTGGCGCTGCTCAAGCTCACGCCGGCGGGCGAGCCCGCCACGGCCTGGCTGCTCTGCAATGCGGTGACGGCATGGAAATCGAAATAACAACCACGTGTATGAAATTCAGCCGCGGGTTGGAACGGCTGGTGCTGGCGCGCGACGGCATGGCGAAAGCCTGGCAACTGGAGCCGAGCAATCCGTATTGAGGGACATCGTGAATCGCCAGCCACACATTCTGTTCCCTAGCTCGGTCAGACGTTATGGTGCCGGCAGGCGTGTATGGAGTGCGCTGGTGCTGTTGGCAGCTGCTGTATACGCGAAGGATGGCGAGAGTGGCTATATCTATGCCGGTGCTGGCAGTGTGGACATCACACCGGGTGCACCCGTCGTGCTGGCTGGTTCACCGACTCGGTTGAAGTCACAATCAGTCGGCACGCGTCTGTCTGCGAAGGCTTTGGTCTTATCCGCGGGCGGGCAGAAGGTGGCGATCGTCAGCGTGGACACGTTGAAATACCCCGCTGAACACGTGGCGCGGGCGCGGCAGAAGATCGAGCAGATCACCGGCATTCCGGCCACCAACGTCATCATCTGCGCCTCCCACACGCACCGCGGCCCGCTGTGGTCCCATTACAAGGACCAACTCGCAACGCCCATTGCGGAAGCGGTGGCGCAGGCCGCCAGCAAGCTCACGCCCTGCCGGCTCGGTGTCGCGCGGGGCCGGGCGGAAGGTTTGAGCGAGTGCCGCCGGGTGATCAAGGATGGACACGCTTGGAACCGCTGGCAGTTACCACCTGGCGATGCCGGCAAGTACCCGGCGGAAGGCCAGGCCGATCCCGGGTTCGATGTGTTGGCGGTGATCGGGCAAGACGGGAAATACAAAGCCATAGTCTATAACTTCGCCTGTCACGCCGCCAACACGCGCGACCTTGCTGTCTCCGCAGATTTCCCCGGCGCGGTTCAGCAGTACGTCCAAAAACAGCTGGGCTACGACGTGCCTGCGCTGTTTCTGACGGGCGCCTGCGGCGACGTGAATCCCATCTACTCCGTGAAGCAGGAACTCTTCGGCGAAAGACTTGGCGGCGAACTCTTGCGCTGCCTCGGCCAGCTTGAACCAATCACCCGACCAGCGCTGGCCATTGAATACCGGGAAATCCAGATGCCGGGACGCGAGTATCCGGAGTTCAAGGACGCGGAGATCGCCCGCAACTGGCCCGCCCAGTTTGAGCATTACAGGACGGCGTTCAATGTCATGAAGAGGCGTGAGCAGCCAGCCTATCCTTTCCCCCTCACCGGCATCCGCATCGGCGCTGACTTCGCGATCGTCACCAATCCCGTCGAGCTGTTCTGCGAAATCGGCATGGGCATCAAGCAGCAATCGCCCTTCAAGCACACGCTGGTTGCGGAACAGACCAACGGCGCGCACGGCTACGTGCCCACGGCCAAGGCGTTTGCCGGCGGCAGCTACGAAACATGGTTCGGCGAGCATTCCTATCTCACCACGCGCGCCGGCGAGATCGTCGAAAAAGAATCGCTCGACATCCTGAAAAACTTGAAACGTGCTGAATGCACGCCATAAAACGCATCCTGGAAAATTGCATCGCAAGGCAATCGCCGTCAACATTGCCAATCTGCTGAAAGCCACCCTATGAAAACACCCGCATTATTTTTTCTTCTAGCTACCCTCCTTAGCTCCCAGTCTGTCGTTTCAATGGCAGCGGAGCCCAGCGGAGCGAGCTTCGCGCAGCGCCGCGATGCGGCACTCGCCAACATTCAGAAGAAGCCGTCGCCTGATCCGGAGAAAAACGTGGACTTCAAACAACATATGGCGCTGCTGCTCCTGTTCAAGAATGAAAAGGTGGACGAGGCCAACCGCATGGTGCTTGAGAGTTGCGGAGGAAGCCGGTTGACCACCTACGTCGGGAAATTGGTGCCCAAGAACCGCTGCGAGGCGCTGTTGCGGATCTATCTGATGGAACGCACCCACAAGCTGCTGAGCAAGGAGGCTCGTGAGGCCATCGAGGGCTTCGCTTGGGAACTTCTGACCAAGTATCCTCTCGGCCTGTCGCGGGATACCGTCGAGAAAGCCGAACTGGCCCATTTCCTCCTGCCCAACAACGGTCAGACGGATAAGTGGCGGCGCTACTTTCTGGCCTTGCAGATCGTTCGCAAGGCCGGGCGTTACGGGCCGACAGCCAAAATCGAGGGCGACACGGTTGAGAATCACTACCAGGCCTGGAATCGCTTTTTGATCAAGTTCTTTCTCGTCTTTCCCAATGAAGGGACGGACATGGACATCGCACACCCGTCATCTTACGGGGAATGCACGGTCGGAGTCATTTACGACCTGTTCGATCTCGCGGACGATCCCGAACTGCGCCGGCTCGCCGGAAAGTTTCTCACGCTGTTCTGGGCGGAGGTCGCCGGCGAATTCGATCCACGGACTGGCGAGCGCCTCGGCATGGCCACCACCCGTTGGGCCCACTACGATGGCTTCCGGTCATTCTGGGCACGCTCCCTTCTGTATGTCTACCGGTGGCATGACAACGACGATGGCAGCCCTTCGCTTGGACAGGTGCCGTTTCTCGCCAGCAGCTATCAGCCACCCGCCATCGTGACGGCCATCGCGCGCGACCGGAATCGTGGTTGTTATCTGGCCTCCAGCCGCCGGCCCGGCATGACGGGTGGCGATGGGCTTGAAGTGACGAAAACTAATTATCGCGCGGACGACGGCGGGCAGCCGCGAATCATGGTGGACAAAAATGGCGATTCCCATTTCCGCCGCGATGTCTATTACACTCCGGACTATGCGCTCGGCACGCTGACGACCGATCCCAAGCGGAGTTACACCACCGATGTGATTCTGACCCCGATGATGGGCGCGACTTTTCCCTCGAGCCGCCTCGACCGCATCGTCGTCATGGGAACCGGATTTTATTGCTCACGCCCGACGAGTGGAATTACCGGCAAAGCCGTCTCCATCATCGCGCGCGATCCGAACGCCAAGGTCGGCCATGGCGACCGGTTTGTGAGCAACGGCACCCGTGTGTTTGTCAGCAATGGTAACCTCTGGAAAAACCGCGTCGAAGACGCCTCCGGCTGGTTTTTCACACGTACGGGTGACGCCTATGCTGCCATTCGGGTGGCGGGTGGCGGCTTCAAAGTCACCGACAAATCCTCCAACCAAGTCAATCTGCCCAACCAAATCACAACGAAGGAGATTGTGGAAAAGAGCGGCCACTTTCTCGAACTCAATGACATGTGGGCACCTGTTGTCATCCAGATGGGCCGCGCCTGTGATTACAAGAGCTTCAAGGGTTTCTGCGCTGCCGTGAAGGGTAACCGCTTTGAGTACCAAGACGGCAAGCTCACTTATGTGTCCGCCGCAAAGGACACCTACGAGGTCTGGGCCAAGGGCGCGCAATCGCCGCGCATCAACGGAACAGAAGTGAACCTAAACCCGCTGAAAACTTTCGAGTCGCCGTTCTTGTCGATGGTCCACGGCAGTTCCCAAGCGCTGATCCGCCATCCGGGATACGAGGATCTGACTCTCGATTTCAAAAAAGAATAGGCGAAATGTGAAAAGGAAACCTCCTATGAAGCCGACTCTCACACCTCTCGCCAGCCTGCTCCTGTCGCCGTTTGTGGCACTGTTTATGGTCGTGACTGCGGCGTCCGCCGCTGACAGCGCAGCGCTGCAGGTCGGCTTCGGTCGGATGGACATCACGCCGCCGGTTGGCTGTGTTATCACCGGCCCGGGCGCGCCGGTCAGCACAGGCACGGACGATCCGCTCAGGGCGAGCGCGCTGGTCGTTGCGAGCGGCGGCAGGAAACTCGCCGTCGTAGGCGTGGACCTCGTGAAGGTGCGCCGCGACCTCGCCGATGCGGCCATCGCGCTGGCGGCAGAGCGGACGGGCTTGGCGCGCGACGCGATTTTGATTTGCCCGAGTCACAATCACAGCTCGCCGCTGATCCCGGCGCAGGGCGACAAGAACACCATCAACAAGGACTACATCGCCACGTTGCCGAAGCTGATCGCCGACTGCATCGAGCAGGCGAACCAGGCGCTGCAACCTGCGCGTATGTTCATCGGACGCTCGCTGGTCTATGAAGGGCATTGCAACCGCCGGCTGATTTCCAAGGCAGATGGGTTGGCGCTGAACACCTGGTTGAAAAAGCTCAACGATCTGCAACAGGTGCCGCAGGTGTTGGGCACGGAAGGCCCCATTGACCCGGAGTTGTGGGTGGCGCGATTCGATGCTTTGGATGGCAAGGTGCTCGGGACGCTGGTGAATTTCACCTGTCATCCCGGCCTGCACGACCGCATCAAGACGCACACCTGGTCGGCGGATTTTCCCGGCGTGATCGCGGAACACATCGCGCAGGTGTACGGGCAGCAGGCGGTGTGTGTGTTCACGCAGGGAGCTTCCGGCAATATCCAGCCTCCCGTGATGTGGACTCCAGACTGGAAGGAAAGAGCCGCGGTGTTTGCGAAGGCGGCGGTGGATGCGGCGACGAATGCCGTCGCCGTCAAGGAGCCTGTCGTGGTGGGCTATGCCCGGCGCGATGTGGCGGTGCCGCGCTGCGATGTCGCGGCGCAGCGCGATGGTGCTATCGCCCGTCTGGGCTGGCGACCGGAATCCTTCGAGGGCGCGAAGCGCACCGCTGCCGCGATGCCCGCCACGCTCACGGTCCCGGTGAGCGCCGCGCGCATCGGCCCGCTGGCCATCGCGACCAATCCCGGCGAGCTCTTTGTGGAGAGGGGCTTGGACATCAAAAAACGTTCGCCGTTGCCCTACACCATCGTGACCGAACTCACCGACGACTGGATCGGCTACGAGCCCACCGCGCAGGCTTTCGCGCACGAAGGCTATGAGGCGCTCGCCGGCGTGAACTTTGTGGCGCCTGCCGGCATCCAGACCTTGGTGGATACGGCGGTGGAATTGCTGCAGAGTTTATGGCCGCAAGAAAACCCCCGAACCGGAAATTGAGTTGATAGTTCACAGAGGTGGTTATGAAACTTTTCCAAGCATTGGAAATTGAAGCCAGTGTTATTTTCAAGCCTTGGACGTTTTTACCGCTCGCCTTGCTTGCGGCTTGGCCGGCGCTCGCGGCGGAGCCGTTCGGCGATGCCGTTGACGTCTGGAAATTCGATGGCGCGGATAAAACGCTGACGGCGCGCGGCGCTGTGAAGCTGGGCGTGGAACTGATAGGCGTGGAACGCGCGGCGTCGCTGGCGCGCGGGGGCGATGGGATGGTCGCGAAGTTCGATGGAGGGCATCTGGAGATCGGCGGGCCGGCTTTCGATCCGCCAGGCGCGGAGTTCACACTGCTGCTGCGTGTGCGCGATCCGCAGGGCGAATGGAAGGCGCCGCTGTTCGGCAGCTACGGCGGCGATGGCGCGGCGAGCCTCTATCTGCGCGGCGTGGATGGCGCGACGTTGCCGCGCGAGGACCGGAATTACACCGGCGGGAAAATGTCCACGCCGGCGGCGTGGATGTTCGGCTGGCCGGAGGGGCCGCGCGCTATCACTGGCGCGCGTGGGGTAATCGAGTTTCTTTGGGGCGCGACGAACCGGCCCGCGCCGTTCGAAAAATGGAATATGTTGCCGAAGAAGGTGCCCGATCCGGATTCGGTTCCGCTTTATAGTGACGCGAAGAACGCGGTCATGCGC
>CAIWHP010000172.1 GCA_903912445.1 uncultured Lentisphaerota bacterium
CGCCTTTGGCGCGGCCAAGAAAAATCACGAAGAAAATATAGAAGAAGAACCACCCAAAGGGTGGAGCCAGCCAAAATACCATAAATGGTCACTTTTCGACATGCCGCTCACAATTGTTCCTATGGTTATCGTCCGGGTCGCTCAGCGCACGATGCACTGGAGGCCATCTGGAAGGGTGCCATGGGAATGGGAGGATGCTGGCTCATCGACGCGGACATTAAAGGGTTCTTCGACACAGTGGAGCATGCGGAACTGAAGGAAATGCTGAACCAGAGGGTCGGCGACGGCGTGGTTCGTCGCTTGGTATCGAAGTGGTTGCACGCAGGTGTATGGGAAATGGGTCAGGTCACCTACCCCGAAAAGGGGACGCCGCAAGGCGGGGTGATCTCGCCGCTGTTGAGCAACATCTACCTGCACGAAGTGCTGGACAAGTGGTTCCATGGGGTGGCCATGCCGCTGTTGGACGGCAAGGCGTTCATGGTGCGCTATGCCGACGATTTCGTCATGGGCTTTGCCAAGAAACAGGATGCCGAACGCGTTCTTGCGGTATTGGGTAAACTACTGGCGAAGTACGGGCTGGAATTACACCCGACAAAGACGCGGCTGGTCGATTTTCGACCGAGCGGCGGATCGTTCGACTTCCTGGGGTTTACTCATACCTGGGCGACGTCGAAGAAGGGAACCCCGTACATAAGCAAAGCGACATCCAAGAAACGCTTTGTGCGCGCCTTGGACAACATGAAAGCCTACTGCCATGAGGCGAAACCCCTGCAAACTCCCGAACTGTTCAAGGGGGTACGCCGCCGACTGGTGGGACACTTCAACTACTTCGGGCGCGGCAACAGCATAAGGCCTCTAAAGAGATTTCTGTATGAGACCAAGAAGGTGCTGCTGGAACACCTGCGGCGACGGAGCGGACACCATGCCCACGAATGGACATGGGAGCGCTTCACACGCACGCTGGAATACCACGAATTGCCGAAACCAAGGCTGATAAGATCATAAGCCAGCCGAAGCGAATCCATGAGTTGAAGAACCGTGTGCGGGAAATCCGCTCGCACGGGTCTGTGAGGGGGGTGGGGCGCAAGCCCCATCTCTACTCGGACAGAGTGAAATGCGGAAGTTCGGTTCGGCCTCCGATGAACAAGTGGCAAGGCCACTTGAACTAGCCATCAACTCAGCCAGCCATCAATAAGGAACCGTCATCATGCGTACGGGAAATGCCGTGTACATCGTCTCCGCGCTGGCCCTGGTCCCGCTTGCGGCCAGCGCCGCCGCGGAGCCAGCTCCGCCGTTTGCCCCACCCGCGAAGCCCAACATCATCGTTATCCTCGCCGACGACCTCGGCTATGGCGACGTGCATTGCCTCAACCCAGGCCATGGCAAGATCCTGACGCCCAACATCGACAAGCTGGCGGCGCAGGGGATGGCTTTCACCGACGCGCACGGCAGCTCGTCGGTCTGTACGCCCTCGCGCTACAGCCTGCTCACCGGCCGTTACAACTGGCGGACGCGGCTGCAGAACGGCGTGCTGAACATTGATTCGCCGGCACTGATCGCCGCCGACCGGATAACCTTGCCGAAGCTGCTCCGGCAACAGGGCTATCAAACCGCCGGCATGGGCAAGTGGCATCTCGGTCTCACCCTGCCGGTGAAAGACCAGCGTCTCCAAGTCGACCAACCGATTGCCAACGGTCCGGAAACCCGCGGTTTTGATGCGTATCTCAGTTCCGACAACCGCCTCTTCCCGCCGTTCATGTTCACTGAAAACGGCCGGTTTGTCGGCACGCCTCTCCTCAAGGAAACCCGGGTGGGTCTCAAGTATGGCCAGGGTACCTCGCTGAAGATGGACGACTTTGCCCACATCCTGCCGGCCGTCACCGACAAGGCGGTCAAGACGATTGAATCCCTGGCCGCCAAGCAAAAACCCTTCTTTATCTACTACGCGCCCAGCACGCCGCATGACCCGTTCGTGCCGACGCCGGAGTGGAAGGGCAAAAGCGGGCTCGGCGTGTATGCGGATTACGTCATGGAGCTGGATTTCGAGGTCGGCCGCCTGCTGGCGGCGCTTGACAAGACCGGCCAGGCCGACAATACCATCGTCATCTTCACCAGCGACAATGGCTGCGCCCCGTATTCCGGCAGCAAATCCTGCAGTGCCAGCGGCTACGCCAGGTATGATGGCGTTGCGGGAATGAAAGCCCAAGGCCACTTTCCCAGCGCCCAGTTCCGCGGCTACAAGTCCGACACCTGGGACGGCGGCCACCGCATCCCCTTCATCGTCCGCTGGCCGGGCGTGGTCAAGCCTGGTGCCACCTGCGCCCAGCTGGTCGGCCAGATTGATTTGCTGGCCACCTGCGCGGAGATCACTGGCGTGAAATTGGCGGACAACGCCGCCGAGGACAGCCTCAGCCTGCTGTCGTTGCTCAAGGGCGGCGGGCAGCCGGTGCGCGACACGCTCGTGCATCACTCCTTCAACGGCCGCTTCTCCATCCGCGAAGGCCAATGGAAGCTGATCCTGTGCGCCGGTTCCGGCGGCTGGGGCGCGCCGCCCAAGGTGGCCAAGGGCGAAAAGCTGCCGGAAGTCCAGCTCTACAACATGAGTGTGGACGAAGGCGAGCAGAAAAACCTCCAGGCCGAGCACCCGGAGATCGTCAAACGCCTGACCGAAAAGCTGGAGAAACTCGTTGCCGAAGGCCGCAGCACCCCCGGCACACCGCAGAAGAACGACGTCCCCATAGACATCTTCAAGAAGGGGAAATGAAATGAAGACACTCATGGTGC
>CAIWHP010000173.1 GCA_903912445.1 uncultured Lentisphaerota bacterium
AGTGAGAAGGATGGGGCTGGTTTCACCATGCCGGGCCCTTGATGGCGGCGCCGGCGGCGGGCGCGGGCGAGTGGTCGTAGCGGCGCGCGCCGGTGCGGAGGGCCTCGCGGTTGGCCGCCTCGATCGCTTCGCGCTGCTGATACTTCACCTCGCGCTGGCGGTCGGTTTCGCAGGCGACAAAAGGCGGCGCGTCGGGGTTCGGCTGTGCGGCGAGCCGCGTGGCGCCGTTGCGCAGAATCTCGAGCGCTTCCTTCCGCTCCGCCTCGCCGAGCTTGGCGAGCGCCGGGCTGCGCTCGGGCCGGTCGAAGCTGACGCGCGTCATCGTGGGCCGGTCTTTCAGGTCAATGCCGAGCTGCTGGAGCCGTGTGGCTTCGGCGCCGGTCAGCGGGCAGCGGCCGTAGAGGCTGTCCGGCCACGCGGTCGCGTAGCTCGGATAATAGGGCGCATTGAGGTCCACCCACGTGATGACGCGGTCGAGTTCCTCGTCGGTGAGCTGATAGCGTTCCCGGTTCTTGAGCATGTTCTGCACAAGCTTGCTCTGTCGCGCGCCCCACGAATTCGCCGGCTGGATTTCCGCCGGGCCGCCGCCGACGACCTTCAGCATTTTCTTCAGATATAGATCCACATAGTCCACGGAGAACGCCGCGGTGCGGTCGCCGACGAGCAGCAGCTTTTCGCCGGCGGGCTTGCCGTAGTCGTGGCACTGGATGCAGTGCTTGTCGAACACGGGTTGTACCTCGGCGCGGAAGTTGAACAGACGCGCCGCGCCGTGCCAGCCGGTGAGGCGGCTGGGCGCGCGCCGCAAGGCGAGCGACGACTCCGCGGCCGGCGGCGGCGGCGCCAGGCGGTCCTCGTGACAGCCCACGCAGCTCGCGCGCTCGCCCGGCTGCACGAACGCGCCGCTGCGCATGGACTGAATCATCAAGCCGTCCTTGTCCAGCAACTGGAAATATACGAACCGCTCGGCGGGTGTCTCGAAATAGGCGGAGCCATCGGTCTCGACCGGCACGGTGCCGAGGATGCGCTTGTTCTCGAAGCTCGACCAGTTTATCGCCGGGCGGTGCACGCCCTGGCCGTTCCACGCCGGGTGCGTCCAGAAACGTTTCTCCGGCGCCTCGATCACGCGCAGCCATTTCACGCTGCCGCGCTCGACGCCCGCCATGTGCGTGCCCGCATAGACATCGGCCACATAGAACAAACCGCTGTGGTCGGCGTAGTTGCGGCGCTCCGGCAGCACCGGCGGGCGGGCGCGCGCCATCAGCGGCATCGGGTCGGCGCAGCCTGGCGCTTCCGCATGCAGGCAGACCTCGTTGCCGAACGTGTCCACGAGATAGACGCCCAGCTCTTCGCCCTTGCCGGTCTGGCGCGTGCAGAGGAAAAATTGCGCGTCGAGCGGGAACGGATCGGCGTAGCGCGGCTGCACCTTCTTGAACAAATCCCACGCGTTGTTGGCCGTGCCCGGCTCGCGCACGAGGTCCACCGCGTTCGCCGGCCACGTCCGCACCACCGGCGCGCGCCCGTCCACGCCGCGCCGCCGGTCCAACATCGCCAGCGCGCCCCACGGCCGGTCGTGACACGAGCCGAGGATGCACAGCACCATCGGGGTGCCAGGAATTTGCCGCGCCTCGATCACGCCGCCGGGCGACGGCGTGTTGTTGCCGTACCACGTCGCGTGCGCCGTGCCGTCCGGGTTCGCCGTCCACAGCCCCTGCGCATCGCCGAAATTGCGGTCCACATATTCCCAGCGGTCGTAGATGATGCGACCATCGTCCAGCAGCGAGCCGTGGCCCTCGAAGAGATTGTTGCGGCCGAGTTGCACGATGTTCGCGCCGTCGCTCTCCATGCGGAACAGGTTGCCCATGATGTGGACGTTGCACCCGCAATACTTCGGCTCGCGCGACGAGGTGAACGCGATGCGGCCGTCCGGCAGGTAAAACGGATCGATATCGAAGACGCCCGGCGCGCTCGTCAGCTGGCGCGGCGCGCCGCCCGTCGCGGCGACTTCATAAAGATGGTAGTCCTCGCCGACATTTTTGCGCATGGAGAAAACGATGCGCCGGCCGTCGAAGAACACGTCCGGATCGCGCGCCAGCCCGTTCGTCCCCGGGTCCACCAGCACCCGCGCCGCGCCGGTGCGCACGTCTAACAGTTTCAGCGGCCCGCCCGGCCGATAGCTCCCCGTGTTGATCTCGCCCGTCTGGAACATCGTCTCCGTATTGTGGTGATCCGGGCGGTACGCCGGGCGCACGACGAAGAGCAAGGGATTATCCGCCAGCAGCGGATGTGCGCCCAGCGCCTCGCGCCGCAGCGAGGAGAGCGCGGCGGCATCGTTCGCGGGGAGAGCGTCGAGCTTGCGGAGAAAGTCCGCGCCCGGATACCGCGCGCCGTACTGGGCCGACAGCCCCGTGACCGCCGCGCGCAAACTCGCCACATCGCCGCACTCGTCCGCCGCCCGACCCGCCAGCGACAGCAGCAGCGCACAAAGAAGGACCCTGCCCTTGAAAAACATGGCGCGCAGCATAGCGACCCGGCAGGGATTTTCCAAGGATGGGAAACGGAAAACCGTATTTTTCCCAAGCCTTGGAAAGATCGGGCTTGCAGTTTTCCAAGGCTCGGAAAGACTGTGCGGCACTTTGGCCATGATAAGAAAATTTCTGCTGCTGTCGTTGCTGGGCGTGGTCTGCTGCCGCGCGCAGGCGGCCACCATCGACGGCGTGGCCGGGGAAGCGGTCAATGAATCGGCCCGGGCCATTCCCGTGGCCTGCCAGGTGGACGTGGTGGTGGTCGGCGGCAGCGCCGGTGGCGTCGCCGCGGCCACAGCGGCGGCAGCGGCCGGGGCCAAGGTTTTTCTCGCGGCGGAACGGCCGTATCTGGGCGACGAGGTGACCGCGACCCTGCGGCTGTGGCCGCAGCCCGGCGACGAGCTCGATACACCGCTCGCCCGGCAGCTCTTCGCCGATCCGCAAAACAAACCGACCGCTGCGCTCCAGTCCTCGCGTCCGCTGCACGTCAAGCAGACGCTTGACGAGGCGCTGTTGGCCGCGGGAGTGACCTTTCTCTACAGCTGTTTTCCAACCGATGTGTTGCGCGATGAGCACGGCCGGCCCTGCGGCATTGTGATGGCGAACCGGGCCGGACGGCAGGCGGTGATCGCCAAGGTCATCATCGACGCCACGCAGCGCGCGACCGTCGCGCGGCTGGCCGGGGCCGGCTTCCGTCCCTATCCGGCGGGACCGCAGGCGCTGAAGTTTGTGGTCGTGGGCGGCCAGCCGCACGCGGGGCCGGAGCTGACGGCGCGGATCGCCTCGGCGCCGTTTCGCGGCGCGTTTCCCAATGCGGCGAAAACCTCCAGCGGTCAATTTCAAGTGATCGAATATACGTCGCTGATCCCCATGGACGGCGATACCGACACCGCGTGGGCCAGCGCCGAACAGCGGCTACGCACGCAAACCTACGACCCGGAGCAGCAGTTCACCGCCGACGCTCTCTGGCAGGTTCCGCCCGATCCCATGCACGGGCGGCAGACCATGACCGGTCCGTGGTGCGGAGCGCGGCAGGTGCCGCTCGACGCCTTGCGTCCGGCCGCTGTTGCGGGTCTCTTTGTGCTGGGCGCCTGCGCCGATCTTCCGCGCGCAGCCGCCGAACACCTGCTGCAGCCCGGCGTGTTGATCGCGCTCGGCGAGCGCGTCGGCCAGGCTGCGGCGCAGGAGGCCGCGCGTCAGCCGGCGCCGGTCGGCGTGCGCCTCCCGGGCACACCCACCTCCCAGCCGGTCGCGCGCGGCGAGGTGCGCGAGGTCCTCGCGGGAATCCGTCCGTCCCACAAGTGCCCCACCATTCCGCAAGACGCGCGCTCCCCGCCCGTGCTGGGGCGCTACGATGTCGTGGTGGTCGGCGGCGGCACCTGCGGTGCGCCGGCCGCCATCGCCAGTGCGCGGCAGGGCGCCAGGACGCTGGTTATCGAACAACACCACGGCCTGGGCGGCCTGGGCACCCTGGGCACGGTCGCCTTCTATTTCTGGGGCAACCGTTGCGGCTTCAACAACAGCACGCCCGCACCCGGTTCAACATGGATCATCGAGCAGAAGATGCAGTGGTGGCGCGACGAGTTCCTCAAGGCCGGCGGCGAACTGTGGTTCGGCTGCGTCGGTTGTGGGGCCTTCGTTGAGAATGGGCGGGTGTGCGGCGTGATCGTGGCCACGCCGCGCGGGCGGGGGCTGGTCTTGGCCAAGGCCGTGGTGGATACCACCGGCAATGCCGATATCGCCGCCGCGGCCGGCGCGGCATGCCTTTACACGGATCACCGCGACTTCGCCCTCATGGGAGCCGGAGTGCCGCCGCGCAACCTCGGCGCGAACCACGGCGGTGCTGATTATTGCATCGTCGATGAAACCGACATGGTTGACGTGTGGCATCTCCATGTTTACGCCAAGGACAAGCATCCCAAAGCGTTCGACCAGGGTCCGATCATCGACTCGCGCGAGCGGCGGCGTATCGTGGGCGACCACACGCTGACCATCCTCGACGAACTGAACGAGCGGACCTATCCCGATACGATCGCCGTGGCCCACAGCCCCTTCGACCTCGGGGTGGCCCAATGCAGCACACTCGATCCCGCGTTGCTCGCGGCGGGGACCCGGGCTAAACCCTACGTAAACATTCCCTATCGCTGCTGCCTGCCCAAAGGCTTGGAGGGGATCTTCGTGGCCGCGCTGGGCCTCAGCGCCGAGCACGATGCGATCCCCATGATCCGCATGCAGGCCGATCTGGAAAACCTGGGCTACGCCGTGGGCGTCGCTGCGGCCATGACCGCGCGCTCGGGCACACCCACGCGCCAGATCGATATGCGCGCCTTGCAGCGGCGCCTCATCGCGATTGGAAACGTGCCCGAACGCGTCCTCACCGACAAGGATTCCTATCCGCTGCGCGCGGAGGTGGTGGCCGAGGCCGTGCACAACCTGAAGGCCGACTTCAAAGGCGCCTCAGTGATCCTCGCCCAGCCCGAACAGTCGTTGCCACTGCTCCGCGCGGCTTATGCCGCGAGCGAGGGCCCGGCCCAACTCACCTACGCCAAGCTGCTTGGCCTCTTGGGCGATCCGCTGGGCGTTGCTAGGCTGATGGCCGCGGTCCGCGACATCCCGCAGTGGGACAAAGGCTGGAACTACCGCTTGGGATACAGTGAGGATCGCCCCTTGCTGAGCCCGCTCGACCACCTCGTCATCATTCTGGGACGCGCGGGCGACCGCCACGCTGTCCCGCTGATCGTCGAGAAACTGCAACTGCTCACGGCCGACGATGATTTCTCGCACCACCGTGCTGTGGCGTTGGCTCTGGAAACACTGGCCGACCCGGCCGCCGCCAAACCTCTGGCCGAACTGCTCGCCAAGCCCGGGATGTCAGGCCACGCCTATGCGTCGATCGCGGTGGCCCGCCAGCGCGAGAAACCCGGCGGCGACTACAATGTCGTGAAAAACCGGCGCGAAGCGCTCCGTGAATTGATCATTGCCCGAGCACTCTACCGCTGCGGCGATCATGCAGGCCTCGGCGAGCAAACGCTGCGCCGCTATACGGAAGATTTGCGCGGTCACTTGTCGCGTCATGCCCAGGCCTTGCTGACCACCACCGTACCCGCCCGCTGACTACATGGTTTGGAACGGCCGGTCCGTTTTGGGTTTGTGTTCCGCTGTGCGGCTTGCATACTGCCGCGGTCGTGTGTGCTTCATGATGAGAGGAACTGCAGATGATGAAGAAGCTGCTGGTGCTGCTCGGCCTCGGGGCCATGGTCCTAGCCCCCATCAGCCTCCCGGCGCAGACGGCGAAGGCGAAGCAGGGCGATGCCATTGACGAAGTTTCCGCGAAGATGGAGCCGACGCGGCAGGTCGTCTACAAGAAGATCGGCGACCGCGAACTGCACCTGCATCTGTTCGAGCCGGCGGGGTTCAAGGCCGGCGACCACCGTCCGTGCTTCATCACGATCCACGGCGGCGGCTGGACCGGCGGCGCGCCGCGCCGGCAATACCCGTTCGCCCTGCACTACGCCAAGCTGGGCTGGGTCGGCATCAGCGTCGAGTACCGCCTCCACTCCACCAAGACCGGCGTCACCGTGTTCGACTGCGTCAAGGACGCCCGGTCGGCGGTGCGCTATGTCCGCGCGCACGCGGCGGAGCTGGGGGTGGATCCGCAGCAGCTGGTCGTCAACGGCGGCTCGGCGGGCGGACATCTGGCGGCGGCCACCGCGCTCTTCGATGGCGTGGACGAGTCCGGCGAGGACACGAAGGTTTCCTGCATACCCAACGCGCTGGTGTTGTTCTTCCCGGTGATCGACACCTCCAAGGAAGGCTACGGCAACGCCAAATGCGGCGCAAAATGGCAGGACATCTCGCCGCTGCACCACGTCCGCGCGGGCGTGCCGCCGACGCTCATCTTCCACGGCACTGGCGACACGGTGACCCCGTTCAAGGGCGCCAAGGGTTTCCTCGACGCGATGCTCAAGGCGGGCAACCGCTGCGAACTGGATATCAACGAGGGCGGCGCGCACGGCTACCTGATGCGCAAGCCGGAACTCGTCGAGGACACGCTCAAGAAGACCGACACGTTTCTGGCGTCGCTCGGCCTGTTGAAGAAAGCCGCACAACCCTGAACCAGGAGCAGCTGATGACGGCACTATCCCGCCGTAACTTCATCCGGACCGGTGTGGGACTCTCGCTCCTCGGCAGTCTCGCGCCGCTGGCGCGCGGCGGGGCGGCCGGGCAAGGGACGGGCCTCGGACTGCCCGCCCTCGGCAAGATCAAACCCCGCACGTCGCAGTCCATCGCGGCCTCGCCGCTCTCGATCGGCTTCGAGACGCTGGACCGCAAGATGTTCGACCCGGAGCGCACCTATCCGCACCTGGCGCAGCTCGGCGTGAAGTGGGCGCGGGTGCATACGGGCTGGTGCCGCACGGAACTCAAGCGCGGCGAGTTTGAGTTTGCCTGGCTGGATGCCGTGGTGGACCGCCTGCTGAAGATCGGGATCCAGCCGTGGTTTTGCGTCGGGTTCGGCAACCGGCTCTACATGCCGGAGGCGCCGTTTGAATCGGCCGTCGGCTGGATTCCCACGCGCACGGAGGAAGCCCGGCGGGCTTGGTTGCGCTATGTCGGGGCGCTCACCGAACACTACCGGAACCGCGTCAAACATTTTGAAATTTGGAACGAGCCGCAAGGCAAGAGCTTCTGGCGGCCCGACGAGCCCGGCCCGGCCAAATACGTCGAACTGGTCAAGCTGACCGCGCCGGCCATCCGCGAGCGCCAGCGTGATGCCGTCATCATCGGCGGCGCGGTCGCCGGGATGGACACAAAATATTTCCAAGGCTGCATGGAAGCCGGACTTGGCGAATATATCCAGAAGGCCTCGTTCCACAGCTATCGCCCCTTGCCGGAGTTCAATTACGAGGCCGACGTCCGCCAGTGGCGCAAGCTCATCGCCAAGCACCAGCCGGGCATCGCTCTCTGGCACGGCGAAGTCGGCGCGGCCTCCGAGACCGGCGGCGCCGGCGGCCGCGCGAACTATCCCTGGAGCGAGACGCGCCAGGCCAAGTGGCTCCTGCGCCGGTTTCTGTCCGATCTGCGGATGCAGATCGAACTGGTTTCCTATTTCCACACGGTGGACCTGGTGAACTATTTCGGCAGCGAAGGCCCCAGCGGCAAGACCAACTTCAAAGGCCTGCTGCGCGGCACCGACTACACCCCGAAGCCGGCCTACTTCACCTACCAGTGTCTCTGCGCCCTTTTCGATGCTGACACGGGCCGCGTGGAAGTCCCGCTGACCTTCCAGAGCGTCGCCGGCGCCGGGCCGGTCCAGACCGGGGAAATCGCCTGCGCCAGCTTCAGCCGCAAGGGCCGGGCGCTGCACGCCTACTGGCATCCATGCGGCCACGAAATGGAACGCGCGGACGAAAGCATCACCCTCGCCTTCCCCAGCCGTCCGGACGCGCGCCTGACCCAGCCCGTGCTCGTGGACCCGCTCACCGCCACCGTCCATGAGTTCGCCCGCGCCGAGCAACACGGCGATCAATGGACCTTCACCGGCGCGCCGCTGGCCGACCACCCGCTGCTCGTGACCGACCGCTCGGTCGCCTTGCCACACGAAGCCTGAAGCACCAACCCATGCAAACGAAGCCCACGCCCACGATCGAACCCGTCGAGGAAACCATGCACCAGAAACAACAGACGACCGCCTTATCCCGCCGCAACTTCATCCGGGCCGGAGTGGGCCTGACCATCCTCAGCGGCATGTCGCCGCTGGCGCGCGTGCGGGCGGCGGAGCAAGGGGCCGGCTTTGGCCTGCCCGCGCTCGGCAAGATCAAGCCGCGCACGTCGAAGTCCATCGCCGCCTCGCCCTTCTCGGTGGGCTACGAGACGCTCGACCGCCAGCATTTCGATCCGAAGAAAACCTATGAGCTGGCCGGAAAGCTCGGCGTGAAATGGGCGCGCTGCCAGACCGGCTGGGCGCGCACGGAGTCCGTCAAGGGCAAGTACGACTTCGCCTGGCTCGACGAGGTGGTGGACTCGCTGCGCGGCCTGGGCATCCAGCCGTGGTTCAACCTCGGCTACGGCAATCCGCTCTACACGCCCAAGGCTGATGCCACCGCGGTCGGCTGGGTGCCGGTCTTCGAGCCGGAGGCGCTGCAGGCGTGGCTGCGCTTCACGCGTGCCACGGCCGAACATTTTCGCGACCGCGTGCAGCACTGGGAAATCTGGAACGAGCCGAACATCACCGGCTTCTGGAAACCCGGCAAGCCCGACGCCGCCAGGTACGTCGAGCTGGTCAAACAGACCGCGCCGGAAATCCGCCAGCGGGTACCGCAGGCCGTCATCATCGGCGGCGGCTATGCCGGCATCCCGATGTCCTACATTGACCAATGCCTGGCGGCGGGCCTGACCGACCATGTGGACAAAATTTCCTATCATCCCTACCGGTCGACGCCGGAGAAGGGCTACACCAAGGAAATTGAGACGCTGCGCGGCCACATCGCCAAGCACAAGCAGGGCATCGGCCTCTGGCAGGGCGAGAACGGCGCGCCCTCGAAGAAAGGCAGCGCGGGCGCGCTCTCCGAATTCGACTGGAACGAAGAGCTCCAGGCCAAGTGGCTGCTGCGACGGCTGCTCAACGACGTGCGTCTCGGGATCGAACTGACCTCCTACTTCCTCATCGTGGACCTCGTCGGGTACCGCGGCAAAGTGAACTGGAAGGGTATCCTGCGCGGCGAAACCTATGAGCCCAAGCCTTCCTACTTCGCCTGCCAGAACCTCTGCGCGCTCTTCGACAGCGAGACCAAGCTGGCTGCCGACACGTTGACCCTCACGTCTGCCGCGGAAGGAATTCAGACCGCCAGCTTCGAGCGCAACGGCATCCCCGTCTGCGCTTACTGGTCGCTGGCCGACCTCTTCAAACCGGTCCCCTCCGAGAAAATTTCCGCGCGCATCGCCAGCGACAAGATCAAGAACCCGGTCCTCGCCGACCTGCTGACCGGCCAGATCTACGCGTTGGAAGCCGCCGGGAGGAAAGATGGCGCGATCAGCTTCGAAAACCTGCCGCTGACCAACCATCCGCTCTTGATCACCGACCGCGCCGTCGTCGCGTGAGTTGCTTGGTTCCAAGCCTTGGAAAACAGAACGCCGGATTTCCCAAAGCTTGGACAAATGGCCGCGCGCCCGAATCTCTGACGTGTGTGGTCAAACAACCAACTCCGGCGGAAGGCCGGCCTTCACCTTCCGGTCGCACGCCAAGGGTCACCGGTTAAGCGGGCGGCGTTGCGGGCCAATGCATCCATTCGTCTTGAAAGGCGACAGGCACACACTGGATTTTGCATACTCTGAGCGTGTGCCCCGTGCCACCTTTCATCGGGTTGTCCTTGTGGACGTAGAAGATGCCGACGGTCGCAGGCAGCAGCGCGGATTCTGTCGCGCCAGTGACCTTGATGGTGTCGCGCAGCAGATAACGGGCTTTGGATCGCAATTGCGGCACGATGGCCCGCTTGTCGATCATCGTCCGGTATTCCGGCGACGACTGCGCCGTATGGTAGGCGGCACGTTCCTCCGCCACACATGACAACTCCGTCAGGGCGATCTGATAGGACAGCGCATCAACCGCATGCTGCCGGTGTCCCGCGTAAGGAAGAACGTATTGGAGCCGCTTCGGGTCAACTGCCTTGATGCCGCTCGCAAAGGCTTCATCGGCCCCCTTGGCATTCCCTGTTCTGAATACAGCATGCGGATAGTCCGTGGCCAGCCGCCTGCCGAACTGTTCAAGGTCTGCGACCGCTGACGCGGGCAAGTCGCGCGTTCCTTCAACCAGGATGACGGGGTGCGGGCTCCCGGTGACGAGCTGGTGAAACTGTTCGTATGTCATCCTAGTCATCGCGACACCCTTCAAGGCAGCCCATCGGCGCCGATGCTACGCGGGAGCCTTGGTGGAAGCAATGGCGAACACGGCGGGACACCGCGCCTGCGGAGTTCTGCGCGCCGTACGCGCCAGATCAACGCGCTGGAAACTGGCGGAAAGAAGGATGGCTCCATCAGTTTCGATGGCCTGCTGCTGACCAACCATCCGCTCTTGACCACCGAACATGCCGTCGTCGCCTGAACTGAAGATACAGCAATGTGTGTTGCCCTGTTGTTGTGGGGTCGGCGTTCGCCGCGTCGGAGACGCGGCCTACAAAGTCCTCGTGCCTGCCGATCGCCGCGCGTTGTAGGCCGGGTCACCGACCCGGCGCGCCATGCTCACGAAACCCGTACGAGCGCAACAGACGGAAGGCCCGCCGTGCCTCGACCGCGCGCCATCAGGGCTTGGCCGGGATCTCGATGTTGGCCGTGGGCGGCGGGCCGCTGCCGCCCTGTAAATACCACGTGCGCGTCTGGCGACCGTTCACCAACACGTTGCTGCTCACCGCAACTTCGGCCGGACAGGGGCAGCTTCGACTGGCCGCCCTACCAGCCAGATGGAATTCGCTCGGTTTAATATCGTCGGTTGGCTTCGCGCACACTCCGTCATCCCGCGCTACTTGCCCTGTTCCTGACCAGCGGCCGCAACGCGCGCGAGATAAACGCGGCTGTTGCTGGCGCGCGTGCGGCCAAATTCGGACGTGGTGATCAGCGAGAGCTCGTCGTTAACAAAGGTCGTGCCGAAATTTCCAAGATCGTCCCGCCCCGGCGAGATCGGCACCGCGATCACCTCCGTGGATTTCTTCAGGCGCAACGTGGCCGGGTCCAACTCCGCCATCCACAGCGGGGCGCGATTCCGGAAGATCCCTTTGTTGCCCGGATCCACCCGCGTGTAGACGAGATAGAGACGCTCATGCTGCCGGATCCAGCGCATCTGCGTGGCGGCGGAAGGAACCAGCGTGCCATCCTCCCAACGCAAGGCCGTGGCGGGTTCAAAATGCTGTCCGTCAGCGCTGACCGCGACGCGGTTTTGATCGGGACACCGGAGCGTGAGGTAGAATTTGTTGCCGAATTTGGTGAGATGGTATTCACCTGTATTCTTCGGTTGTTGCCCGAGCCCCTCGATCCGTGGGCTGCGGGCGAGGATGGTGAGCTTCGCGCCATCAAAGGCGGCGTGGAGCACCTGGCCGCCGTTGCAAGGCCACAGCAGCGTGCCATCCGGAAGAATCCACGGGACGCCGCTCGTCGTGTTGGCATCCTCCTCGCCCTCCAGCACCGTGTAGTCCGCCGACCACTTCCGCACCGCTGGATCGTAGACCGCATAGGCCGGAAAACGCAGCCCCGTGAGCTTGACCGCGGGGGTGCCATACTGGGCGTAACCGACGCAATTGCCCAGCAGCAGGAGCTTTCCGGTCTGGGGATGGAAGACTGGCACCGTCGCGCCAAACATCCCCGTGATGCCCTCGCGCAACGGGCGGGCGCCATACGGAAGCTCGGCCAAGGCTGCCCAGGTTATTCCGCCATCGCTGCTCGTGGTAAAGGCCAGCCCTCGATAAACGTCGGTCCCGGTGGCGCCACGTTTGGAAAGCGTCATCAGCAGCTCGGGCCGCCCGTTCGTGTCGAAAGCCGCGACCCGCGGAATGATCCAGTGGCCGTCCGGCGGCGCGCCTTCCCGCACCAGCTGGGTGGACACGACGAAAGGCTTTCCGGTTGCAACGGCAGGGCCGGCATCGTTCCCATCGGCGCACGCGCCGAATGCGGCGCACGCTGTGATCAAGCTGGCGAGAAAGGTTGTCTTCATAGGGTGTTTGCCCACCATTATGCTCGGCGGCGATGCTACGTTGGGGATGGATGAAGGCGCAAGCACCGAAGCGGCGGGATACAGATTCCTCCAGAACATTGGTGGGCGGTACCCCCCTCTCCCGCATCCCCGTTCAAGGTCGGCTCGCGTGGCGGGAGACCCCTCCCGCCACGTTGTTGTCGCGTGAGGGGATGAAGTATCTGCCATCTTCATCACAGCAGGATTTCCGCAGGCTTGAAAAAGGCCACGGCCCCGAGTTCAGACCTGCGCCACACGGTCCTGTAGCCGCATTCGTCAGAATGCAGCGCGCCCAGAGAGACGCCGGGGTGAGCTCAGGTTCAACGCTACTCCCGGATTCAACGGTCGCAGGAGCACGTTGAGCTAAGGCGTGGCGCTGTTGCAGGGCGGCCGCGTTTTGACAAACGCGGCTACAAGGACAGAAGCCACCGGAGTATTGCGTTCCCCTCGCAGAAAGGCTCGTAGGGCCGGTGCATCCTGCATCACGCCGGAGCGTAAAATCAGTTTAGCAGCGTCCTGAATTTTCTTTCTGCTCTGGAGGTTCTCTGTTATGCACGCAGCGTGCGGCGATTAGATGGGAAGGAGCCAGGGAATATGGCCAACACCAATGCGGAGTTTGATTTCTTCGTGTCCTATGCCCGCGCGGATAACGCAGATGGCTGGATTACGCAGTTCGTCGGAGGACTCCTTTCCGAATTTCGAAAATTTTCCGGCGGGCACGAACTGATGGCCTTTTTCGATAAGGACGAGATCGCCAACGGCAACGACTGGCAGTTGCGCATCGCTCACGGACTGGCAAATTCTCGATTGTTCCTCGCCTTCATCTCCCCGAACTATTTCGCCAGCGAATGGTGCCGCAAGGAATGGCGCGCGTGGATCGACACTGAGATTTCCAAACACATTCTCACAGAGGGCGTGCGGCCGGTTTATATCGTCGAAGTGCCCGGCCTAACCGGCAAGGGGCAGTTGGGCGAGCAGGTCGTGGCGCAGAAGGTAGCGGAACTTTGCGGCATGCCGACAGCTAACACGGGTTTTTTAGATTCGGCCATGGCGCTCGTGCAGCAAATGCGCCGGCGCCAGATGAGCGACGCCGTGCAGCCGTTCTACCGCGAGGGACTTGTTGCCCTGCAGCGCGACGCATTGCATCGCGTGCTGGAGGAACTGGCGCACGACCTCGGCCACAATGTGGAACTGCTTCGTCTGGGCGCCGAAAGCCCAAACTCCGTCCCACCATATAACCGGAACTTCTCCGGTCGCCTGGAGGAATTGCTTCTGCTCCGCGAGAAACTCAAGAGTGACCATGCCGGCGTGGTCTGCGGCGTCCATGGACTGGGCGGCATCGGTAAAACCGAGTTGGCCTTCACCTACGCCCATGCTTTCGCCAGCGCCTATCCCGGCGGCCGCTACCTGATACCCTGCGACGGTCGTTCCAGTTTGCGCGAGGCGGTGCTGATTGCCCTCGGCGATGTCTTCCGCCAACAAATTGGCGATGAAGAACGCAAGAATCCCGAAACTTTTTTCGCCGCCATCCGCGACTGCCTCCGTGAACGGCTGGGAAAAGCTGGCCATGTTTTGCTTGTGCTCGACAACGTCACGGATATGAACCTCGTTTCTGCGGGTGAGACCGATGCCCTAACCGCACTCGGCCCCAAACTTCACCTATTGGCCACGACGCGGATGTTACCACCCTCCGGGAAAAACTGGCTCACGCTCGGCGAACTTGAAGAGCGCACGGCGTTAGAACTGATGGAAAAGCATCGCCCCTTTGCCCACGATGACGAAAAAGCGGCGGCCTGTTCCATCGTCCGGCGTCTCGGCGGCTTTACTCTTGCGATTGAACTCGTCGCCGCCTGGTTGGGGGCGCACCCGGAGATCACCTGCCGTCAGATGGCCAACGGCATCGGATTGGAAGACCTCGAAACCATCGCCAAGGACGAAACCGTGGAGTCGCGCCGCCACAACCACGAAAAGCGGCTTTCCGCGGTGCTCGCCCCAGTACTTGATGGCTTGACGCCGGCGGAACTACGGGCCGTGGAATATGCCGCGCTCTTATCGGCGGACTGCGTCGCGTTACCATGGCTGCGAACACTCGTCACCGCCGACGTCCCGGGGATTGGTCAAACCACGCGCATGGGTAATCCTTGGGAAGATCTCTGTCGCCGGCTACAATGTCTCGCCCTCTTCACGCGACTCGAGGGAGAAACTAATGAGCCATGTCTCATTCGCATGCACCGTCTATTGCAAGATCTCCTCCGCAGTCGAATGCCAGCCGCTGAGTTCACTTGCCGGCAGAAGGCTGTGGAGGAATTGATTGAGCAGCGCGTGGCCGCCTTGAAGCAAACCACGAAGTGGACTGACGCGCGGTGGGAGGTCGAACCACTCGACGCTCTCGCAAACCAGTGGGCTGCAACAAACCATCAGCGCTCGGCATGGCTTCTTAGTGAAACCGGACTGTACTGGCGCGCGCTCGCCGAGTGGCAAAAGGCCCAGCCACTCTTACGGCGTGCGCTAGCGATGGTTGAAAGCAGGTATGGAACGGAGCATCCCCGCGTTGCCACAGGCCTCAACAACCTCGCGATCTTGCTACAAGATACGAACCGACTGACGGAGGCTGAGCCGCTCTTACGCCGCGCGTTGGCGATTTGGGAAAAGAGTTATGGCCCGGATCATCCTGAAGTCGCCACAGGCCTCAACAACCTCGCATACTTGCTACAAGCCACCAACCGGTTTGCGGAGCCCGAATTGCTCTTGCGCCGCGCGCTGGCGATTGATGAAAAAAGTTACGGCCCCACGCATTCCATCGTCGCCAGCAGTCTCAACAACCTCGCACGCTTGCTGCAAGCCACGAACCGGTTAGCCGAAGCTGAACCGCTCTTACGCCGCGCGCTAACGATTTTTGAAACGAGTTACGGCCCGGAGCATCCCTATGTTGCGACAGGCCTCAACAACCTTGCAGCGTTGCTGCAAGACACGAACCGACTGGTGGAGGCCGAACCGCTCTTACGCCGCGCACTGGCACTTGACGAAATGAGTTATGGACCAGAGCATCCTGACGTCGCCAGCAGTCTCAATAACCTCGCGGACTTGCTGCAAACCACGAATCAGTGGGCAAAGGCTGAACCGCTCATGCATCGCGTATTGGCGATTTACGAAAAGAGTTTCGGCCCAGAGCATCCCAACGTCGCGACAGGCCTTAGCAACCTCGCTCGATTATTGAAAGCCACAAACCGGTTGACGGAGGCCGAAACGCTCGATCGCCGTTCTTTAGCGATTAGAGAAAAGGGGTTCGGTCCGGAGCACCCAAGCATCGCCACTAGCCTCATCAGCCTCACGCGCTTGTTGCAAGCCACGAACCGGTTAGCGGAAGCCGAACCGCTTGTGCGCCGCGCCTTGGCGATATTCGAGGCGAGTTACGGACCAGATCACCCTGAAGTCGCCACAGGCCTCAACAATCTCGCGCAATTGCTGCAAGCCATGAACCGCCTCGCAGAAGCAGAGCCGCTTGTGCGCCGCGCGCTGGCAATTGATGAAGCCAGTTACGGCCCCAAGCATCCCGTCGTCGCCAGCAGTCTCAACAACCTCGCTCGCTTGTTGCAAGCCACGAACCGGTTAGCGGAAGCCGAACCGCTTGTGCGCCGCGCGCTGGCAATTTTTGAGACGAGTTACGGCGCGGAGCATCCCTACGTCGCCGCAGGGCTCAACAGCCTTGGTCTTTTGCTCCACATCACGAACCGGCCGACGGAGGCCGAACCGCTCTATCGCCGCGCGCTGGCGATTAATGAAAAGAGTTTCGGTCCGGAGCATCCTGACGTCGCCAACTGCCTCAACAACCTCGCACTCTTGCTGCAAGCCACCAACCGCCGCGCAGAAGCAGAGCCGCTCTTGCGGCGATCGCTTGAGATCGCTGAAATATCATGGGGCACTCTGCATCCTACGACTGCCAACGGCTGGGTAAATCTTGGTCGCCTGCTGTTTGATCTTGATGATTTGCAAGAGGCAGAATCCTTGGCGATGGGCGCCATTGAACGCTGGCAGCAAGGGGAGACGCCCAATGATCCGGCGCGCGGCAAAGCGCATCTTATCTTGGGCATCATCGAGGTACGCCGAAAGAATCAAACGCTCGCCAAAGAGCAGCTCTTGGAAGCACTTCGACTTCTGAATCTGAGCAGCGGGATATTCCCGTTTGAAATTACGGAAGCAAAAAACGTCCTAGCCTCACTCGGCGTTTAACCACCCACGTAAGCCACCCGAATGCTTGCCATGAATGTTCCTCAGTGTCTGTGTTCATCTCCCGTGCGATTTGGGCCTCACCTATTTTCAATGAATGGAATATCAGGTGGGATTCGTTCCCAGTCGTTGATAAGTAGAACGCCGGATTTTCCAAGGCTTGGGAAATAGTTGCCGTGGCCCCGAGCCCAGATCAGCGCCACAAGCTCCCGTGGCCGCATTCGTCTGCATGCGGCGCACCCGGAGAGACGCCGGGGTGAGTTCAGGGTCAAAGCTACGCTCAACTTCAACAGTCGCAGGAGCATGTTGATCCAAGGAGTGGCGCGGGTGCAGGGCGGCCGCGTTTTGACAAACGCGCCTACAAGCACTGGAGCCTCCGTGCCGTTGATCGGCGCCATCATCCGCAGTAAGCCCCAAGGCACAGCTGCGGCGGCCAGCGCCCGCCCGCCCAACTCCGGGGCACAGCATAATCGCGTTCTTTGCCCGCTACCTAGCGTCACTAGGTAGCGGGCGAGGAGTTATGGAGGAGATAGCTCCTTTTGTCTCTCCTGCGGAACGACACGGGTGAGCGGATTTTTTGCCCGCCGCGGGCAAAAAATACGCTCCACCCGCTTGTTTGGCGGTTTATTCTGGATTCAAAACTAATTGATTTACGACCACGACACTTACATTTACCTGTCGAGGCGGAATCCATAGAATACAGCCACTGCCGTGGGCCGACTGGACATCTTTAATGAATCGAACACCGGCCCAGCCTTTTGTCGTGGCGACATCTTTAAACCACTTTTGTACTTTTGGCGCGATTCTCTGAGCGTTGTCTCCGGAATCTTGATTGTATAATGCCAAGACACGGTCAGCAGGACACATAACCGCTTGCTCAATCGGCTTGCATTTATTTGGATTAGGAAACACTTTCTTCCGCCCTAGTGCTTTTACCATATTACTTTCTCCTTATTTCTGTATTTTGTATTTTCTGCCAACGGTGGCGGTGACCGGCGGTGAACCCGCCAGGGTTCACCGTACGTGTCCGCCGCATTGTTGGTTCTCTGCATCCTCTGTGATCGGTTCCCCCTCACTCTTCTAGGTCAACCCGGATGTTTATCCCTACCCCACAATCGTGATATACATCTTCCCGCCAAGTACTGTCACTATATGGACTACCGCATAACTCCTCCTCTACCCACCTTCTATGTGGCTGAGTGATTAATTCATGGATTCTTGGCCAATCGGATGATGATAGCAGTGTCTTCCTAGCATCCGGCTGCTGCGCTAATGCTAGAATCTCGGTTGCAGTTCTATATCGCTCCGCGTAACAGCTATCAAGGTCTTCGCTACTCCTGCTTGAAGCCGTCCTTACCAACGGATATATGAGAAACTTTACGGCGTTTGGACAGCCCCTCTTCACGAGTGCAAGGGCGATATCCACAGAATTCTGATCCCTTCGGAGCAATGCCGCTGTTGCCCTCGCATCGCCGCACTCACACAAGCGTTTCATGTCGTCATCATCGCCCCTAATAATGTCGGCCCACCGGGGTTCACCCAACTTTCCTAGTGCTGTGGCAATTGCCCTGCGAACGACTCCCTGCTTAGCACCGAGCGCCATGATCATAGGACTCACGGCTCGAACGTCACCGATCTCCCCTAACGCCGCTGCTGCCTCACAAGGTTCGGAAGACGCTAGTGCATTGATCAACGGAGCCAGAGCACGCTCATCTTTCGACTTTGCCAGTCGATGGGCAACTATGCTTGCATGCCCGGTTTCTGCCGCAATAATCAATGCCCCCACTACTCGTGCATCGTCACACTCGCAGAGGCGCTCCACGTCCTTACAGTCGCCCCTAATAATCTCGGCCCAGCTTGGCTCGCCTAGAGTCTTTAGGGCTTCAGCAGTTGCCACCCTTACATCGTGGTCGCCATCGCCTAGCAACGGAATTAGTGCCTCCTTGGCGGTTCTATTGCCAGATTCACCAAGCATCTTGGCAAGCATACGACGCGCAACAAATCCGCAGTCAGCGGTGGTCGCCTTGATCACTGATTGTAACCCACCGAGCTTCCGTAACGCTTCTGCAGCCACCCGTACATCTGCAATGTCCTTGCTCCACGTAAGCACGTAGAGTACCTCTTCTATGGCACGTGTGTCACCGAGTGCTCCGAGCGCTTCTATTGCCTCGCTGAAGTGGTAGTGTTTTCTTATCGCCCTAAGTAACGGTTCCACGCCACGCGCATCGCCCAGTTTACCTAGTGCCGTAGCGACTGCCTTCATCATCGATAAATCAAAACGAGCATTGAGCACCTCAGCGTTCAGTACTGCGATCAACGGTTCCACGGCACGTGCGTCTCCGAGTTCGCCAAGTGCTACAACAGAGTCTAGGCGGCGTTCAAAGTCATAAGGCTTCCCTCTGCCAAGCGCTTTAAGTAGAGGTGTCACGGCGCGCGCATCACCGGACTTGCCAAGTTGGGCGTAGAAGCCCTCATCACCCGCAAGCATTCGCGCCCAGACAGGCTCGCCCAGAGTCTCGAGTGCTTCTGCAGATGCCTTGGCAACTTCCCAAGAGTAGTCGCCAAGTGCCTTGATTAGCGGTTCCGCGGCACGTAAATCGTCGAGTTTACCTAACGCTCTGGCGGCTCGCAACCGTATCGCGCTATCAGGGCTATCGAGCCTTGCGCAGTTCCGTGACAGTTTGTGTTCCCTGTAATACCTGCATAGGGCATTGAATGAAAGCATAATGCCTCCCGTTCCTCTATCTCCTGCTCCAGATGTCGTTGGGTGCGCAAACCGGGAGCGCCCTCGACAACAACGGCGCGGAGTGGTCACTGAAACTGCCCTGCGCCATCGCGGTCAAGATGGCTATTCCAGTCATGTGTCCTGCCTTCATGAGGCATTTCCTCCTTGTTTTGCTGCCCAACGTCGAGTCTCAGGCGCGCTTCTGAGCGTCGCCTGGAGACTCTTGTTCGGCTTCCGTCTTGTTGAATTCGTCCATCTTCTGATTGAATACGGCAACGAGATCGGGCGGTTGAGGAGTGTCCTCCGGTTTGCGCCACTTCGCGTGGTTGAAGCATCCGAAATACATCCGCAAGGTGTCCACGTTATTGTGCCCGCCCCATCGGTTCAGGATTTCCGGGATTGCATGCAGAGCATCCATCATCTCGTAAACCAGTCTGATGTCCGCGTTCTTGCCGGCAGTGTAGTTCCGGCAGAACACCATTGCCCAGTAGAGGGTCCAGTGTGCGGACTTCAAGACGTGATTGGGAATCCGTTCCGTCATGTTTCGCTTCTTGCCGAACATCATATTAGGCTTCAAAAATATTATCCTAAAGACCGGCTTGGGGATGTTTTCCCAATATTCCATCATTGACAATACGTGAGTTACATCCAAAACTGAGGCATAGCAACCTATTCACGGAGGAATGATATGCCTCAGCCAGAGCGTCGGGTGGTGGCGCCGGTGAATACGTCGCCGAAGTGACCGGAAGGATATGTGGCGATCCTGCGGGAGGCCGGGGCCAAAGCAGTGACCATCCCGTGTTGCGTGACGTGGGTGCGGCGGTTCTTCGCCAAGCATCCCGACCGGCGGCGGCAGGACGTGGGGCGCACGGAGATCGAGACCTTCCTATCCGAGGCAGCGTCGTTTCCGGGGATCTCGAACTGGCAAGTGCAGCAGGCACGCAACGCCCTGGAGCTATACTACGAACAGTTCCGCGGCATCCCGCTCGCCCCGCGACCTGATAGCGCGCCTGCCACTGTTTCATATCCTCAAACCCCTTGTCGGACGAACCCGGGGCCCCCGCCTTGCCGTGTCCATATTCAATAGTGTGACACCATGCCAGAAACTCGGTGCGTGACAAGCCCAAACCTTTGCCAACTCTCGGAGTTCACTCCTGCGTGACGGCCTTCGGCTCGGCGCCGTCGCTGAACTTGACCCGTTCGGCGGCGGCGCGCAGATCATTGTCCTTGAGCATCACCGCGCTGCTCTCGGCACCCTGCAGGTGCAGGAAGGTGGCGGTGTGCTGCGGGGCGCGCGCGTTCCGGATCAGCAGGCCGGTGACGTTTTGGAAGTCCAGCAGCGGCGTCTGGGCCAGCGGGGTGGCGGTCCGGAAGCCTTCCACCTCGATATCCTCGACGCGGAGGCCCGCGATGGCCGGGCCTTTCTCCACATCCACCTGAATGTGTTGCAGGCGGATGCCCTTGGCATTTTGGAGCTTGAAGCCCGTCTTGGCGGACAAATGGATATCGCTCAGGGTGATATCGGCGATCGGCATCTCGCGCAGGCCGGTGATCTGGCCCGCGCGCGCCGACCCGCTGGCGGTCACGTGGCTGATGCGGATGTCCCGGAAGCGTGGCGTGCCTTCGGTCAACGGCTGGAGCTGGTCGGGCGGGTCGCTGCTGAAATAGAACGTCACGATGTTGATCGCCTCGACGACATCCTGCATGACGAGGTTGTCGAAGCTGATGTGCTCCACTACCCCGCCGCGGTCGCGGTTCGACTTGATGCGGATGCCCTTTTCCGTGCCCTGGAAGACGCAATTCGCGACCGCCACGTTGCGCACGTCGCCGGACATCTCGCTGCCGATGACGACGCCGCCATGCGCGTGGCGGACCGTGCAGTTGACGATGGTCACGTTCTCCGTCGGGCGCGCGAATTTCCGGCCGACCGCGTCGCGGCCGGACTTGAGCGTGATGGCGTCATCGCCGGTATCGATGTGGCAGTCGGAGATGTGCACGTTCCGGCACGACTCGGGATTGATCCCGTCGGTGTTCGGGGAGTTGGCCGGGTTGAGGATCGTGACGCCGCGGACATTCACGAACTCGCAGAAGACCGGGTTGACCGTCCAGCGCGGCGAGTTGATCAGCGTGATGTTCTCCACGCGCACATGCTTGCAGTTCACGAGGCGGATGAGGCGCGGCCGGCCGCCATGTTTTTCCGCTATCGTGGGCTCGGCGTTGCTGACCTTGCCGCGCTTCTTCAAGGCCCGGAGCCGGTCCCACCAGCTCTGGCCCTGCCCATCGACCGTGCCGGGACCGGTGATCGCCACCTGCTCCAGGTCCTTGCCATAGAGCAGCGCGCCCAGGTCGTCCTCGTCCTCCCAGGGGCTGCGCCGGATCGGGTAGTCCGCCAGATCGGGGCTGCCGAGCAGCGTCGCGCCCGGCCCGACGTGGAACGTGAGGTGGCTGGTGAGCTGGATGGCTCCGGTCAGATATTTCCCTGCCGGAAATTCGACCACGCCGCCGCCCGCCTGGGCGCAGGCCTCGATGGCGCGTGTGATCGCGGCGGTATCCTTCTGCACGCCATCGCCGACGGCGCCGTAGTCGCGGACATTGAACCGCAGGGCGGGCGGCGCGGCGTTGACCGCGACAGCCAACAGCAAAACCAGCGGGAGTATGGTTTTCATAATCGCTATCTCCGCATCACGGATAACAGAGGCTGACCCAAAGCAATTCGTCGCCGATGTCCTGCAACCGGGCGATAGCGGTTTCGTAGGCCGGCTCGTGATAGACCCGCGCCGCCTGGCGCAACAGATGCACGAAGGGGCGGAAATCCTGCGGACTGATCTGTTTGTGTCCCCACGGCTGTTTGCCGGTGGCGAAAGGCAACAGCCAATCCAGCGCGGCGCGGATACTGCGTCCATCGGCGGTGCGGTACTGCCAGAGGTCCACGCCGACCGGCTCGCCGAGTTGCGCCAGACGGAACAGGCCGTCGAGCGCAAACGAACTGTAGAAGAAGGATACCGTGCGGCCCAGCTCGCGCGGCATGCGGCCATCCGGTTCGATCTGCTGCGCGATGCGGCGGGTGCGGGCTTTTTCGCAAATCTCCCGCGCGGCGGCGGTGTCGCCGATGAACACCGCGATGCTGGCCGCCTGCACGTCGAACCAGATGCCGTGGTTGTTGGTCGCGCCGGCTTCATCCTTGCCGTGCTTGCTCGTGGTCAGCCACGTGAAATAGTCGCGGAACCAGGCCACCAGCTGCTCGTGATCCTCGCTCCGCCAGGCCGGGCTGCCCCGCAGCAGCGCCTCGCTTTCCACCACCGCCGTCAGGCCACGGACGTCAATCAGGCCGATGCCGCGCCCGTCGTTGACGCCCCGGATGAGCTGCGCGTGCTGGAGGTGCGGCGTCATGCGCGTGGCGTCGTCGAGAAACCAGGCGCGCAGCTGCCGCGCCGCCCGCTCGGCGTAGCGCGGCTCGCCGGTCAGGAACCACGCCAGGGAAAGCTGCTCCACCGCTGTGACCATCCGCTCGAGGCGCGGCCGGTCGTAAGCCTTGTTCTCCGGGTTGGGCTCGCCGTCGTGCTGGACATAGGGCAGGCCGTTGGTCGTCTTCGGATTCGGCCAGTAGTAGCGGGCGAGGCTGACGTAATCGTGCGGGTTGCCACCGGGCACGGCGACCTGCTTGTCGGTAACGGCCACCAGCGGTTCGGCGAGTCGTCGATCAGCTTCCTGCCGCAGCAGTTTCAGCGCGTCGGGCGGTGGCAGGTGGAGCCGCCGCGCGATGGCCGCGCCATCGAAGCCCGGGGTGACGGGCGGCGTGGGCTCGACCGCCGCGACGCCGCCGATGAGTGCGCCAAACGCCAGACTTGCTGCAAGCGAAGTGAAGTTCATGGACCAGCCCTCAGCGCGTTTCCACGGAAAACATTTCGCTGCTGCGCCAGGCGCCCGCCGGCAGGGCAACCTGCGCGGCCAGCTTGTCCGGGTTGACCAGCAACTGCCACTGTTTGTCGCCGGCGCGGACGCGGATGGCCGTGGCGAGCGCGGCGGACACGGGCTTGCCATCGGCGGTGCGCACGGCCAGCGTCTCCAGCGTCACCGGCTGGCCGTCGAGGGCGAGGGCCCAGACGAACGCGGTCGCCTGCGCCTTGCGCCGCAGCAACAACACCGGCACGTGGTCTTCCGTGCTCGCGCCGATGCCCGTGCCGGTGATGAATTGCGTCGGTTCGCCGCCCGCCACCGTGAGCGCGGTCTCGGCACCCTGGTCGGGCACGGTGGAGAACAACTGCGTCGCCGGCCCCGCCCGCAATGTCGCGCCGGCGATGTGCCGGTAGCCGGCCACGGCCGGCGGGGTCCATGGCGCTCCGGCGGGCAACGTCTTCCACGTCCCCTTCAGATGGCAGGCGATGTCGAAGACGTGTTCCTGTTCGGCACGCACCTGGTCCACCACGACGATGAGGTTTTCCTTCAGCAGCGCCACCGTCCGGACGAAGCGCACCCCGGGATAGATGGCGCCCGCCTCGGTCATCGAGAAATCCGCCGCGGGCGAAGCGCCAAAGGCGAGGCTGCGGCCTGCGGCCTGTGCCTGGGATTTTTCGTCCACGACCAGCGTGTTGTGCGCGAGCGAGGTCTTGTCCCAGCTGCCGTGGAGCGGCGAACCGTAGGCGTGCGTGCCGCCATCGGGCAGCAGCGTGAGACCGCGCGCCTGCAGGATGAAATGGTTCTTGTCGAGGTGGCCATGCCCGCCGCCATGCGGTCCGTATTTGACGCAGAGCCATGTGGCCGCGCTGCCCGCACCGCGCTCAAGGATGGCATAGCCGGAGGCGGGGCTGTTGCGCGAGCCCAGCCCGGCGGCGGCCGCGCCGGCAGGCCGCTGCGCCACGCCGTACCAGAGCGCGAGGTCGCCCTTGCGCGAGCCGGAATTCATCAGCGGCAGATAGCGCGGATCCTGCCAGCGCGCATAGGCCAGCTCGTAGAGGTCGGCGTTACCGACGAGCGAGACCGTGCCGCTGTCGTTGAAGTTCGGCAGCGTCAGGCTGGGCGTGGCCAGCGCGAGCGGGCCGTCGAACATGCTCTTGAAGCGCGCGTCGTAGAGGTTGAGCCCGGCGTGGCGCGCGGCCTCGGCCAGCGGCCAGAGGCCCTCGATGGTGAAGAAGTGGTAGCCGCTGGCGCCCTCGCACCACATCCCGTCGTCGCGCACGCCCTGCAGGAGCTGCTGGCGGAACCCGCGTTGGGGATCGTCAATGGCGAGGCGGATCAGGCGGTCGTCGCCATAGAGAAACCCCACCAGCCCGATCGCGGCGTTGAGCCGGCACTGGATGTTGTGGATGCCGAGCTTGCTCGGGATGATGATCTGCTCCAGCGCGGGCAGGAACATTTTATCCTGCGCGGCGCGGCGCTGCTCCTCGGTCAGCACGTCCCAGATCAGGTCGGCGCCTTGCGCCATGTCGATGAGCCACGACGCCTCGGTGAGCGACTGCGAGGCGATCCGTCCCCCACCCTTGGCGCGACCCTTGTTGTCATGGCGTGGATACGTCAGATAGTTCGCCGTGTAGGCCAGCAGGATTTCGCGCACCTTGTCGGCGTAGCGCCGGTCGCCGGTCACCTGATAGACCACGCCGGCATCGATGAGCAGCCGCGCCAAGCGGCCATGGGCCGCGCTGATGCCGTTGCCGTCGAAGTCGAGGTGCGCCTGGGCCGGGTCGCCGCGCAGGATGTGTTTCCCGATCGGGCAGCTGTGCTCCCACTGCCACGGACCGAGTTGCTTGCCCTGCTTGAGCCGCGCGCCGTGCTCCGGGCAGACATAGTTGTGGCTCCAGTTGCCGCCGCGCGGCGGCAGCTCGAGGGAGCGGGCGAGGGCCTTGTCCACGCCGGCCTTGTACTGGGCCCAGCGGTCGGCCCAGGCGGGCTGCGCAATGCGGAGCCTGAGGTCCTTCAGATCTTTTTGATCGAGCAGCAGCCGCGGATGCGGCGGCAGCGTTTTCACGGCGGGCAGGTTGGGGGCACTCGCGGCCTGTGCCGACAGCAGCGCCGCCCAGCCGAGCGCGAGCACCAGCGACGCCAGTTTGTTTTTCATGGTCAGAGCCTCATGCGAGCCCGCAGCCACGCGCCCTCCGGCGCAGCGCCACAATCCCGGCGCAGTGGCGGGCGCGGCAAGGTGTACGCGCAATTCGGCCGGCAGGGAAGCGCTTAGTTTGGCCGCCTTGCGAAATTACCAACCCGGTGAAGACCGCCGGCTTGACGGCCGCGGGGCGCAGATGCTATACAACCATCGTGAACAATACTTCAGCCATATTGAACGTCGCCAAGCCGCGCGCCGGGCGCATCCAGGCGGTGGAGCGCGCGCTTTCGATCATGGAACGCGTGGCGCGCGCGGCGGAGGGGCTGGCGCTGCGCGACCTCGCGGCGGCGCTGGGGCTGGGGGCGACCACGGTGCACAACCTCGCCGCGACGCTGGTGGCGCGCGGCTACCTGGCGAAGACCGCCGCGCCCAAGCGCTACGTGCTCGGCGCCGCGGCGCGCGCCCTGGCCGCCGCCGGCGGGCAGCAGGCGCTGGAGCAGCAGGTCGCGGCCGCCGTGCGCGTGCTCGCCCACCACTGGCCGCAGGCGACCATCACCGTGGCGCAGCCGGTGGAGCATGAAATTGTCACCAGCCTGCGCAGCAGCCCGGAACAGCGCGGCGCGTTGCAGCGGCCGGCGCACCAGTTGTTGCCACCCTACACCAGCGCCTCGGCCCTGGTCTTCGAGGCCTTCTGGAATGCCGTAGATCGCACGGCCTATCAGCAGCAGTTCCCGTTTGCCGAGTACGGCCGGGGTTATTGGGGGCCGGGGACGCGCCATGAGCGCTTTCTGGCGCAGATCCGCCGCCGGGGCTGCGCCGTGCTCGACCTGAAGGACGGCCGGCTGCGCGCGGCCGTGCCGGTCTGCGACGCGGCGCAGGTGATCCGTTTTGCGCTGGGGGTGTCGTTGCCCATGCCCAAGCCTTCGGTACAAGCACGCCTGGTGCGCGAGTTGCAGCGGGCCGCACAGGCCCAAGAAGAAAAGGAGCAAGCTCATGCAGACCTGTAGAACCTTCCTGCGGTGGAGCGGTGGGGCGGCGGCGCTGGCGGCGCTGGCGGCGCTGGGCGCATCCGCCGAAAAACCACCCCCTCCCCCCGCCTCGCCCATCGTCACCGTGCAAGCGCACCGCTTTGTTGGCGGCAGCGAGCGCGAGGACAGCATGTGGAGCGCGCTCTACGGCGCCAAGAGCGGCAAGCTCTATATCGGGCTCTGTACGCACGCCGAGGCGGCGCACTTCTACGAGTTCGACCCGGCGACGCAGAAGATGCACCACATCGCCGACCTGACGGAGTTCAAGGGCGAGCGCGGCCAGGGCGTGCGCACGACCGGGAAAATCCACGTCCGCATGAGCGAGGACGAGGAGGGGCGCATCTACTTCGGCGACTTCTGCGAAGACTCCGGGCCCGAGTGCGTGGACCCGGCGAGCTACCGCGGGCCGCACTGGCTCCGCTATGACCCGAAACAGCAGAAGCTGGAAATCCTGGGCCAGATCAACCGCCAGTGGGGCCTGCTGGGTTTTGTGCGGGAGCCGAAATACCAGCGGCTCTACGGGCTGGGGGAGGATGGGCATCTCTACTGTTTCGATGAGCGCAAGAAGACGACGACCGACCTTGGTCGCGTGGATGACTGGGACATCTGCCGTACGATCCTTGCCGATGATGAGGGCAACGTCTATGGTTCCTTCCCGATCGGCCGTATCTGGAAGTATGACCCGAAACAGGACCGCATCTTTGATCTGCGTGCGACGCGCCTGCCGCTCGACCCGCGGGCCACACCGCGCACGATGTCCAATCCGCTGATTGACCGGAAGGTCTACTGGCGCGTCATCGAATGGGATCCGGTGGATCGCGCGGCCTATGGCATCGTGGTCGGCGATTCGATGCTTTTCAAATTCGATCCCTACAAGGGGCCGGAGGGCCAGATTACCCCGCTGGTGCGGCTGTGCGCGGAGCGCTATCTCCACGCCGACCCGGGGCTGATCCCGGTCTCGACCCTCGCGCTGACCATCTCGCGCGAGCACCGCATCTACTACGCGCCGGTGATCTCGGTGGCGTTCGACTACTCGGGCGTGTCGTGGGACGTGGCCGACGAGCGCAAATTCACCGCGCGGCTCACCGGCGAGAAGGTGCCGCCGGAATCGGCGCTGATCGCCTATGACATCGCCACGGGCAAGCGGCGCGAGCTGGGCATCATGCGCACGCCGGACGGCCGGCGCGTGTTCGGCCTCGGCGGCGCCTGCACGGGGCAGAAGGACGGGAAGATCTACTTCGTCGGCGCGATCGAGGAACGCGACGAAAAGCGCGCAGCCAACAAAATTGACAGCCGCTGGTCCTACAGCATGGGGCTGGTCAGCTACACACCCGTTGCGAACGAGATGGAGGAGAAGGCCAAGTGAACATTCTACGCTATATGGTTTTCGCCGCGTTATTGGCTGCCCCGGCTCCGGCCCTGGCTCAGAAGTGGATCAACCCGCAGTTCGATGCCCACCGGCTCGATTTCCGCACGCTCGGCTATCCCGATGTCACGGAGATCGAGGCGGACAACAGCCCGATCACGGCGCTGCTCGCCGGCGCCAACGGCCGCGTCTATGGCGCCACGAGCGGCAAGACGGCGTCGTTCCTGTTCCTCTACGACCGCGCCATCAACAAGGTCCGCCCGCTCGGGCGGGTGGGCGATGCCCGCGGCGTGCATCACGCGCTGGTCCAGGACCGCGACGGCACGCTGCTGCTCGGCGGCGGGCTGAACATGCTCGCGCCCGTCCCGCTGACGCAAAAGTTCCCGGGCGGTTTCCGCGCCACCGAGATCCAGCTGTGGAAGGATGTGCTCGCGCCCTATCAGGGTTACGCCGGCGGGCACCTGTACCGCTATGACCCGGCCAAGGGCGACGATGAAACGCGGCTGCCGACCGAGCCGTGTCCGGTCGAGGACCTGGGCGTGCCCGTGCCCGGCGACTCGATCTATGCCCTGGCCTTGGATGCCAAGGCGCGGCGGCTCTACGGCATCAGCTACCCGCATGCGCGGTTCTTCGTGTGGGATCTGGAAAAGAACAAAGCCAGCGACATCGGCCCGGTGGTGGAAACGCAGGTCTACTCCGGTCCCGAGCGGACGTGGCGCAGCATCCCGCGCGCCCTCCATGTGGCGCCGGACGGCCGCGTCTATACCTCCGGCGACGATGGACGCGTGATCTACTTTGACCCGGCCCAGAATAAGCTGGTGCGCACGAGCATGCAGCTCCCCGGCGAATATTGGGAGGCGTGGAATTATCACGGCTATCCGGTGCTCGAACAATGGGTCGCCGACGCCAAAGGCAACCTCTTCGGCACGACCAGCGATGGCTACCTGTTTCAAATGCACGCCGACCGTGAGCAGCTGGTCAACCTCGGCAAGCCGCGCATCCAGCGGCGGGTGCGGGCGGCGACGCTGGGCGCCGACGAGCGGCTCTATATGATCTGCGGCGAATTCGAAGATGTCTGCAAGCTGATCAGCTACGACACGGCCGGGCGCGAAGGGTTCCGCGACTGGGGCACGCTGACGGTGGACCGCAGCCCCTATTACGCCAAGCGCGCCTATCAATTCGATGCCATGGTCACCGGCATTGACGGCACGCTCTTCATGGGCGAAAGCGACCGCCGTGCCTGTCTCTACCTGTTCATCCCGGGCGGCAAAGGCTTCGAGGGCGGCTTCAACCCGGCGAATCCGCGATGAAGACAGCTCTCTTGGGGGCGCTGCTGGCCACGGGCGTGGCCTGCGGCGCCGGCCCTTGGAATCCGTGTGACTTCGGTGCCAAGGCCGACGGCCGGACGCTCGACACCAAGGCCATCCAGTCCGCGATCGATGCCTGCGCGGCGGCCGGCGGCGGCACGGTGCAGCTCACCAACGGCGTCTTCCTCTCCGGCACGCTCCGGCTCCGCAGCCACGTCACGCTCTGCGTCGCCACCGGCACGACGCTGCGCGGCAGCGCGGATATCAAGGACTACGAGAGCATCACGCCGCAGATCGACTACCTCTACCGCGCGCGCTTCACCAAGAGCCTGCTCTTCGCCGAGCGGCAGGAGGACATCGCGCTCACCGGCGGCGGCACGATCGACGGGCAGGGCAAGCTCTTCCCGGCGCGGAAGGGCGACGACGGTGGCCGCCCGTATCTGATCCGCTTCAGCGAGTGCCGTCAGGTGCGCGTTAGCGGGTTGACGATGCTCGACTCGGCCCGCTGGCTCTCGCACTACCTCGCCTGCGAGGACGTCACCATCGAGGGCGTCACCATCCGGAGCCGCATCCGCGAAAACCGCGACGGCATGGATATCGACAGCTGCAACGGCGTGCGGATCGCCAATTGCTACATCTACACCGGCGACGACTCCATTGTGCTGAAGTCCACCACCGGCCAGCCCTGCCGGAACGTGACGGTCACCAACTGTACGCTGTCGAGCACCGCCTCGGCGCTCAAGCTCGGCACCGAGTCGCAAGGCGGCTTTGCGGACGTCACGTTCAACAACTGCACCGTGTATGACACGCGTGACGGCGTCTGCATCGAGGAAGTGGATGGCGGCACGTGCGAGCGTATCAGCGTTTCCCACATCACCATGCGCAACGTCACGGTGCCGATCTTCATTCGTCTCGGCAACCGCGCCACCCCGATCCCCGGCCAGCCTAAACCGGGCATGGGCCGGATGCGCGACATCACCATCACGGATGTCCAGGCCACCGAAGCGGGCAACACGGGCTGTTCCATCACCGGGCTGCCCGGTCATCCGGTGGAGAAGGTGACGCTGAAAAACATCCGCATCAGCATTGCCGGCGGCGGCAAGGCGCACGATGCCGCGCGGGTCGTGCCGGAGATGGAGAGGTCTTATCCCAAGGGCGAGATGTTCGGCACGTTGCCCGCCTACGGCTTCTATTGCCGCCACGTCAGCGGCCTGCAGCTGCACAACCTAGAGCTCGCGTTTGCCAAGGACGATGCGCGGCCCGCGCTGATCGCCGACGACGTCAGCGACCTCGACCTGTTCGCGCTGCGGGCGCAGGGCGCGCCGGCCGCCGGCGAGCTGCTGCGGCTGATCAACGTCCGCGGTGCGCTGCTGCACGGCTGCCGGCTGTCCGCCGCGGTCGCGGCCTTCGCCCACATCGCCGGCGCCGGGTCCGCGCAGATCAAGCTCAGCGGCAACGACCTGGGCAGTGCCAAACAAGCCGTGGTCAAAGCCGACGATGTCCCTGCCGGCGCCGTCAGCGTTGAAGCGGCGAAGTGAGCGGCGCGCCGGCGCGCGGCAGCCGATCTGGCCCCACCAACAAGGCTCTTCACGGGCTGCGCCGCGAGGCCGCATTTTGACAAACGCGGCTACAAGGGGTGCGGGCGATTGCGCCTTGTGTTGCGTTCCCCGTGACAGCCTCAGGGGATGATCAGCGTCTGCCCGGCCTTGATGCTCTGGGGCGAGGCGAGCGTGTCGCGGTTGGCCTCGAAGATCTTCTTCGCCTTGGTCTTGTCCTTGTATTCCTTGTGCGCGATGCCGGCAAGGGTGTCGCCGGACTGCACGATGTAGGTGCGCACGGCGGGCTGCGCGGCCACCGGCTGCGGCAGGGCGAGCACCGGCGGCAGGTTGGTGGACACCGCCGGGGCGTTGACCTCGGGCGGGACCGTGCCGGGCGGCGCATACTTCCGCAGCTGCCCGCGCAGGCTGGCGTTCTCCCGCTTGAGCAGCGCAATTTCCTCGATCGCGCCCGGCGGCAGGTTGGGCAACGAGGCCGCATAGCAGACCTTGGCCACGCGCAGCATGTCCTCGACGAGCTTGTTCTTCTGGGCGCTGGGCCGCAGCTCGAGATAGCGCTGATAGTGGTAGACCGCGCGGAGGTAATCCTCCTTCTTCTCGTAGAGCATGCCGACTTCGAGGTGCGCGGCGGCGAGCCGCGGCTTGTGGTCGAGCGTCTCGCTGTAGAGCGCGATGGCGCCGGGCAGGTCCTGCGCGTTCTTGGCGGCGCGGGCGCGCTGCAGCGTCGGGTCGCGCTCGTCGCGGCTGTCCTGCCACGAACCGCGCTCGTTGCAGCCGGTGGCCAACAGCAGCAGCGCACCGCAGCCCGTGCGCACGACAAAATGGATAACTGGTTTCATGGGGCTTCTGTTAGCACCCAAACGCCGCAGCGTCAACCGCACGCTTAGGGAAATGGACTCCGCCGCCAGGGCGCGTTATACTCACGGCGTCGCGGAGATCGCGGCAAACATGAGTATTTTCGGCAACATCGGCACCGGCTGGGTCGACAAAGGCCGCACGTGGAGACTTTATTTCGCCATGCTGTGGAGCGTGGCGCGCGTCGCCGTCCAGCCGCGCTACTGGCCGCGCACGACGCGCGATGTCTTCGCGCGCCAGCTCCTGTTCACCGGCGTCGAGGCGTGGAAGTTCATCGCGCTGATCGCCTGCATGGTCGGGCTGGCCATCGTCGTGCAATCCCAGGTCTGGCTGACCAAGCTCGGGCAGACGGCGCATCTCGGCCCCATCCTGGTGATGGTGGTCGTGCGCGAGCTGGGGCCGCTGCTGGTCAACTTCATCATCATCGGGCGCAGCGGCACGGCGATGGCAATCGAGATGGGGAACATGCAGATCTCCGGCGAAGTACGCGCGCTCGACGCGCAGGGGTTGGATCCGTTCACCTACCTCGTCCTGCCGCGCGTCGCCGGCGCGGCGGTCTCGATCTTCTGCCTGACGATCATCTTCATCGTGGTCGCCTTCTTCAGCGGCTACCTGTTCGGCGTGCTCACCGGCGCGCAGACGGGCCATCCGATGCGCTTCGTGAACAGCATCTTCGGGGCCTTGCAGCAGGCGGACGTGCTGAATGTGCTCGTCAAGACGCTGGTCTGCGGCGCGATGACCGGTGTCATCTGCTGTGCCGAGGGCCTGAGCGTCACCACCGCCAGCACCGAGGTGCCGCAGGCCGCGACGCGGGCCGTGGTCCGCTCCACGGCCACCCTGTTCATCATCTCGGCGCTCGTCTCCCTCGTCACCTATTTCTGACCATGGACACCGTTTCCATCCTGCGCTTTGAGGACGTCAGCCTGGCAGCCCAGCCGCCCTACGCGCTGGACCTGGCGGAAGTCTCGCTGGAACTGAACGCGGGCGAACTGGGGCTCGTGCTCACCGGGCCAGCTACGGAGGGCCTGCCCCTCGCCGACCTGGCCTCCGGGCTCGTCGCGCCGGACACCGGCCTCGTGCGTTTCCAGGACGAGGACTGGCAGGACCGTCACCCCGACACGGCCACGGCCGCCCGCGGCAACATCGGCCGGATTTTCGAAAAACGCGGGTGGATCAGCAACCTCGATGTGGACGAGAACATCACGCTGGCGCAGCGCCACCACACCACGCGGCCGGCGGCGGAGCTCGAGGCCGAGGCGCTCGCGCTGGCCAAACAGTTTGGCTTCGACGACCTGCCGCGCGTGCGGCCCGCGCTGCTGCGGACGGGCGAATTGCGGCGCGCGGCGTGGATCCGCGCCCTGCTCGGCACGCCGTTGCTGGTGCTGCTGGAGCACCCGCTGCGCGATCTGCCGGCGCATGCCGCCGCGCCGCTGGTGGCGGCGGTGCAGTCCGCCGCCGCGCGCGGCGCGGCGGTGCTGTGGATCGCGGAGAGTTTCCAGGGGTTGGAAACCTTCCGGCCGGTTTTTTCCAAGGTTTGGACACTGGAAGGCGCGCGGCTGAACGCCGCCAAGGAGTGAGTATGAGCAAGCCCTTCAAATTCCGCTATGTGAACGAAATCACCGGCGCGTTCGTCCTGCTGGTCGTGGCGCTGCTGGTCGCAGGCGTGATCGTCGCCGGCCACGCGCAGGGCTGGTTCCGGCCGGAGTACCGCCTGACGCTGCTCTTCCCGCCGGAAGGCTCGCTCGGCGTGCAGGACGGCACACGCATCGTCTGCCTCGGCACGACCATCGGGACGGTCGAGCGGATGATCGTCGCCGACGACGGCGCGATGCAGGGCCGCGCCAAGATCAAGGGCGAGTTCTTCCGCTTCCTGCGCAGCGATTCGCAGGCGCTGGTCAAGAAGGCGTTCGGCATCGCCGGCGAGACGTTCGTCGAGATCAGCAAGGGAACCGCGGTGCCGCTGCCGAAGGAAGGCGCCGAGCTGGCCTGCCAGAACGACACCGAGATGCTCAAGCAGATCCAGGAGAGCCTGGCCAAAATCCAGAAGACGATCGACGAGTACCGCCAGCTCGCCGCCGACCTGCGCAGCACCAACGGCCCGCTGATGCAGTTCATCGGCCATCTCAACGAGATCACCGCCGGCATCCAGAACGGCGAAGGGCCCGTCGGCAAAATACTGCGCGACCCGCAGATGGCGCAGCAGCTCGCCGAGGTGCTCGCGCAGGTCCAGCGGATCATCGCCGATGTGAAGCAGACCACCGCGCAGCTGCCTGGCATCGCCAAGACCGCCGGCGGCGAGGTGCGCGATGCGTCGGGCATGGTGCTGCAGACTCAGTCGGCGATCCGCGAGGCTGAGAAACTGATCGAGGGCCTGCAGAAACACTGGCTGATCCGCGACTATGTGGACCGGGTCACCGCGCCCGAGCGCGTCCCGCCCCAGGCCGTGCCGAACGGAGGCGCCAAATGAATTTCCGACTGAAGATTGCCGATTGCCGCTTTGCGGTGGCGGCACTTTGCTTGCTTGCCGGCTGTTCGACGCCGCTGAAGGTGGCGAAGCCGATCGACCCGGACATCGGCGTCATCTCCGTCGCGGCGAACAAGGCGTTCGCGCGCGGGCAGGTCGAGGCCGCGGCGCGGCAGTTCGCCCGCGCGCTTGACCACGCGCGCGCCGCCGACTCCGCCGCCGACATCAGCGACCAGGCCTACAACCTCGCCGCCTGCTTCCTCCTGCAGGACCAGCCCGCCCTGGCGCGCCGGCTGCTCGCCGAGGCCAAGACCGAGGCGGCGCGGGGCCACCGCGACGCGACCGACGCGCTGCTGCTCGATGCCAAGGCCGCGCGCCGGCTCGGCCAGCCCGCCGAGGCCGTCGCGTTCGCCGACCAGGTCGCCGGCGGCGGCGGCAAGACGGCGGCGAAACTGCAGGCGCTGATCATCAAAGCCCACGTGCAAAACGACGCCGGCAAATTGCAACCCGCCGACCTGAGCGCCATCCGCCTGCTGGCGCGCGAGGTGCGCGATGCGGCGCTCGACGCCGAGGTGGATAACCTCATTGGCAGCGCCGCGCAGCGCGAGCGCAGCTTCGGCGCCGCCGCCGCGGCGTTCGACAACGAGGCCGCCGGCTGGCAACGGACCGGCCACTTCCGCGAGATGGCGCTGGCGCTGGCACGCTCTGGCGCCGCCTGGCAGGCCGATGGACGCAGCCTGGAGGCCGCCGACCGGCTCTACCGGGCCGCGCGCAGCCTCTTCGCACAGGGCGATGCCGTCGGCGCGCTGCGCCAGATCGAGCCGGCGCTGACCGCCGCCAAAGCGGCCACCCAGGATGGGCTCGCCACGCACATCGTGGCGCTGTTCGAGGAGATCAAGCAGGCCGTGGCCCACGGCGCGGAGCCCGCCAAGTGAGCGCACCGGTCCGCATCGGCGTGGTCGGGCTGGGCGCGATGGGTCTTAAGTATGCCGAGCTGCTGCACGCGGGCAAGATCGCCGGCGCAACACTGGCCGCCGTCTGCAACCGCCGGCCCGAACCGCGCGCGGCCTACGCGGAGGTGCCCGGCTTCGCCGACATCAAAGCCCTCCTGAAAGCGCACGCCGCCGACGCCCTCATCATCGCCACGCCGCACTACGCGCACACCACGATCGCCATCGCCGCGCTGCGCTGCGGCCTGCACGTGCTCGTGGACAAGCCCATCGCGGTGCACAAGGCCGATGCTGGGAAGATGCTCGCCGCGCACCGCAGCACGCAGAGCGTCTTCGCCATCATGTTCCAGATGCGCACCGACTCGCGCTACCGCAAGATCAAGCAGCTGCTCGACGAGGGCGCGCTCGGCCGGCTGCAGCGGGTGCAATGGACGCTGACCGACTGGTTCCGCACCGACACCTATTACCGCGCCGGCCAGTGGCGCGCGACGTGGCGCGGCGAGGGCGGCGGCATCCTGCTCAACCAGGCGCCGCACCAGCTCGACCTGCTGCAATGGCTCGTCGGCCAGCCCGAGCGGGTCCGCGCGTGGTGCCATTTCGGCAAATATCACAAGATCGAGGTCGAGGACGAGGTCACCGCCTACCTGGAGTTCGCCGGCGGTGCGACCGGCGTCTTCATCGCCTCCACCGGCGAGGCGCCCGGCACCAACCGGCTGGAGCTCGCCGGCGACCGCGCGCGGATCGTGCTCGAGGGCGACCGCCTGACGCTCGACACCAACCAGGTGCCCGCCGCCAAGCTGCGCGCGACCTCAAAAGAGATGTTCGCCGTGCCGCAGTCCACGCGGCAGGAGTTCCGGCTGGAGCCGCCAGTCGAGGCACACCGCACCGTCATGCAGAACTTCGTGGACGCCATCTCCACGGGCGCACCGCTGATCGCGCCGGCCGCGGAAGGCCTGCGCTCGCTGGAGCTGGCCAACGCCATGATCCTCTCGTCCGTCACCGACCGCGCCGTGGCGCTGCCGATCTCGGCCCGCCGCTACGCCGCCGCGCTGAAGAAGCTCATCGCCGCGTCTGCCCATAAGCGAGCGTAGGGGCGCAGTCTTGCTGCGCCCAATGTGTGTTGCACCTAGAACGAACGGGGCGCAGCAAGACTACGCCCCTACAGAGCCGGTAAACCGCATCACTTCTGACTAATCTCGTTATTTTGCGGGCCAGACGCGGATCAGCACCCCACCCCGCCGCGGCACGGCGGCCTCGAAGCTCTTTTCGAACAGGCCGAGCTCCTGCTGCCGCCAGAGGTCGCGCACGCGCTGGGCGCCGCCGAGGCCGAGTTCGCTCCACACGGCCGTCACGCGCGCCGGCACCACGCCGCGGTTGAACAGGCCGACCGCCTTGGAGCCGTCGGCCATGTCCTTGACCATGACGAAGGTTTTCTTCGCCACCGGGATGACGCGCCCGCACTGGCCGAGTTCGTCCTGGTCCACGTCGATCACCTCGGGATTGCAGAGCACGTTGAGGGTGAACGGATCGAGCTGGCCCATATCGCCGCTATAGAACAGCGGCGCGGCGCTCAAGCACCAGAGCGCCATGAACGCATACTGCTCGCTCGGCGTCAGCGGACACGGATGCGCCATTTCAAAGGTGCCGCGGCGCGTTTGCGTGCCGATCATACCGATCTGGATGTAGTCGGGATCGTTCCATGAGCCGGGCTTCGAATACTCGCGATACTCGGCGTTCTTCAGCGCCACCTCGAAGACGCGGTTCAACTCGAAGCCCAGATCGCCCGCGGTGCGCCAACAATGCCCGCCCACCTCCGCGCCCCACTTCCATACGTCGCCCATGCCGTACTGGCAAAGGTTGAAGACGATGTCGCGGTCCTGCTGCCGCAGCAGGTCGCCCATCAGCCGGTAGGGCTTCTGCATCGCGGCGAGGTCGGGCTTCTTGCCGGTGACCCGGCTGTAGGAACACCAATCGTATTTCAGGAAATCGAAGCCCCAGTCGGCAAATTGTTTGGCGTCCTGCGCCTCGTGGCCCAGCGCGCCGCCGAAGCCCGCGCACGTGCTCTCGCCCGGCGAGGTGTAGGTGCCGGCTTTCAAGCCCTTGCCGTGGATGTACGTGGTCAGCGCCTTCATGTCCGGGAAATAGGCGTTGGGCACGATGTTGCCATGTGCATCGCGCTCCGGACCGACGCGCTTCGGATCCGTCTGGTACTTGCTCAGAGCTTTCGCATTCATCCAGCAGTCGTCGATGTTCACATACTGATAACCCGCGTCGGCCATGCCGCTGGAAACCATCACGTCCGCCGCCTGCCGCATGAGCGCGTCGCTGATGCGATTGTAATGCGTGTACCAGTGATTCCAGCCCATCGGCGGCGTCAGCGCGAGCGTGTCGCCGACCACGATCTTGAACACGCGTTCCGCCGTGCCGTGCTGGTTTTGTGCCCGCAGGGTGACTTCATAGGTCCTATAAGTCCTATCGGTCACATTTCCCGAAATGATGCCACTAGCCTCGTCGAGCTCGAGTCCCGCGGGCAGCTGCTGCGCGCTGAACTTGAGCGGCCGCTCGCCGGTGCAGGGGATGCGGTAGAGGAGCGGATGCCCCGGCCGCACGCCATAGACGCGCGGGCCGTTGAGGCGCGGCGCGGCCGGCGCCGGCGGCGTCAGGATGCGCGCTTCCTCCGCTGGCATCGCGACGGCCTGCGGTTTCGCGCCGCCAAAGTTGATCTTCGCCTCGACCCAGTCGGCGTGATCGTTATTGTGGCCATCTCCGCCATCGCTCGCCACGAGCACCAGCGACTTCACGCCAGCGAGCGGAACACACACCGCCTTCGCCACGTCGCCGCCTTTCATCACGCCGCTCTGCCACAGCGCGCCGGCGTCGCCGAGAATTTCAAATTCCACCGAGCCTTTGCCCTTGCCCGCGTGATCGTCCACGCCGACCTGCGCGGTGAACTCGGTCGCCGCGCCGTCGAGCTGGAGATACATCACGCTCTCCGCATGCACGCCGACGCCTTGCGCGAACTTCGCCCCCGCAATCGTCAGCTCCTGCGTCGTCACCGAGTGGTTCGCCATCGCGTGCCCCCACCCGCTCGACATCTTCGACAGGTCCAGATCCGCCAGCCATACCGACTGCGGTTCGCCCGCCAGCGCCACCAGCGGCACCGCCCAAACCAAGCACTTCAGCATCCTTTTCATGTCATCACCCTTTCAAACTTTCCAAGCATTGGAAACGGAAACTCTCGTTTTCCCAAGCCTTGGAAAACGTCACCGGTAACTCCGTACAACCTCGAACAGCGCCAGCAAATTCTCGATGGGCGTGCGCGCCTGGATGTTGTGGATGCCACAGAAGACGAAGCCGCCGCCGGGGGCGAAGGTTTCGATGCGCTCGGTGACCTGCTCGCGCACCTCGGCGGGCGTGCCGAACGGCAGGGTCTTCTGCGTATCCACACCGCCGCCCCAGAAGGTGAGCTTGTCGCCGTAGCGTTGCTTGAGCTGGAGCGCGTCCATGCCAGAGGCGGAGCACTGCACGGGATTGAGGATGTCGAACTCGGCCTCGACGATGCCGTCGAGCAGCGGCACGACGCCGCCGCAGCAGTGCATGAATGTTTTCCAGTTGGTGTGCTGGTGAATCCAGCCGTTGACTTTTTTCTGATACGGCAGGAACAGCTCGCGGTATTGCTCCGGCGAAAGGAACGGGCCGTTCTGCGTGCCGAAGTCCGTGCCATTGGTCTGGATGACGGAAATTTTATCGCCGACCGCCGCGTGCAGGCGCGCGAGATTTTCCACGGCGATCTCCGCCTGCCGCTCGAAGATGGCCTTGATGAAATCGGAGCGCGTCACGGTGCTGACGTACCACTCCTCGACGTCGCGGATGCCCTTGGGATTTTTCAGAAACGTGGCGGGCACGAGCGCGACATCGCCGAACGTCAGCCCGCCGAAGGTACAGAACAGCGCGCGCTGCGTCTGGCTGAACAGCGCCTCGGCGCGGCGCGCGTAGTGCGCGAGCTCGTCGTTGGCGAGCGGGCCAAACTCTTCCAGGTTGTCGGCAGGATTCAGGTGGTCCTCGTCGAACGGCGGCTGGCGGATGATGGCGTCGAAGAAGTAGCCGCCCGCGGGCATCTTGCCGCTAGGTCCCACGGAACGGTCGTTGCCCGGCCACTGGAACAGCTCGCCATTCGGCTCGAACTGCGTGTTGAAAGCCACCGGGACGAGCACCGGCGTGCCATCGTGCAGCTTCCACTCCTTGAACGCCACCGCCGGGAACCCGAACATCGTGCCCGTGCCGCAGAGGCAGGCCGTATCGATGCCAAGCGCGTCCTGCAAATCCGGCGCAATCTCGCCGAGCATCTGGTAGATCTCGACCACCTTGACCGGTGTGCCGGGGCTATCGAGCCCAAGCGCCTGCCGCAGCTGATAGACCATGCTGACGTGGATACCCGTCTGAAAACCACCCCCGAAATCCACGGCCAGCTTGTCCGGCTGCCGGTGTGCACAGGTCGCGGCAATGCGTTCACTTGAAGTCATCATTTCTCTTCCTCAACTCATCAGGGTGACAACGGAATGGAGTCCGCCGTCAGCCAAACATTGAAAATATTTTGTGGGCGGGGCTTCCAGCCCCGCGAACAAAGCTAGCCATAAAAACACCCGCGGGGCTGGAAGCCCCGCCCACAGGAGCGGTGTGCCTCGGCTCTGGTAATAATTGCTTTCATTTCTCCAGCACCGCATCGAGTTCCGCCAGCGAGGCAAAGGGCGCGGCCGCGTTGAAGCTGCTAAGGGCGACGAGCTTCAGGAACTTGGTTTCCACCGGCTGCGCAAATTTCACGGTCTGCACATCGGAGCTGCGCTTGAACTCGCCTTTCGCCACCGGCTCGCCCCAGTTCTTGCCGTCAGCGCTGACATACACGGCGAACTCCCTAATCCAGCCGTTCCTGGTGCCATCCTGACGCGGCTGGCAGGTGAGGCCGGCGAACTTCGCGGGCTTCGGCAACTCCGCGATCAGCTGGTGCGGGAACTTCGGCGCGCCATCGTCCCACGGCGTATGCCACATCGTTTCCGGTTTTCCGTCGAGCGCATTCTCCGCCTCGTAGCCGCCGTGCTGGGAGTCGGCGCGGATGCGCGCGCTCAGCCCCATCAATTTGTTTGCGTAGCTCGTGACGAATAGTTTTCCCAGCAGTTCAGCGCCGAGCTCCTGTTTCGGCGCGAACTGTCCAGAGCCGGCGTAGGCGTAGAGGCTCGCGAGCAACTGGCGCGCGGCGGGTTCCTTGCCCTGGTACGGCAGGTCGAGGCCGCAGACGAGCAACTGGCCTGCGCCGACGCGGCCCTCGAAGACTAGGCCGAGCTTGTGGTTGCGCGAGAAATTGTCGATCACCTGCACGAGCGGGCGGTAGGCGGCGGGCGCATCGTCGAGGATGAAATAGCGCGAGCGTTGCAGCAACTCAAACCACTGCCAGTTGCTGTGCATCTCGGTGGGGAACTGCGCAAACAGCGGATGCCGCGGATCGCAGAGCAGCCCCATCGTGTTCGGCTTCTGGCTCGGGAACCAGACCGGGCTCCAGAACACCGGCAGAAATCTGCCGCGCATGGACTCCGGCGAATTCGCCGAGAGCGCGAAAAAGATCACCTTCTTGCCGGCGGCGAGCGCGACCTTCGCGGTCTCCCATTTCTCACAGACGACGAAATCGCCCGGCGGCGGCGCGGCCACCGCGGCGGGATAGACCCAGATGTCCCAGTCGTTGGCGATCTTCGTGCCCTGCAACACCACCGTCACCTTCAGCTTGGCCGGCGCGCTGACCTTGGTGAGCGACGCGCTGATCTCGCCGAGCGTCGTCAGCTTGCCCGTCGGCGCCTTCACCTCCCGCAGCGCCCCAGAAGCGATTTCGTGATTTTTTTCATCGGTTATTTTCCAGACCGGCCGCGCCTTTTCCAGATCGGTCGCGCCGTAGTGCGCGAGGTCGGCGGTCGCCGTGAAGGCTTCATCGGCAGCATAGGTGCGCTTGGGCATCCGCAGCAGCGGCACGGTCGGCCCGCAGAACCGTGCGTATGCGGCCGGCGTGATGAAGCCCTTCGAATTCCAGAACGGATCGAGCGGGCCGATCAGCGCGGTGCCCTGCGTCGGATAGTCATGGATGTCGAGCAAGGAGAAGCCCGCATAGCCCGGCGTGCGCAGCAGCACCTCGATCTCCTCCTTGTAGAGCAGCGTGGCGAACTGGCCGCTCGCCTCGATGTAGAGCGGCGCAAGGTCGAGCTGGTTTTTCTTCTTGAGGTCGTCGCGGATCATCTCGAAATTCTTCAGCGCCATCACGCCGGACCACTTCTTGATCTCGTTGAAATCCGGGTAATACATCCACTGCCCGATCTCGTGGCCCAGGATGGGGCGGCCATCGCTGGCGGCCACGTCGCGCAGATCCCGTGCCGAGCCCGCACCGGGGATGCCGCGCCCGGTGGCCAACTCGGTCCACTGCCGGTTCGCTGTCTTCTGCGCGGACGACGCCGAAGAATACAGATGCCGCGGATCGTGCTTGATCAGCATGTCCACCCAGCGCGTGAGCAACTCGTCCTTGCCGCCGTATTCATTGCCGAGCGTCATCAGGCAGAACGAGGGATGATTGCCATAGGTATCCACGATGCGCTTGAACTCCGCCTCGATGAACGCGTCGCGCGCCGGCTCCTGCCCCGCCGCGATGTTCGCCATCGGCCCCTCGGCCTGAATCATGATGCCATCCTCGTCCGCCGCGGCGAACGCTGCCTCCGGCGGACACCATGAGTGGAACCGGATATGGTTCAGCCCGTAGGACTTCATGATTTTGTAGATGCGGTGCCACGCCGCCACGTCCGTCGGCGGATAACCCGTGAGTGGCCAGATGGAACACTCCAGCGTCCCGCGGAGATACACCGGCCGGCCGTTCAGCGTGAACTGCGTCCCCTTCGCCGCAAACTCGCGTGCGCCGGTCTTGATCTCGCGCGTATCAGTCAGGCCATCGCTCGATTCAATCTTCACCGACAGTTTGAAAAGATTAGGCGAGAACTCGTCCCATAGCTTGCCACCAGTCGAGCTGCCAATTGCTTGTACGACCGAGGTCCCTGCGCCGCATTGAAAACCCGTGCTGCCTTCAAAATCGGCGCCTTCACCTTTGACTGCCCATGAAATTTTCCCATGGCTGTCTTTGCCTGTCGCGTTGACGATGCGCACCTTTCCGCGCACCTGCTTGTTGGCCACATCGGGATACACCTGCACGTCGTCGATCCACACCGGCGGCGTGGCGGCCAGCTCGATGCGGCCGATGATGCCGTTCATGTTGCCCCACGTGCCGCCGAAGAGCGCCGAGACAAAGCGGCCCAGGTTGATCTTCACCGTGTTGTCCACGCAGATCGTCAGCCGGTGCCTGCCCGGCGTGACGCCAACGCCAAAATCATAGTGATGCGGCGCGATCAGGCTGTCCCGCGTGCCGATGAATTTGTCGTCGAGCCACACGGAGGTGACCCAGCGACAGCGTTCGAGGAAGAGCGTCACGCGCTGGCCCTGCCACGTCGCGGGGATTTCGATGTCGCGCTGATACCACGCCGGCCCGGCGTAGTCATAAACTCGATACGGTCCTTCGAGCGTCGGCGGCTTGGTGTTCTTCGGACCGAGGCCGGCATCGTCCATCGTGCCGGGCAGCTTGATCTTCGTCTCGCCCGCGAGCGCACCGCCGAACCACTGCTCCGTCGCGCCCACCTTCTGTTCGTCAATCTTGAATCGCCACTCGCCCGTCAGTGAGACCGGCTCCGCCGCCTGCGCCAGGCTCAAACAGGCCCACGCGCCGACGGTACACAGGATGATTTTGTTCATGAGGGCTCCTCAGGATATTTCACTTTTCGACATTGGTGAGTGTCAGAATGCCGCCCGGCGGCACCAGGCGCTGAGCTGCCGGTCCCGCGCTGTTGGGCGCATAGGGGCTGCAGGTTTCGGTGCTGGTAAAGGTGACGCCCGGCCACTCCAGCGCGACGCGGACAGGATGCAGCGAGCGGTTGAGCACGACGACCGTGGCCTGACCGTCCTTGCCGATGAAAGCCGTGCTCAGCAGGTCGGGATCGGGGCTTTCGGCCTCGACGCGCACCATGCCGGCTTTGATTTTTCGGCTGAAGGCGCCGAACACGCGCAACTGCGCCGAGGAGGCCACCGGCACCCCGCCGCGCTGCAAATCGGGCACAAACAACGACCGCGTCATGCCGTAAGACGGCTGTTCCACGTTGAGCAGCAGCCAGCAGTAGGCGATGGCTGTGGCATCCATGAGCACAAGGTTCTTGTGATAGAGCTGGCCGAGCTGCAACGCCACGCGGTAGCTGTCGGTCTGGAACCGGCCATCGTTCACGCAGAGCTCTGTCGAAAGCACCGGTTTATTGCCGGCCAGAGCGCGATACTGCTTCAACAGCGCGTCGAAACGATCCGGATCGGTGAAAGCTTTTTGATAGTCGTACATGTGCGTTGCGGCATAATCGATTGTCCGCCACACGTCCGGCTGGGCCTGAAAATCTTTCAGATAGCCCAAGCCGGCGGCCAACACGGCGCTGTCGGCCATGTGGAGGTGCACGTCACGGAAGCCGGCCGCGTCGAGCGCCTGTCGCAGGGCCAGCGTCATCGCCTGAAATTTCCCCGCCGGCTGCCGGACTTCGTTCTGGATGCCGACGATTTCCGGAGCACGTCCTGCCTTTTCCTTCGAGAGCCGGCAGTAGCGCACCACGGCCGCGGCGTATTTCCCGGCATCTTTCTCCGCCCACGGCGGCAGCTTCCAGAATTCAAACAACACCAGGCCGCCGATGCTGCGGAGCTGCTTGAGGTAGTCGAAATCGCAGACCTCGCTGTTGGGGAAATTGTCGCCATAGTAGTGCGGCACCGCGTCGGCCAGCCGGTCCCAGTTGTCCATCGCCGCGTTGAGCTGGGCGCCCATCGGATATTCGCGATGCAGCAGCAGATTGTATTCGCGCAGCAACTGCCACCACTGCCGCTGGCCCTCCGGGCTCAGCAGGCGATACGCGGGCGCGAGCGTGATACCACCGAAACCGAGGATGGCCTGATGCCGCCGGTCCGGCTGCACGCGCACGGCCACCTCGGCCGCCGTCGGGCGCAGCAGCTGCGCTTCGATCGCGCCCGCGCCGTGCTGGATCGCTTGATGATGCACCAGGTCGTACATCCACAGCTGCTGGGCCACTTGGCGCCCGTTCACCAACACCTGCAGCGACAACCGGTGGTCCAGCCGCAGCGTGACGCTATCGACCTGACCTGTCGCCACGCTCTGGTCAACGCCCTTGGTCTTCTCGGCAGGCAAGGCGAGGGAATCATACTGGCGCGTAACCAACCGCACTTCGTTGGAACCGACCTTGAGCGTGACGCCCGCGCGCGGCCCTGTAAAAATCCAATCCAGCCGGCCACCGGCCTCGCCCCACCGGCTGATCTTCAGCGTCCGCTCGAAACAGGCCGGGAGCTGCTCATCGAAGAACTGGCGCGCCTGCTTGCCACCGCCCCACGTCTCGCGGATCAGCGAGGGATCGAGCCGGAACGCCACGGCAACCTCGGACGCCTCCGCCCCGCCTGCCTGCACCGCGCAGAGCAGCGCGAAACTCAACCCCAACAAGGCACCATGTTTTGTCATGCGTATTCCCTTACAGCCTCATCCTCGACGGCCGGGATCACCGCTCCCGGCGACAACAGCACACGGACCGAATTCAACTTTTCCAAGCCTTGGAAAACCGGCTGTTCGGTTTCCAAGGTTTGGAAACTTTGTCTACGGCGTCGCCGTTTTTTTCTCCGTGGGCAACGCCGCCAGAATTTTTTGCACGATGGCGGCGGAAAGAATTTTGTAGGCGTCGCCTTTCCAGTGGAACCCGTCGCCGCGCGCGAGTTCGAGTTTGCCGGCGAGCAGCGCATAGAGATCGTTAACCGGCACGTTCAGCTCCGCCATCACCTTCGCGGCCATCCGGTTTTGCTCGATGATGTTTGCGTTGATCACTCCATCGAGCTCGCCGGGCTTGCCCTTGACGGTGACGGGCGTGCTGCTGGCCCAGATGATTTTCGCCTTGGGCAATTTGTCCTTGATGACCTGCACGTAGGCCTTCGTCAGCGGCTCGAAGGTGCCTTCCTTGATGCGCCCCACCGGCCAGCCGTGCAGGCCCATGTTGCAGTGAATCACGTCGTAGGGCGCCTGCGCGAGCACCTCGGCGAGCAGCTTGTTGTAGTGCTCGGACTGGCAATAGGGATTGATCCACGCATCCACGTTGGCCTTGCCCGCGAGCGCCTTGGTGACTGCGCCGCGGTAGCCGCCCAGAATCGAATCGCCGATCAACAACACGCGCGGCAACGTCTGATCGACGATCTTGGCCCGCTCGATCCGCCAGCCCTTGCCATCGGCATGCAGCCGCGGATCGGCCTCCTGCGGCGCCGCCTGCGCCGCACCCACCGCCGCCACCCATAAAACCAACGCGCAAATTTTCATCTCGCTCCCCCAGGCGGCCGGAGGCCGCAAATACGTTCCGTTGCCCTGCATCAAATCATCTCGGCGCTTCGCCGCTGGCTTCCATCATAAGTCGCAAATCAAAATTCTTCTGCCGCCCGTCCCTCGCCACTCATCCCTGCCTCAGTCCGTCAGCTCCCGCTCGATCTGTTCGAGCGTCTTGCCCTTGGTCTCCGGGACGCGCAGCAGGATGAAGACGAACCCGGCGGCGCAGATGCCGGCGTAGGTCCAGAAAGTCGCCGCGGGGCCGAGCGCCTTGTTCAGGAGCGGAAAGGTGAAGGTCAGGATGAAGCAGGCAATCCACAGCGCGCTGACGGCCACCGACACCGCCGCGCCGCGGATGCGGTTCGGGAAGATTTCCGAGATCAGCACCCACGTCACCGGCGCCAGCGACATGGCGTAGCAGCTGATCGCCGCCAGCACGAGCAGCAGCATCGGCAGCCCCTTCACGCCGCCGTGGTAGCAGAAGCCCATCGCGATGTAGATCACGGCCAGCCCGGCCGCGCCCCAGAGCATCAGCACCCGCCGCCCGCCGCGATCCACCACGCCGAGTGCGACGAAGGTGAAGACCAGGTTCACCGAGCCGGTCCACGCGATGTTCTTGAGCGTGTCGGAAATGTCGTAGCCCGCCGCGTGGAAAATCTCCTCGGCGTAATTGAAGATCACGTTGATGCCGCACCACTGCTGCAGCACCGCCAGCACGACGCCCACGCCCAGAATCTTCAGCACCTTCGGCGCGAGCAGGTCCTGAAACCGGACCTGCTGAAGCTCGCCGCCCGCGAGCGTCTGCTGCACGTCGGCGACCTCGGCCGCGGCATAGGCGTCGCCGCCGATCTTCGCGAGGATGCGCCGCGCCGCATCGACCGCGCCGTTCTTCACCAGCCAGCGCGGGCTTTCCGGCACCAGCAACGCGCCAAGCAGGAACACGAGCGAGGGCACCGCCACCGCCGTGAACATCCAGCGCCACGCGTATTGCCCGTTCCACGACTGGCGGATGAACTCCACGCTGGCCTCGGCGGGCACGGGCTGGGCGATCTTCAGGTTGATCATCTGCGCCGCAAGGATGCCGATGACGATGGTGAGCTGGTTGATCGCCACCAGCCGCCCGCGCAGGTGCGCCGGCGCGACCTCCGCGATATACAGCGGCGAGAGGTTCGAGGCCATGCCGATCGCGACACCACCGACGATGCGCCAGACGACGAACCAGGCGAAGGTGCCCGCCCAGCCGGTCAACACGGAAGACACCGCAAACAGCAGGGCCGCGAGCACGAGCAGTTTCTTGCGCCCGAACCGGTCGCTCAGGCCGCCGGTGATGATCGAGCCGATGAGGCAGCCGAGCAGCGCGCAGCTGTTCGCCCAGCCGCTCAGCTCGCCGCTGCTCAGGTTGAAGAATTTTTCGAAAAACGGCTTCGCGCCGCCGATGACCACCCAGTCGTAGCCGAAGAGCAACCCGCCCATCGCCGCCACCAGCGAGATCATCCACACATAGCCCAGATTGAAACGCGCCGTCGCTCCCGTTCCGCCGCCCACAGCCGTTGGTCCCATCATGTCTGTTCCTCCGACATTTGCCCGCAGGCTACCGGTCGCGGAGCGCTTTTGGAATGGACATAATTCGGGAAATGATGGACATATTTCCTGCGCGTGTAAACACGCCCGCCCACGCAGGCCCGGCATGAAAAACGTAAAACTGGACAAAACACGGATGGCCAGCGGATTTGCGAACCAGATCTTCCACGTCTTTCCGCGCGCCCGTGTCGCCGCGCTGGAGCGCCATCCGCTGACGTGCGGCCTGCACGTGACACATCTGGGCTGCTTCCCCCAGGCGGCCCACCACTTCCGGCGCCGACCCAAGGGCGCACCGCAACACATCCTGATCTATTGCGCAGGCGGCGCCGGCTGGTGCGAACAGCACGGCACGCGGCTGACGATCCGCCCCGGTGAAGCACTGCTGGTGCCACAGGGCGAGCCCCATGCCTACGGCGCGAACAGCGAGGAGCCCTGGACCATCTTCTGGGCGCATTTTGCGGGTGACGATGCGCCGCTGTTCCTGCGTCACATCCCGATGGAACGACCGGTCATCCCCGTCGCACCAGCCGCAGGGAGGCTCTTGGAGAGCCTGTTCAGAGAAGCTTTCGCAACCGTTGCAGGCGGTCACCTGGAGCGGCCGCTGACTCATCTCGCCCTCTGGTTGCGCCATCTGCTCGGCGTGTTGCTCTTCCAGAATGCCAGCTATGTGCCGGAGCGCCGCGCCTCGGCCACGAAAGATTTCGCGCCGCTGCTGGACTTCATGCAGCAGCGCCTCGCGCAGCCGGTCAGGCTGGACGAACTCGCGTACGCCGCGCGGCTCTCGCCCACCCATCTTTCCAGTTTGTTCCGCGAACAGATGGGCCTGCCGCCGGTGGCCTACCACACGCACCTGCGCATCCGCCGCGCCTGCCACCTGCTCGAAAGCACCACGCTCACCATCGCCGAGGCCGCCCGCGCCTGCGGCTACGACGACCCCTATCACTTCTCGCGCGTCTTCCGCCGCGAAACCGGCGTCAGCCCGCGCCTCTACCGCAACCAGCGCGAGAGATGACACAACGTTATACAGTAGAAGATCTTACATGAAGATAGCCAATCAGACAGGCACCCTTGCAAGAGAAGTTGTAGGAATTGGAAAAGCAAGTGCGGTCTGACGCGTATCGAACAACCAAGCTACCGACTGCTTTACTGTCGACCACCGATTCTTCGCACTTACGACTTACACGCGTCAGACCGCGAACAAAACTACCCTACCCTTATCAAATGTCCAATCGGCCTCGAACGCTGCTTGTATAACCATCGGCCGGATAATTTGATACAATACTGCTCTGGAGTTGTGCCCGTCTGCGCACGCCAAAGCGGAGGAGCACGACCCGCCGCGAACCATGGAGACCTTGGTCTGGCTCAACGGTTCACGCTGCTGTCAGGCGGGGTTCGCGGACTTGAGATGTCCGCGCGCTAAAACGAAGCGACGGTCGAAGGGGTGAAAAGGGAATGCGGTCTGACGCGTATCGAACAACCAAGCTACCGACTACTTTCTGTCGACCACCGATTCTTCGCACTCACTACTACTCACACGCGTCAGACCGCGACTAAGGCTACGCCCTCAAAGTCGATTGTCCAACAGGCCGGCACATTTAACGCATAACAGTTTGTCGGTATGACCGATACGCTGGCAGATATAACCAGCGACAGCTTGAGCGGGCCGCGGCAAGTGCCGCGACCCGCGTGCGTCCCGAGGAAATAATTGAAGTAACCTTCGGGCCGCTCCGTCCTGGGCGCAGCGGCCCGAGAAAAATCACTCCGGCTTGGCGGGTTTGGCCTTCCAGATATCCACGGCGACGTCGTTGCGTTGTGGGGCGCCGGGAGTGCTGCGACCGTCAGCAACATATTTCTCCAGAAGCTTCGTCAGGCGGGCGACGATGTCCGGTTGGTCCGCCTGCATGTTCTTGCGTTCGCCGATGTCCTGCGTCATGTCGTAAAGTTGCACCGTCGGCAGCTTCTGTTTGCGTGCAGCGCCCTCCTTGGGCTGGCTCCAGCCGCCGGAGCCATAACAAAGTTCCAGTTTCCATTTGTCCTGACGAATCGCAAAGCGGCCTTCGATGGAGTGATGCACCACGGCCTCGCGCAGCGGCGCACTTGCCGTACCGAGCAGCGCGGGCAGCAGGCTCACGCTGTCCTCGCCGACGTTGTCGGGCAATTTCGCGCCGACGATTTCCGCGCAGGTCGCCAGCAGATCGGTCAGACACGCCAACTGCGCACACTTCGCTCCGGCTTTGGTCTTGCCCGGCCAGCGCGCGATGAACGGAATGCGGTGACCGCCATCCCAGATATCGGCCTTGTGGCCGCGCAGCTGCCAGCTGGGGAAATGCCCTTTGCTCTCCAACTCGTCAATTTTGGCCGCGGGCGAGCAGCCGTTGTCGCTGGTGAAAAGCACCAGCGTGTTTTCCGCCAGCCCGTTCTGCTCCAGCGCGGCTAGCAACTGCCCAAGCGCGGCATCGGTCTGCATGACGAAGTCCGCGTACGGATTCAGGCCGCTCTTCTCCTGCCATTCCTTGGTCGGCACGATCGGCGTATGCGGCGAGGCCAGCGGCAGATAAAGGAAGAACGGCTTGCCAGCCTTGGCATCGGCGGCGCGTGCAACGAAATACTCGCAGGCCTTGCGCGCCAGCGTCGGCAGCACATCGATGGCCTCGAAGTCCGGCGCGGCCGGCCCCGAGCGGAGCCATTTCTTGGTCGCGGTCGGCGCCTGCGTGAAGCGGTCGTTCTCGATGAACGCAAACGGCGGCATATCGAGCGAGGCGCTGATGCCGAAATAATAATCGAACCCGCGCGTGATGGGGCCGTCGCCGATGCGCTGCTGCGCGTTGAACCGGTCGTCGTTGCCGTCCTCGATCTTGTCGTTGAACTTGCCGCCCGGCTTGATCGGCATGGTCATGCCGAGATGCCACTTCCCGATGCAGCCGGTGTGGTAGCCGTGTTGCTTCAGAAACTTCGGCACCGTAAGGCGGTCGGCGTCGATCAGCGGCGGGCTGAACCCGCCGAGCACGCCCGATTGCAGCCGCGTCCGCCAGTTGTAGCGGCCCGTCATGATGCCGTAGCGCGTCGGCGTGCAGACGGAGGAACTGCTGTGCGCATCGGTGAACGCCATACCGTCGGAGGCGAGCCGGTCTATGTTCGGCGTCGGAATTTTCCCGCGCTCAGGATTCAGCGCGTGGACATCGCCATAGCCGAGGTCGTCACAGAGCACATAAAGGATATTGGGCCTGGACTTTTCCAAGCCTTGGAAAACCGCCGCCTCACTTTTTCCAACCCTTGGAAAAGTTAGCGCGAGCGCGCCCGCACCCAACGCCGCCTGCATCAGAAAATCACGCCGTTTCATGCTTTGTTCTCCTTCTTCCAATATTTCAGCGCCGGATCGCCGACGCTTTCCATGTGCTGCCGTAATTGCGCTTCCAGCCGCCGGATAGTGTCGGCATAGGCCGGATCGGCAGCAAGGTTTTTCACCTCCTGCGGATCTTTCTCAAGATCGAACAGTTCGCGCCCGCCCTTGGGCCACGTATTCAACTTCCAGCGCCGCGTGCGGATCATGCGTGATGCGCCCGGTTTGCTCACATCGCCGCGCTCGCCGAACACCGCTTCCGGCCCATCATCCTTGCCGGCGATCATGCCGCGCAAGCTATGGCCATGCGCCTTGGCCAGCGGCGCGGCTCCGAGCAGGTCCAGGATCGTCGGCCCCAGGTCCATCGTCGAGGCAAACCGATCACACCTCTTGCCGGCGGGAAGCGTACCAGGCAGCCGCGCGAGCAGCGGCACCCGCATCAGGTCGTCGTAGAAGCCGCCGTGCGACTTGTCCATCAGGCCGTGCTCCCCAAGCTGATTGCCATGGTCGCTGGTGAAAAGCACCAGCGTGCGGTCGGCCAGCCCGAGTTCATCGAGCGCCGCAAGGATGCGGCCGAAGCACGCATCCATCATCGTGATCTGCGCCGCGTAGCAGCGAAGATATTCGCGCACACCGCTTTCACCATAGATCGTTCCCATCCGCGCCGAGGGCGTCGTGGCCCACTCCCCCGGATGCTGCTTCCACGTCGCCGGCAGCGGCATCTGCTTGGGATCGTACTGGTCGTAGTAGGGCGCGGGCGCGATCCACGGCGCGTGCGGCGGGCTGACGGAGTAGGTGATCGCGAACGGCTCGTCGCGATGCTTGCGCAGCAGCTCGATGCACGACCCGGCAAGCACGGTCTCGATGGCGTATTCCGGTTTGAGCCGGCAGCGCCCGATGACGCCGACATCCTGCTTCGGCGTGTTCGGCTCCTGCCTCCACTTGCGATGCGCCTCGGCGAGATCGGTGCGCAGCCAGACGTCGCCGATCAACTCGGCCTCGCCGTCGCGCGGGCCGGGATCGAAAGCATCCGCGCCCTTCGCCCGACGCTGTTGGTTATAACGCGTATGCGCCTGCTTCTCGGCGGCGGCACTGCCAACGAGACAGTTCAGGTCGTCGGTGTTGCCGAGGTGCCACTTGCCCAGCTGATAGCAATGATAGCCCTGCGCCGCGAGTTGATGCTGATAGACCTGCTGCGGTTCGCGCAGCGCCAGCGGATCGTCGCCCTTGTCAATGTTGCGCCCGATGCCGAGGCTGCTCGGATAGAGGCCGGTGACCAACGCCGCGCGAGTCGGCGAGCAATAAGGCACGGGCACGAACGCCTGCGTGAAGCGCACGCCTTCGCGCGCGAGCTGGTCGAGGTGCGGCGTCTTCACCACCGGATGCCCCGCGCAACCGAGCCATGCCGCGTGATGCTGGTCGGTCATGAAGACCAGCACGTTCAAGCGCTTCCCGGCCTCTGCGCCCGTTCCAGTATTTGTAAACCCCGCTGCCAACGCGCCTGCGCCGAGTGCCGCGCGTCTCAAAAATTCACGTCGTATCATAATGTTTTCCCCTTGGGCAATTCGAGTTGACGGCGCAGCAACGGCTTCAAGCTCTCGATTCGCGGCTCGGCCCAGCAGGCCCAGTCGCCGCTGGAGTGGTTGCGCGGGCCGACATCGGCGATCAGTTTCAGTCGCACGTTCTGTCCGGCCCACTTAGAGAGATCGGCTTCGATTGCGTGCCACGCGTGATGGGTCACCGCCATTTCCGCCGCGATGGTTTCTTTGCCGCTCTCGTCCAACACGGCCACGCGGTAGAGGATGCCGTCGCCCAAATCGCTGCCATCGCCCTTCCCGGCCAGCGCGCGGAACGCGGCGGGCGTCGCCGCGGGCAGCGTGACGGGCGCAAATTGTGCGAAGACATAGCCGGTGCCGCCCTTGTACGGCGGATGCATCGCGAGGGCGGGATGCGTAACGCCGCCGCTGGTCTGATCAGTTTTCGAAACGTGGGCGCCGGTCTCGACCATCGCCGCGCGCTCCGGTTGGCCGCGGATGCAAACCCCCGCTGTCCATTTCGGCAGCGGTGGCAACGGCAAGATGGCCGATGAAGTTTTCACACTTACTTCCGCCGTCATGCGCGCACCGCTGGATTCGAGTTCGAGTTTCAGTACATCCGAAGCTTCGCGCTGCGGCACGCCGAGATCGGCGACCACCGAGACAGCCACGCCTGGCGAGAGTAGAATTTCGCTGCGCTTGCCCGCGAGCTGCACCACGGTGGGACGTGCCACATCGAGGCGCGGCGTGATCTGCGCGCTCACACGATGGCCATCGAGCTGCCAGGCGACAGCGGCGAGTTCTCCGACCGTGAAATCAAGCCACGCACCCTCGCATGCCTGCCAGAGCCGCTGCCCGACCTTCGCGGTCGGCGGCGCGCGGAACGTGTGCTGCTCGCGGCCGCGCACGATGACTTCCTCGCCGGGCAGGATGACGGCGCGGGCGCACGTCAACGCCAGCGCGGGTGCACCGAGCTGGCCGGTGACACGATAGCTGAACGCGCCCGCCACCGGCTGCACCCAGGTCAGCCCACGCGCGCAGCGCAGTTGTGCCGGGCCGATTTCCTTGCCGTCGCGATCGAGCGCGACGGCGCTCGCCGCCTGCACCGCGAAGCCACACTCGATGTTTTTCATCGGAATGATTTCGAATTCGCAGCCGCCGAGGATGCGGCAGACCGCCTGTCCAGCGGATGCGGCTTTCGGGAAGCGTGCGAAGTTGCCGCGGCCATCTATGTAGATATAGGCAGGCGTGTCGGCATAGTCGCAACGCGCGCCGCCACGGTCGGCCGACGTCACATCGATGGCGCCATCGGCGGTCCAGCCACACCAACCGTTCGGCGGTAGATCGAGTGCACGACCGAAGGCGCTGACTTGCATCCGCTGTTGAGGATGACCGTTGGCGGCGGTGACTGTGCCATCGGCGTAGCGCGTGACCACCCGCGAGAGCTTGAACGCGCCCGAGGCGAGCGCGCGGCTGGAGTCCTGCAAACGCCCATCGCTGTCGGCGTAGAGAATGTCGACGGCATTGGTCAGGCAATAGCGGCTGTGCAGTTGCTGGAGCAGGAAGTAGCTCCGCAGCGCGTTGCCCATGCCGCCTTCCATCACCAGGAAGCCCGGGTGACCGAACGCGACGGTCGCGGCCAGGAAGCGGTCGAGCCACGCATCGCGCTCCACCGGCTCGGTGGGCATGGTGCGCTTGCTCGCATAGAACATGTCCGGGTTGCCCATGCCGAAGTTGCAGCACTTGTCGTGCAGCCGGCGGAGATCGAAATCCACGAACCACGGATGCTCCGCGAGGCGCGCAGCCTGGTCCTGCCCATAGTTGCCGTCGGTCAATCCGCAGTAGAGCACGTGGTTGTTGCCTTCGGAATAGACCGGCCCGCCCCACGCGGCCTTCTGGTGCAGCATGATCTCGCCGAACGCGTAGAAGACCGCGGCGCAGGTGCCGGCGCCGGGGACGCGCGCATCGTAGTCCACGCGCTCCCACGCGGCGACCGCGGTGTGCACGTCGCAATAGGCCGTGCTGAAGCGGAACTTCTGCTGGATCTGCGGCGCGAGCCGCGCGCAGAACTCAACGGCGCGCGCGGGCTTCGGCGCATAGCAGCGCATCCACGCATGCTGGAGCTGATTGTCGGCCGTGCGGCTGATCAGGTCGCTCGTCCAGTACTCGTTGACCGGCGCGAAGTCGGTATAGTTGTTGTAGGGGCCGTAGACAAAGCCCAGCTGGTCCTGCATCAGGCGCGCGTAGTTGAACTGCCCCTCGTCGCCGCCCTTGCCCGGGGCGGGCCGCGTGCGAAACGTGAAGCTCTCGCCGCCGTCGCGCCAGCCGGTCTCGTGGTCGGTCACAACGACCTCCGTCAGGCCGTGCCGGCGCACGTCGGTCCAATACTTGGCGTCATTCGTGCGGTTCGAGGCGCCGTGCGCGCGCCAGACGTGCGTGCCGGTGACGGATTTCCACGGCGAGACGGGGTTGTCCACAACGGGCAAAACTTCATCGAGACGCGACGCGACCGTCAGGAAGAACCGTTCGAAGCAGTCGTTGCGTTTGCCGTCGGTCTTCGGCGTGTAGCGCGTGCCGCCGTTATAGGCGAGGCCGGCACTCTCGCCCGCCTCTGCGGCACGCAGGGCCGAGGCGTTCGAGCGATACCAATCCACATTCCCCATCAGGAAGAGCGGCCGCTCGCGCGAGCCGGCGACGACCACGGCATTGGCCCCACCCTGCAAACGGTAATAGGGCACGGGCACCAGTTGCGCCTCGCCCAAGCCGACGGCGCGGCCAAACTGCACATCGCTGACCTGTCCACCCGGCGCAAGCACATCCACCACCAGCGACTTGTTCCAGAGCCGGAAGACATAGGTCACCTCGACGCCGCCCAAACGCCAGTGCGCGATGACGGCTTCTTTGTCACCACTCACGGCAATCAGTTCAGCCTTCGCATCGGCCGCGAACGACACCCCGCCACCGACGCACGGCGAAAACTTCACCGCGTCCTTGGCGCCTGCGGCGGTCCACTCCGCCGTCAGGTCGTCCCAGCGGCCCGTGCGCGGTGTATACCGATACGTCAGCTCGCCATCTTCTCCCGCGTAAATGAATTTCCAGGCTTCGCCCTCGCGCCCGATATGGGTTTTGAACTGCGCCGTCGCGTTCGGCGGCAGGATCGTCTCCGGCCGCGTCGGGAACGGGAGCTTGCCCGGCCCGCCATTCAAGCCCGGCGACTGGCCGGGGAACAGCATCACGTTGCGCGCCGGCCGTGGTTCGAACTTCAGCGGAGGAAGGGCCTCGGCGAAGAACGCGAGGTTGTCAAAATACAGGGTACGGTCGGCGGTGTTCTTGATACCGGTGACCACCAGCGCCTTGAAGCGCGCGCCGGCCTTCACCTGCGCGGCCTGCTCAGGCGTCAGCCGGTGATGCAGCAGATACCACTCCTTCCAGTTCACCGTATAGAGCGGGACGGTGAATTCGCGCCCGTCCGAGCCCTCGAGGGCGACGGCGAGATTCACCGGCGGCGTCGAGATGTCGCGCGCGTAGCCCCAGTTGTTGCCATAAGCCCAGAGCGTGACGGCGTCGAACGGTCCGGGGATCGAAATCGGTGCCGGCGGCTGGATGCGCAGCTCGCCGCGCGCGCCGGTGGCGCGATAGGTCAGCTTCCCGACGTGCGCGCCCCAGAGTTGTTGCTCCCGCGACAGCGTGAACGTCGCCAGGGCTTGCTTGCCTGTCGCGGACCAGCCGTCGAGCTGCTCGAAATCCACCAGCGGCGCGTGATCGTCGTTCGTGCGGCCAGCCCAATCCATTTCATACGGACGTACGCCGATGATTTCCGCGCGCGCCGGCATCAAAAACAAAGCGGCGGCGCAGAGTTTCCCAAGCCTTGGAAAGCAAGAGCGGTGTTTTTTCCAAGCATTGGAAAGGGTAAGTGGAGCGTTTTCCAACGCCTGGGAAACGCCCTTCGCACCAGTGGCCCGGGCAGCGTTGAGTCCGTTGTGCATGGCTTTCGTTTCTTTGTCAGAGCCGCACGTGAGGCATCATTTCAGCAGTTCCAAGTCGGCGGGCGGGATATGGACAACCATGGCGTTGGCCGCTTTGACCTTTGGCAGCTTGCTCCACTTGTCGCTCGCTGCCTTCCAGCGTTTGACGCGCTCGAGATCGAGCAGCGGATCGTTCGTCGCTCGCTGCCAGTCAGCCATGGCTTTCTCCAACTTGCTACGGACGTCGGCGCACGCCGGGTCGGCGTAGAGGTTGTGCGTCTCACCGGGATCGGTGGTCAGGTCAAACAGTTCGCGCGGGGCCTGGCCTTCCTCGGGCAGAAGATTCAGCACCAGCTTGTGACGGGCAGCGCGCACGGTGCGCTGCGGCCGGAAGCTCTGCGGCTCGTGGAAATTCATCTCGGTGAACAGGAACTCGCGCCACTGCGCCTCCCCGCTGCGCAGCAACGCCTGCAAGGGCTGGCCAGCCAAACCAGTTGGAGCAGGCACGCCGGCTGCCGCAAGAACGGTGGGCATCACATCGAGCAGCGAGACCGGCTCCTGGCGCACGAGGCCCGCCTGCGCCACGCCGGGCCAGCGCAGCAGCATCGGCACCTGCACGCCGAGTTCATAGGACCACGTCTTGCCGCGTCCAGCGGCGATGCCGTTATCGCCCATGTAGATGATCAGCGTGTTCGACGCGCAGCCGGCGGCCTGCAATTCGGCGAGCAGCAGCTTCAGCCCGGCATCCAGGCGCAGGACGGTGTTGAAGTATTGCGCCGTCATGGAAACCTGCCGCTCCGGCGTCGGCATACGGAACGGCAGCGGCTGCTTGATGTCGACGGCGCGCAGGGGGTATTCCGGCAGGCCATTGATCTGGTCGGTGTCCTTGTTCAACGGACCATGCGGATCGAAATAGTTCACGTAAAAGAAAAACGGCTGGCCGGATTGCTTGGCGGCGGCGAGGAACTCGCGCGCGCGCTGTGCCACGAGCTTCACATCGCGCGTCGGTGGCGCGGCGAACTTTTCCTTGGGAGTCCAGTCCCACGGGAAATCCGCCGCCGGCTCGACGTGGAGCTTGCCGATGATGCCGGTGCGATAGCCCGCCGCCCTGAGCAGGGCCGGCAGATTCTTCTGGCCCGGCTGCATCTGGAAGCCGAGATGCGCCAGGCCAAGCTGTCCGTTCTGGTGCGGAAACAAACCCGTCAGCAGCGCGGAGCGCGACGGGCTGCACGAGGATTGCGCAACATAGGCCGAGGCGAAACGGACGCCCTCCGCAGCGAAGGCGTCGAGCTGCGGGGTGGCGATGCGCTTCTCGCCGTAGCAGGAAAGCTGGCAGCCGAGATCGTCAGCGGTGATGAGCAGGATATTAAGGCGCTGCTGCTTTGCCACGGCTGGGGAAAGCGCTGCAGCTTCGGTTCCAGGGCCTGCCTGCCCCGCGCAGAGTCGCGGGGGAAAACCCGTCAGTGCCAGCGCACCCGCGCCAGCCGCCGCGCACCGCAGGAAATCACGTCGTTGCATAGTTTTCCTTTCGACCACCCAACCAGCCCGCGGCCCTCACGCACGTCCGCCGCTGCAGCGCATTCGGGACTGCGCGGACGCGCCGCCACCCTCGCAACAAGCCGCTCAGCTCTTCTTCGTTTTGGCGGGCGCGGGCTTGTAGAGCGTGGGCGCGCCTTTTTGGAACGCAGCGGTGAGCGCATCGCGGTGTTTTTCGTAGAGGCCGCGCGGCGTGACGGAGAATTTCCGGCAGAGCGCAGCCGCCATGCCGACGACCTCGCCCATCGCGCCGCAGGTGCGCATGACGCGTACGGTGCCGAGCGCCTCGTGGGTCACGCTGATGTCGCGGCCGGCCATGAACAAGTTCGGGATCGTGCGGCTGTAGAGGCAGCGGTACGGCGCCCAGAACGGCGGCTTGAATTTGCCGAAGTGCGCCTCGGAGATGAATTCTCGGCCCTCGAAGCCCTTGGCATAGTTCTTGTTGGGATAGTGCAGATCGAGCGACCAGGTGCACGGGAAGCAGGCGTCGTCGAACTTGCGGTCGCCCACCACGTCCTCCTTGGTGAGCAGGACATCGCCGAGCAACCGGCGCGACTCGCGCTTGCCGGCGACGTATGCGGCCCAGTGCAGCTTGTGGTTTGGGAACAGCTTTTCGGTGTTTTTGAGCGCATCCCACGCGCCGTACATGGCGCGCAGGTTCCAGTCGCGCATCTGCTCGACCTCGGTGATGGGATCGAGGTCAAAGCCGGTCTCCCAGAACCACTGACCGAGTGACGCGAGATTCGCGGGCTTGAGCTTGCCGGTCTTGCTGTCCTTGGCGCCGCGGCCTGGAAACGGCTTGGCGGAGAGGTCGAGCGCCCAGTTGCAACGTGGAAAGTCCGCCGGCTCCTTGGTCTCGATCGGATGCCAGAGGTTGCTCGGGCCCATATGCTGCTTGCGCGTGACTTCGAACTCGGCGCCGGCGAGCGCGCCGAGCTGGCCGTCGCCGGTGCAGTCGGCGAACAGCTCGCCCGCATAGCACAGGCGGCGGCCCGTGCGGATGTCCTGTGCGACGACGGCGGCGAGCTTGCCGGAGCGGACGGCGGCGGAGATCAGGCGCTGGTTGAAGAGCAATGTCAGGTTCTTTTCTGACTTCATCAACTTCTCGCGCTTGTCATCCTCATAGATCTCCGCTGTATTCGTTGCGCCGTTATGCGCGCGCTGCTTCGGCTCGAATTCGCCAACGAGATTGCCGATATTCGGCAGCGGTTTGAGGCGCACATTGCCACCGAGCCAGACGCGGCACTCGGAGCTGTTGTTGCCGCCGAGCACGGGGCGATCCTGGATCAGCGCGGTCTTCACGCCGCTGCGCGCAGCCGCGAGCGCGGCGCACATGCCGGCGATGCCGCCGCCGACCACGATGAGCTCAAAGCTTCCGCCGTCCTCGGGCTGCTCCGGCAAACCGAGCAACTGCTGGCGCAGCGCGGCCAGCTCCTGGCCCTCGTTCGGCGGACGGAAAGCCAAATCCTGGCTGAAGAGCACGGCGTCGCAGCGGCCTTCGAAACCGGTCTGGTCGTGAAGCGTGACGGCAGCCTTTGTGCCCGTCTCAACGGCACCGCCATCCTGCCAGTGCCAGTCGGCGCCCTCGGTGCCGAACAAGGGCCCCAGCGTCTTGCCATTGACGACCACGTTGAACCGGCCGGGCGCGCCGGGCGCCTGCCACTTGGCGACCCAGTCGCAGGTCCGCACCCAGACACGGTATTTTCCCGCGGCGGGCAGTGTGACGGAGGTGGTCGCGTCGGCCACCGGCTCGCCGAGGCCGTGCGCGAGCAGATAGGGCGAGCCCATCTGGTCCATGAACTGCTGGTCGACCGCCCAGCCGCCGAGCTTTTCGAAATTCTCCGCCTCGACCAGCGCCAGCTTCCCCGCCGGTGCACCCCAGGCCCGCGGCCCACAGGCGAACGCCGCCGCACCCAACCCCGCCAACCGCAAAAAGTCCCGCCGTGCCATCTTGTTCATGTTGTGCTCCCGTGCTCTGTTCAAGAACGCGTTTGGCTTGCCTTTAGTGCAGAAAAAGTCACGCGCAAAGACCGGCCGGAGGCCCGCCAGCGCCGGCCAAGAAAGAAGCAGGGGACGCACCACAGCCGAAGGAAGCGGAGCAGGCAGCCGCGGATTTGTGCGGGTGATATAGATTTTGGGAAAGGTGAGCCCCGATCAAGCCTGCCTATCGGCTCTCGGATTCGCCTTTGATCCCGGCGCGGAGGAAAAGGGTCAGGGCGGAGATCGCGAGAATGAAGCCGACTAACCGATCTGTATACGACAGACCAATACGAGGAGTGTGCTTTCCCGCTCGGCGGCTTCAGCTGTTGCAAGGCTTGGATCCAGCGGGTGAGTACAATAGAAAGAGGCGATAAGGAGAAAAAGCAATCCGAACGCATAAGCACTTTCGCCTTATCCCATTTTATGCCACCAGTTCTTCATACCCTCTCCGTGCCTCGCTCGTCGCCAGCGATGCTACGGAGGGACACAGGCAGGGGCACAAGCGCGGCCGCCTTGATATCCGTGAAATTCCGTGACTGCTTCTCTGCGCTCGCTAGTCCTCTTCTGGTCCTGCCTTGGTGACCGTGGCGTCTTGGCTGTGCTCTGCAGTTCCGCTGGCTGCTAGAGTGGAATATTCAGCCTGATGACTTTGACCGTACGGACCTCGCTCGCAGGTCCCTCTCCGTTGTCATCCGCAGCCTTCACGCACCATGTATGTACACCGGCGGCACTGAAGCGCGCGCTCAGTGCGGTGATGCCCGCGGCGTCCACATGATAAGTTCGGCCATCTATTGTGACGCCGTATACGCCCGCCCCCGGCACGGGCGCCCAGCTAAACGTGACGAGGATTTCTGGCTTGGCGGCCGTAATGATGACTGAAGCGCCGTTGGCGGGCGCTAGCAGTTGCGGTGCGCCCAAAGCCTGATTGGCCGCCTGCCCGCCCGCAGCCGCCGCCTGGTCTCCGGCCGCCGCCTGGTCGCCAGCCACCGCTTGGTCCGCAGCGGCCACGGTGTTGGTGACGAACACCTGATTGGTGACGCCACCGGATACGACCACATTGGTCACGACGGTTGTTCCGCTCGCCTCAGCATCGTCCCCTCCACCACAACCCGTCACCAAACACACGAGCACCAGCGCCGCCCACACCCCACCTTGCCAGAGCCGCAACTGAACATGCATAGGTTATCTCCAATTTGAAGCCGCTTTGTCGCACCTTTGAATGGCTTTACTGCTAGAGCGAAATATTCAACCTCGTGACCTTGAAAGTGAAAACTGCGCTCGTAGGCCCCTCCCGGTTGGCATCCCAAACCTGCACGCACCAGGTATGTGTACCGGGGATTTTGACGAGGCCCGGGAACGTGGTGTCGTCTGCCGGATTCAGAAACGGCACGCCATCCAGCGTGAAGACATAGTTGACCGCCCCTGGCACGGCCGTCCACTTGAATTTAATATGAACCTCGGGTTGGTCGGCCGTGGTGATGTACGTTATGCCGTTGCCGGGGGAAAGCAGTTGTGGAGCGACCAAAGCCTGATTAGCCGCCTGCCCGCCCGCCACAGCCGCCTGATCGCCCGCCGCCGCTTGGTCCGCAACGGCCACGGTGTTGGTGACGAACACCTGATTGGTGACGCCACCGGATACGACCACATTGGTCACGATGGTTGTTCCGCTCGCCTCAGCATCGTCCCCTCCACCACAACCCGTCACCAAGGACACGAGCACCAGCGCCGCCCATAGCCCCCCTTGCCAGAGCCGCAGTTGCGTATGCATAGTTTATCTCCAGTTTGAAACCGCTTTGTCGCGTCGTTCAATCGCTTTCAGATCAAAGCGACCGGACCATGAAGTCTCGGCCTGCGCTGGGCCATAAAAGGAACATATCCAGCGACCCACCGACGCCGCACCCATGCCCACCAACCGTAAAAAGCCCCACCGTGCCACCAGTTCATATGCTGCTCTTGCACCCGAACCAGTACGCTATTCCTCCTACATTTAGCGCCGGAATATGTCAAGCCCAAGCCACGGATCGACCCATCGACGAGTTCAGGGCAGGCAAAGTTCACCGCAGGCAGAACGACTGGACCGCGGGGGGCAGCGAGATCGAGGCGGAAAAGACAGTGCCAGCGGCCACGGATTTTCAAGGAGGGCACGGCTGCCCCGCAGCAGGAATGAGGAAAAAGAGAAGGAAAGATGCACCGCGAATGATGCGCAGTTCGCAAATTTCCGGAATTCGGAGACGCCGCAGTGATGAAAGGGCCCCTGCCCTGCCTTGCACACCATCAGAAATTTATTTTCCTGACAAAATCCCCGGAAGGTTGGACGTGTATCGAACAAGAGCCTCTCGTGGAGCGAGAGGTCGACTATGTCGGCAGCAGCAAAGCAGGTCTCACGCTCAGCGTGAGGTTCGGTTGCGGGGTAGCCGCGTTAGGTCCATTCAAACCGTGGAATTCCGAGGTTTCTTCTCTGCGCTCGCCACGCCTCTTCTGGGCCTGTCTGGCGGATTGTTTTTACCTTTTCAGCAGCGCGCCGAGGGTGGTCTCTTGGAACACGCGCCGCATGGCGGAGGCGTCACCGTTGCCCAGCTTGGCGCGCTGGATCATCAACACCACAATCAGGTCGTGCTGCGCATCCACCCAACCCTGTGTGCCATAGGCGCCGCCGTGGCCAAAGGTGCCGGGCGCGAGCATCGCCGTCACGCCCTGCGGCTGCTTCACCACGCCCCACCCCAGCCCGAACGCCATGCCATCGACGAAGCCGCACGTAAGGTCGCCGGTCTGCACGCTCGTCATCTGTGCGACGGCTTCTTTCGAGAGCAGCCGCTTGCCGCCCACGACGCCGTCGTTCAGCACGAACTGATAAATCTTCGCCATGTCCCCCGCGGTCGAGAACAAACCGCCGCCGGGCAGCGGCGGGCGCGCGTGATTTTCCACGCCGCCCTTGATGAAGTAGATGTCCGTCGGCGCCAGCCCCTTGCCGCCGGGGCCGGGCGCATAGGCGGTCGCCAGCCGCCGCGCCTGCCGCGCCGTGGGCCAGAAGGTCGTGCTCTTCATGCCCAGCGGATGCAGGATGCGCTCATCGAGAAACGCCGCGAACGGCTGGCCGCTGACGACCTCGACGATGCGGCCGAGCACGTTGATGCCCGCGGTCGAGTAGGTCCACTTGCTGCCCGGCGCGAACTGGAGCGGCTTGTTGGCGTAGCCCACCACCAGCTCCGCGAGCGTGGTCTCGATGCGCGGCGGCGGCATGTCGCTGATGCCGGAGGTGTGCGTCAGCAGATCGTGCAGCGTGATCGGGCGCGCCGGCGGGACCAGCTTCAGCGAGTTGGTGCCGCGCTCGGCGATCAGCCACTGGCCGTGGAACTCCGGCAGGTATTTCTCCACCGGATCGTTCACGTTCAGCTTGCCCGCATCCTGCAGCATCAGCACCGCCGTCGCCGTGATCGGCTTGGTCATCGAGGCGATCCAGAACAGGTCGTCGGTCTGTTGCGCCCGCTTGGTGGCCAGATCGGCCAGGCCGACAGCGTCGAGCGCGACCACCTTGTCGTGCCGCGCCACCAACGTCACCGCGCCGGCGATGGTGCCGTCATCGACGAACCGCTGGAGTTGCTTGGGGATCTCGGCAAGCCGCGCGGCGTCGAGCGCGGGCGCCTCCGGATTCGGCGCCGCACAGGCGCACCGCGCAGCCACCAGCAGAACCAAACCCAGGCAGGCAGATGTTTTCATGGCGCGCATCATAGAAGCCCCCGCTTGGATTGCCAAGGGCAGGAAAAAGGCCGCCGCCAGGGGCAACGCAGAATGAAAGACAAAGCCGCAGGCCTCAGAAAAGAGGCCACGGATATTCACGGATGACACAGATTCCCGGAGCAGAGCAGCAAGACAGTAGGCAGGAGCGGAAAAGGAACCACGAAACACACGGAGTACACGGAAGAGATGAGTCAGATGCAAATCCATGTGGTCCGTGTGATCGATGATGAAATCTTTTTTACCTCGAATTACGCAAAGCTCGCGAATTTCCGGAGGTTAGCCCCTCAGACGCGCCCAGCCCGACCGCGTCGCCTAGAAAACCCTGTCCGACGTTATGACTACCGGATCACGGAGCGCCGCCACCTTGACCATCTCCGTGCCGCACCGCGGACAGAGCAACGGGTCAACCTCCCAGACGCGCTTGATCAGCTCCCGCCACGTCGCAGACGCCACGGGCCGCAAGGCCGGCGTGGTTAACGGCGGTTGCTCGTCACCCAGCGCGGCGTGATCCTCTGCGAGCCGCCGTTTACGGCGCTTGCCGCGAGTCTTGTTGCTGTACCAGCCGTAATAGCGCACCATTTGGGCGCCATGATTGGGGATGTGTTGGGTGACCATGGCGATGAAGTCGGCGGGATGGAAGGTCTCGGCGGTGCGTCCGGTTTTCGCGTCCGCCGCGGAGCGATAGACAACGCTTTCCACGCGCCCGTTGAAGCCTTCCACCACCGTGATCTTTTCCAGCGCGAAGGCGTTGCGGACGATGTAGTGGGCCACGTTCCGCAACGCGCGGCCGCAGCCGGGGCGCAGGATGCGGCCCTGATGCACGTGAAAGCCGCTGTGCTGCCAACGCCGGAGGCGATTCGCCCGTTCTTCCGTGAGCAGGCCTTTGCGCCGCAGCGCGGCCAGCAGGCGCGTGGCGAACAGTTTCTCCAAGGGTTGGAGGTTCATGTGGGTGGGCGCGCACTGGAAGCTGCCGTCCGGCTCACAGAGTCCGTCGGCTGCCAGGGCATGCAGATGCGGATGAAACCGGAGATAGTCGCCAAAGGTGTGGATGGCCATGATCGCAGCGGGGAGGCCCTCCGGCGCATGCAAGACGGCGCGCAGATAGTCGCGCAAGCTGCGCTCCGCCGCCGCGCACAGCAGATGCAACAGCGAGCGGTCATAACGGAAATAGGCCCGCAGCATGATGGGGATGGCGAAAACAAAGTGCCGGTGCGGCACCCGCGCCGCCACCCGTTTGCTGATGCGGTCGCCAAAGAGCAGGACACGTTTCTGATGGCAACTGGGGCAAAAGCCCCGGCCCCGGCAGGAAAAGGCCAGCAAAAGCCACTGCTGCTTCGCCTCTTTTTCGTGCTAATCCGTGCTTTTCCGTGGCTGCTTTTTCTTCGCCCTCTTTGATCTTCGACTTTCCCTGCGTCTTCCCGGCCCTGAGCGAAGTCGAAGGGTGCTGACCTTAGCGTCGCGTTAAAATCTTCTGCTTCTTCCTGCTGACCTTTGACCGCTGAGCTCTGACCTCTTGTTGCGGTTCGCGAGCTTCCCGCTTCCCTGCTATTCCACGAGCAGGGCCAGGTCGATGTACTGGCCGCCGACGGTCTGGTGCGTGTGGACGGCGATGGTGTTCGCGCCCTTGCGCAAGGCCTTGCGCAGCTGCTCGGTGACGAGGCGCATTTCGTAGTTGGTGATGAATTTCTCGGTGGCCAGAATTTTCTGGCCGTTGACGAAGACCTCGGTGTCCTCATCGAAGGAGATGACGAGCGCGCCGTACTTGATGTCCGCGCCGTCGAACTCGAAGGTCTTGCGCAGGTAGATGTCCGGGGTGTTCCACGGCGTTTTGACCTTCCGGCGCTCGTCGTGGCCGAAGGGCGCGCGGCCGGTCTGCCAGCTTTGGTCGGCGAAATCCGCGCCGGCCCAATCGCCCTGCGGCGTCTGCGTGGTATAGCGCCACGGGGTGCTGAGCTTACCGTCCTGGGTGGCGCCGACCAAGACCTTCCAGGTCACTGCCGAGGTAGCCACGGGCTGCGGCGCGACGGGCTCGCCGCGCTCGTAGGCGGCCTGGCGCGCGGTGATGTCATGCAACTTTTTCACATCGAACTTGGGCTTGCGATCGTAGTAATAGAGCCCGTTGTGTTCCTGCTCCACGTCCGTCAGCTGGGTGTAGCAGAAGCCGAACATGTTGGGATTGTCCAACAACGCGTCGAGCGTGCCCTGGTAGCGGGTGTAGAACTCCTCGAGGCTCTTGGGCGCGCCGCCGTAGCCCCAGCCGCCCTCGGTGGCCCAGCCGATGCCGCCGATTTCGCTGATCATAAACGGTACGCCGCGGTCGCTTTCGGCTGCGTGCCGGCCATAACGCGCGGGTATCGCGGGCTCCTTCGGCGCCATGCCGAAGAAAGCATCCCACCGTTTGCGGAAGAGCGCGGGGTTGCCTTCGTAATCGTGGGTATCGCGCATTTCCGGCTGCGGTAGCGTATGCACCCAACCGCTGGTCTCCAGCGCCGGCCGCGTCGGGTCGATGGCCTTGGTCACGTTCCAGACGACCTGCTGGATTTCGCCCGCGTTGGCGCCGGTCTCGTTGAAGGGGCACCAGCCGATGATGGAGGGATGGTTGCGGTCGCGCAGCAGGAGCTCGGTCCATTCGGCGATGAGGGGCGCGTAGCCTTCCGGCTTGTAGTTGTAGCCCCAGTTGGGG
>CAIWHP010000174.1 GCA_903912445.1 uncultured Lentisphaerota bacterium
CGCGCCGCAGCCCACGTGCTGCTGTTGTATTGCGCGGTGAAGCTCACCAGCTGCCCGCCGTTCGCCGGCAGGAGCAGGTTCCGCGGCGGCGGGACATAGGTATAGGTGGTCGTGCAGTCGCCGCCTCCTGTGACGGCCGCCGAGCGGTTCCCCGCGCCATCCACCGCGACCAGCGCGAAGGCATACGCGCCGCTCCCGCCGGGCAGAGTGAAGTTGAACGTGCCGCTGCCACCGGTCTGCCGCAGGCCGGCATCCGTCCACGCGCCGCCATCTTTCCGGTACCACAGCTCCACGCCGGCCAGGCCGCTGCCGCCCGTATCCCCGGCACCGCTGTAGTTCACGGCGATCGCGCTGGCGCCCGTGCTCCCGGGCGCACTCGCGGTGCCGGCCGTCGGCGGCACGGACTCCAACGTTCCGCCGGGCGTGCCGAAGACCTCGAACTCGCCCAGTTCCCAGTAGCTGCTGTTATAACCGCTCTTGATCACCAGCTTGATATTCCGGGCCACCAGGCCGCCAAAGTTGAAGGTGAGCGCGTTGGTGCTGGCGCTGAGCGTGTTGCTCGCCGCCAATACGTAGTTCGTTCCATCTCCAGAGGTCCAAACCTCAAAGTTCTTGCAGTAATAGTTTCCCGGTTCACTGTAATTCCACAGCACCGCCTGGAACAACGTCGCGTTGGACCCGCCGCTGAAGGCATAGACAAACGTCTGCGGCTGCGGGTTGGGCACACTGCACCAGCCGCCGCCAACGCTGTTTTTGACGCCATCGGCCAGCCGCTTCGCACCCCAGGAATCGGCATTGTACTGCGACGTGAAATCCACCAATTGCCCGCCGTTGGCCGGCAGGAGCATATTCCGCGGTAACAGCCGGTTATCCTGCTGCGCCAGCGTCACCAGCGCGGTCTTCCAATCCGACGCCAAACACTGGAACTGCGCCGTATCGTTCGTGACGTCCGCATCCACGGCCGCCGACGCGACCACGGACTGGGCCGTGGTCCAGTTCGCGGCGGTGAAGATCAGGTTCGTATCCGCCTGCAACATAGCGCTCCCACTCGCGCGGCTGACCGCCACCGTCAGCGCGGTGGCCGGGGCTACGTTCAGGCTCACCTGGAATCGGTTGAGCCCGCCTTCCGGCACCGTCAGGGTGCCGGGGGTAGCGTTGATCGCCGGCGGCAACGTCCCTCCCGGCGTTCCAAATACTTCAAGCTCGCCCAGTTCCCAATAGCTGCCCGTGTATCCGCTCTTAAGCACCAGCTTGACGGTCTTCGCCAGCACGGCACTGAGGTTCAGGGTCACTGATGCGATGTTGGCGCTCAGCGTACCGTTCGTCAGCAGCGCGTACGTCGAGCCATCCTGTGAGCTCCAGATTTCAAAATCCTTGCTGTAATAGTTGCCCGGCTCACTGTAGTTCCACACCACCGCCTGGCTCAACGTTGCGAAAGCCCCGTTGGTGAACGCATAGGCGAAGGACTGCGGCCCCGGATTGAGCGCACTGCACCAGCTGCCGCCGGCGCCGTTCTTGACGCCATCGGTCAGCCGCGCCGCAGCCCAGTAGCTGGCGTTATACTGCGAGGTGAAGCTCAGTAATTGCCCGCCGTTCGCCGGCAGCAACAGGTTTTGCGACGATGCGCTGTAAGCATAGGCTGTTGCGCAGGCGCCGTCCCCGGCCGCTGCCGCCGAACGGTTGCCCGCGCCGTCCACCGCCACCAGCGCGAAGGCAAAGGTGCCGTTCCCGCCCGGCGGGAAGAAGCTGAATGCTCCGCTGCCGCCGCCCTGTCGCTGGCCGCTGTCCGTCCACGCACCGCTGTCCTTTTTGTACCACAGCTCCACGCTGGCCAGACCGCTGCCGCCGGCATCCGCGGCGCCGCTATAGCTCACCGCAATCGGGCTGATGCTCGCACTGGCGGCCACGCTCGCCATGCCGGCCGTGGGCGGCACGGCTTCCAGTCTCGCGCCCGGTCGGCCATAGAGCTCAAACTCGCCCATTTCCCAGTAGCTGCTGTTATACCCGCTCTTGAGCACCAGCTTTAGCGACCTGGCCACCACCCCGTCGATGTTCAGCATCAGCGCACCGGCGCTCGCGCCGAGCGTGCCGTTGGTGAGCAACGTGTAATCCGTTCCATTGAACGACGTCCAAAGTTCAAAGTCCTTGCTGTAGTAATTGCCGCCCGCCTCGCTGTAATTCCACAGCACCGCCTGGCTCAGCGTCGCGTGCTGCCCGTTCGTGAACGCATAGACGAACGTCTGCGCCCCCGGGCTGATGGCGCTGCACCAGCCACCGCCCGCACTGTTCTTGACGCCATCGGTCAGCCGCGCCGCGCCCCAGAAACCCGCGTTATATTGCGAAGTGAAGCTGACCAGCTGCCCGCCGTGCGCCGGCAGCAGCAGGTTCTGCGGCGGCGCAATATAGTCCGTCGTGCAGTCCCCGCCGCCCGCCGCCGGGGCCGAACGGTTCCCCGTGCCATCCACAGCCACGAGCTCGAAGGCGTACGCGCCACTCCCGCCCGGCGGGTTGAAGCTGAATACTCCGCTGCCGCCGGTCTGCCGCAGGCCGGAATCCGTCCAGACGCCACCATCTTTCCGGTACCACAATTCCACATGCGCCAGGCCGCTGCCACCGGTATCGGCGGCGCCGCTGTAGCTCACGGCGAGCGGACTGTTGCTCGCGCTCGCGGCCACGCTGGCGGTGCCGCCCACCGGCAACACCGGACTCAGGCTCCCCCCCACATTGCCATACACCTCGAATTCGCCCAGTTCCCAATAGTCGGCCCGGTGACCGCTCTTCACCACCAGCAGCACCGTCCGGGCCACCACCCCGCCGAGGTTGATCGTCAGCGCGCCGGCGCTCGCGCTGAGCGTGTTGGTCGCCGCCGGCAGGTAGTTGGTCCCATCCGGGGAGGTCCAGACCTCGATACTCTTGCTGTAGTAATTGCCCGGCTCGCTGTAGTTCCACACCACCGCCCGGCTCAACGTCGCATACTGCCGGTTCGTGAACGCATAGACGAACGTCTGCGGCCCCGGATTGACGGCGCTGCACCAGCCGCCGCCGGCGCTGTTCTGGACGCCATCGGTCAACCGCGCCGCGCCCCAGAGGCCCGCGTTATATTGCGAAGTGAAGCTCACCAGTTGCCCACCGTGCGCCGGATAAATCAAACTCGGAATGAAGTGGGCCACCAGGTTGGTCCCGCCGGCAGGCACCAACACGGCGCGCGGGTTGTTCGTCATCCCGTCGCTCCAGCGGGAGAACAGCCACCCCTTGGAAGCCACCGCCGTCAGGAGGGCATTGCTGCCGATGACATTCGCTCCCACGCCCGTCACATAGCCACCTGTCACAGGGCTGGACTGCCCGGTGATCTGGGCCGCGGGCCCGAACGCAGCGGTATAGGTCGCGCCCCCGGCCGGCACCACAATGGCGCGGGGATTGTTGGTGCTGCCATCCTGCCAGCCGGTGAACAGCCAGTTATTGGAGGCGGAGGCGGTCACCCAAAGCGTGCTCCCCACGACGAAGGTCCCGCCCCCCGTCGCCGTGCCGCCGGCGTTCGCCTTCACGGCCACGGCGATCGTGGCCACCTGCACAAAGTTCGCCGTATAGGTGACCTCCGTGGCCGGCACGGTGATCGTGAGCGCAGGACTCGTCGCCCCGCCGTTCCACCCGGTGAAGACCCACGAGGGCTTCGCCTGCGCCCAGATTTGCCGGGTTTGGCCCACCGGCCAGACGCCGCCGCCGCCCACGGTTCCGCCAGCCGCCGGGGAGGCCACCACCGCGACGGTGCCGCCCAGCCACCCGCGGCGGAGCGTATGATTGCCGGCATCCGCCACCCACAGCCGTGCAGCCCCGTCCACGGCCACGCCCGCGGGGCTGTTGAAACGAGCCACGCTGCCGGCCCCGTCAGCGCTGCCGGCCACTTGCGGCGCGCCCGCCAGCGTGGTCACGCTGCCGGAGGACGACATCCGCCGCAAGGTGTTGTCCTTCACGTCGGCGATGTACACCGTGCCGGCCGCATCCACCGCCAACCCGCGCGGACTATTGAACTCGGCCCAAGCCCCCGCGCCATCGGCGCTGCTGGTGATCCGGGCCTCCACCGTCTTGCCCGTGCGCGCCCGGACATCGTTCAGCACCGCTGCCAGTTCGGCAGCCGAACGGTTCTCCCGGTCTACAAAGATGAGATCGATACCCGCGCCCTGGCCCCACGTGATGCACTGCGGATAGCCGGCATGGATCGCGACCGGGAAACGGCCGCCCAGCAACTGCTTCATGCGGGTCGCCATCTGGCTGACATAGGCGGGCGTCCATGACGACGAAAGCTGCTGGTTGCGATCGATCTGATATCCGAGGCAAACCACGAACTGTCCCGCCGGCGCCCACGCGATGCTTTGCGCGACCCATTGCAGATAGGCGTCGTGCAGATCGAAATGCACGGCGAAGTCGTCCGGGCTGTTGAACAGCACCGGGATCTGCCGCGTGACGCCGACGCTGTTGCAGCGCTTGACCCAATCGGCGGTACGATGCCCGTCCACCGGACTGGGCGTGCCGAGCATGAACATGCCCAACACCACATTCCCGCTCAGCCAAAGGTTCATGCCGTTGGGAGAATATTGCAGCAGATAGAAAGCAGAGGACTCACCGCGGGCCACCAACGAATGCAGGGCGGCCTCGCGAAAAACATCTTCCTCGGGATAGCCATGTTGGCACCAGGCCCAGAGCAGTTCCGTATAACCCGCGGGCGTGGTGACCTGCCCCGCCGGGCTGATCTTGCGGATGGTCTGACTGCGCGCGTCCGCCACATACACCGCGCCGGCAGCGTCGACCGCCACGCCGACAGGATTCCAGAAGCGCGCCCCGGCGCCCCAGCCGTCCGCGAAACCGATCGCTCCCGCTGTGCCGGCCAGGGTGGTCACCCCGCCTGCCGGCGTGATTTTCCGCACGGTTTGGTTGCGGGTGTCGGCCACGTACACATTGCCGGTTGCATCCACCGCAACCCCGGAGGGCTGGTTGAACTGCGCGGCGGAGCCCGCGCCATCGGCGCTGCCGGCGACGCCGGCCAAGCCGGCCAACGTCGTGACCACGCCGGCCGTGGTGATTTTTCGAATGGTATGGTTGGAGGTGTCCGCGACGTACACATTGCCGGCCGCATCCGCGGCCAGCCCCTGCGGACTGCGAAAACGCGCTGCGCCACCCGTGCCATCGGCACTGCCCGCCAGCCCCGGGGCACCGGCCAACGTGCCCACCCACCCCGCCGGCGTCATTTTCCGGATCGTGTGATTGCCCGCTTCGACCGCATAAACATTACCGGCCGCATCCTGCGCCACGCCGCACGGATTGTTGCAGCGCGCCGCCGCACCTGCGCCATCGGCGCTGCCAGGACTACCTGCAGACCCGACGGAGGTGGAAAACGTGTAGGCTTGCCCGAAGGTTGTAGGCGTCAGCGCAAACAGGACCGACCAGGCAGCAAGCCAGCCGGCCAGCGACCGACGCATGTTTCCGGCTATGCTGATCATCTGGCTTTTTTTGTAACATAATCTTAAAAAAAAGCCAGCCTCGCCGACCTGCGACATCGCCGACCTGCGGCGGTATGGAGCACGCCCCCGCGACCGGTTTCTGCGGGCTGTCTTTTCAGCGCTGCTCGCGATGCTGGGCATCGAGGCGGGCGTTAAGCTTGCGGACGGCCTGCCGCAGTTCCTGAAGCTCGGCCTGCAAGCGCGCCACGTCCGCACCGCCACCCTGCGCCTGCATGCGCAGCTGTTGCTGCATATGCTCGGCTTCTTGGGCCAGCCGCTCGGCCGGCTCGTGGAGACCTGCGGCATGCAAGTGGCCGACGGCCTCGCGCAGATGCTGCAGGCGTTGTTCCATCGAGGCCTGTTCCGGATACTGTACCGGGCCGCGTTCGCGGTGCTGCCTCTGGACACGTCGCTCATCGCCATCGCGCCGCTTGGTCATGTGCGCGGCCTTCTCGCGCAGTTCCTGCATCTCGCGCATGACGGCGTGGGCCTGATCATCCTGACCTGCCGCCTTCAATTCTTTGGCCTTCTGTTCCAGTTTACACATCTGTTCGCGCACTTGTTCCGGCGGCACGGAACCGCGCTCACGTTCAGCGTTCGGATTTTGACGGCCGAGTTCCGTTTCGAGCTTGTGGAGGCCGCGTTGCAGTTCTTCCGCACGCTCCTTGTTGCCACCTTCACGCGCTTCCTTGAGTTCCGCCCGCGCGTGTTCGAGTTTCTGCTGGAGATCGGTGCGATGGTCATCGCCACTGGCTTGGTCACCGCGGCGTTCCTTCGCCACGCGCGCAAACTTTTCACGCAGTTCCTGCATCTCGCGCCGGACGGCATTGGCCTGGTCTTCCTTGCCGGCGGCCTGTAATTCCTTGGCCTTTTGCTCGAGCTTGCGCATCTGTTCGCGCACCTGCTCCGGGCGCGGCTCATCGGCCAGCGCCACGGAAGCGCACATCATCACGCCAACCACCACCAAGCAACGCATCCCATCCATCAATCTGTTCGTCTTCATGTGATCCTCTCATTCCTAAGTTGCCTTCTCACTCCGTCGCAGCGCCGGCTTTATTCTTTTTCGCCTTCGGCTTCACGGCCGGCGCCTCCGGCGGCTTGAGCGGGGCCGGATAGCCGTGCTGCTTGATCCGCCGCCCAACTTCGCGGAGCGTCTGCACATCCACCGGGTGGATCGAGCCATCGGGCAGCGGCCCGGTGTTCATCAGCAGGTTGCAGTTCTGGTGGAACGCGTAGCCGAGCCGCCGCAGGACTTCGTCGGCGTCGAGATGCGCGCCGTCGTCGTTCTTCGTGTAGCCCCATTGATGCGGCTGGAGCGTGTCGCAAATCTCGTTGTGCTTGACCTTGTTCGATTCCCACGCGGCGGCGGCAACCTGCGCCCGGGCGTCATCGAACTGCTTGCGCACGCGCTCCACGAGCGACGTCCCGCTGCGCTCCGGCGCGCCGAAATCTTCCGAGCCCGTCGCGCCCTGTTTGAAGCACAGCAGCGTCTGCGGCTGCAGCTTCCGGATCATGGCGTAGGTCTCCGCGATCGGGAACAGGTCCGGCCGCGCGTAGTAGGTCATGATCGGGTCGAACCAGATGCCGGCGAGCGGGCCGTAGTTTGTCAGCAACTCCTTGAGCTGCCCATGGACGAACTCGATGTAGCGCTTGAAATCCTCGTCCTTCTCCCACTTGTAGCTGGGCTCCGGCGTCTTGTAATCGGGCCGCGCCATCGGCGCGAACTTGCGCGGGTAGTACCAAGGGTGCCGCCAATCCAACCCGTAGGAATAGTAGAGGAACAAGCCCAGGTTTTTCTTCCGGCACTGCTCCGCCAGCTCGCCGACGAGATCGCGCTTCGCCGGGCTTTGGGTGCTGGTATAGTCGGAGAACTTCGAATCGAACAGGCAGAAGCTGTCGTGGTGACGCGAGGTGATGTTCACGTAGCGCATCCCCGCCGCGCAGGCGAGGTCGGTGATGAAGTCGGCGTCGAACTTCGCCGCGGTGAACTGCCCCTTGAGCTTCTCGTACTCTGCCACGGGAATCTGCTCGCGGAACATCACCCACTCGCCGCGCCCGAGCAGCGCATAGAGCCCGTAGTGCATGAACAGCCCGAACTTCGCGTCCTTGAACCACGCCAGCGCCGCCGCCTTCGGGTCCTTCGCGTAGAGCTCGGCATGGTCCTTCAGATAGGACGGCACGCCGCCGGCGGCCCGCGCCTCCCGCAGCAACGCCGCACCCGCCAACCCCAACGCTGTCTGCCGCAAAAAATCCCGCCGTAAAATCGCCCGCATAGAGATTGCTCCTGTGGTTCAACGCCTACAGCGCACCCAACGGACTACCCGCGCCGTTTATTGCACCGCACTGCATCATAACCCAACGCCGCGCCGTGAAATTGCTTTGCAGTCGAAGCAACCCAAGCTCAGTAACCCAGCCCGCGGGATGCGTGGCTTGCAACCGGAGCGCGATAGCCGTGTTCCTTGCATCGCATGGCCAGGCCTATTCATCGGACCTGTGTCATCACGGGATCCATCGCTCAATTGCCTGTTCCCACCAATTCGAATGGGACATGGTCAGCAAGCCGTTTTCAATCCAACCCGCATACCACATCTCGAAGGTAGGCGGGGCGGGCAAGCGCGGAAGTTCGCGCAGCACGCCTGCGCGCACCAAACGCCCCATACGCTTGCTCAATCGGCCAGGGGCTCTACAGCTAAGATACAGTCCACCCTCAATGCTGTCCCATACCGTTCCGGAACATTCACCACTGATCACAAGAAAGGTCCTGTGTCCGCAGCCTTGCTCACAGATCGGTATCCAGCCCGCTTTGCTATCGGGTACGAGGCCAAGTTCAGAGTCGCTCTCTCCCGACAACTGTCGCTGGCGAAGCTGTTCCGCGTCGGCCCGGCTGTAGGGAAAGGGCACGTCAGGATCGGCTTCCTGAAAACTGAGCGCACGAAGCATCTGCTCGGGGCTCAAGATCCCATAGTAGGGTCCTGCGCCACTGCCCATGGTCAGAAGGTGCTGCCGGAAGGCACCAGGCAAACTGGCGCCCAAGCGACTTTCGAGTCGTGCAAGGCTGGACTCAGTCGCGGGGATCGTCCGGTAACGGTGCGTCCGCGCTCCAAAGACGTTTAACCAAGGATCACTCACTCTAAGCAATTCGAGCCCGACACCCAGCTTCCGCGGATCAACAGGTGTGTATGAGAGGTCCATGGTTCGTGACCGAACGGTATTTACTGAATGGACTTAGCCTTCATGTATGTATCGTGGAGCGCACGCCCCATCGACAATGTAGGTTTGTCACTGCTGGCTCTCAACTTCATCTTTCAAGCCTCGCAACGGTGCGCAGGGTAGCGGTGGGATTTGGGCTTGTCCAGTCACGTTTGAGGCAGGGCGCGCATGCTGTGCGCGCTGCACAGCAACTCCGCCACCACCGCAGCGATGAGCAAACACCTTCTGGCTTTTGCGGAGGACGATTTCAGATGCTTTGTGGGCGGGGCTTTCCGGCCCTGCCCGCAGCAGCGTCTTTTGCTGCGGCGGTCGCGGCGCGACCGCCCTACCAGCCCGTTCGTTCGGCTGGCCGCACACATCGTCCACAGTGGTTCGACAAGGTCACCACGGACAAGACTGCGTCCATACAGCGCAGCCGCCCTTTTCGTTTCCAATCCCTGGAAAACTCAGCGCACGGCTGCGCGTCACTCCGGCTTCCACCACTCGTCCAGTTTGCGCTTCAGCGCGGCAACGGTGTCGGCCTGCCGCGCGGCGAGGTTGGTTTGCTCGTGCGGGTCGGCGGCGAGGTCATAGAGTTCGGCCTCGCCCTTACGCTGCGGCACGATCAGCTTCTGGTGCCCGTCAATGAGCCAGCGCTGCTCCAGATTTTTGACTGGGCTGTTCAAATCCACCGACGTGTGGACGAAGCATTCGCCGTAGATCGTCTTGCGCTTGGC
>CAIWHP010000175.1 GCA_903912445.1 uncultured Lentisphaerota bacterium
CGCCCCCCGCGGGGGGCGCGGCAGTGACGGAGATCCCGCCACCACCACGATGCCGCAAGCCTAACATGCACCCCCACGTCCAACAACCTAACCGCCCCTCAAAGTGGTGCACTTGGTACTTGCGCCTGCCGGCTTGGAAAAACTGCGCCCTTTGGTTCCAAGCCTTGGAAAACCCAGCCTTGCATGACATCATGCGACCGATGACAGCGCGCTGGCTCATTATTGACGGTTATAGCCTGTTGCACCACGATCCGGCGTTTGCCGGCATCGGTCCGCGGGGCATGGCCGCGGCGCGCGAGCAACTCATTACGCGGCTCAGTTCCGCCGGGCGGACGCTCGCGGAGCGGATCACGGTAGTCTTCGATGGCGGGGGATTCATCGGCCAACGCCTGCCGCAGGCACCTGCGCCGGTCGAGGTGCTGTTCTCGACCTCCTCCGAGACGGCCGACACGATCATCGAGCGGCTCGCGCACAGCGCGACGCGGGCCGACGAGTTGCTGGTGATCACCTCCGACCGCGCCGAGCGCGTGACGGTGGACGCCGCCGGCGCGCAGTCGATGGGCTGCACGGATTTCCTGCACGAACTGGCCCTCGCCGAAAACACGCTGCGCCGTTCCGCATCCGGCCTCATGCAGCGCGGGCCCAAGCCAACGCTGGGCGATTTCTTCCCAAAGCCCTGAGCGCCCCCCACTTCCGGCCATCCCGCGAGCAGACAGCCGCCCGACGGTTGACTTTTCCCGGCCCGGGATTATTATCCGCCCGCACATGAAGGCATTCGATACCATCGCGGTTGGACGGCAGGCGCTCGCCAAGGGTGGCCTGTTGTTGCGTTGCGCCGCGGTGGGCGGAGAGGTTCGCGCGTAAACGAACGGCTCCGAAATTGCGCGGCTCCAAATCACCCACCACAGCCTGGTGGGTTTTTTGTTTGGCAGATGCGGGTGAAAAAACGTAGGTTGTTAAAAAATTGTATAGGCAGGTAGGGACGGCGCGCCGCGCCGTCCGCGGCGGTCGCAGCGCGACCGCCCTACCCGATGAAAGGTTGGAAATGAAAACGAAACAGGATCAGAACCGCGTGGTAATTTTCGATACGACGCTGCGCGACGGCGAACAATGTCCCGGCGCGAGCATGGGGCTCAAGGAAAAGCTCGAGGTGGCGCGGCAGCTGGAGCGGCTTAACGTGGATATCATCGAGGCGGGCTTCCCCATCGCCTCGCCGGGCGACTTCGAGGCCGTGCAGGCAATCGCCACGCAGATCAAGAAGCCGCGCATCTGCGGGCTGGCGCGCTGCCTCAACCCGGACATCGAGCGCTGCGCCGAGGCCGTCGGGCCGGCGGGCAAGCGCGGGCGGATCCACGTCTTTCTCGCGACCAGCGCGATCCACCGGCAGTACAAGCTCAAGAAGGCCAAGAGCGAGATCATCAAGCTCGCCATCGCCGGCGTGAAGTACGCCAAGACCTTCGTGGACGACATCCAGTTCAGCCCCGAGGACGCCTCGCGCACCGAGCCGGACTTCCTCGCCGAGGTCGTCACCGCCGTCATCGAGGCGGGCGCGACCACGGTGAACATCCCGGACACCGTGGGCTACGCGGTGCCGAACGAGTTCGGCCGGCTGATCGCCGAGCTGTTCGAACGCGTGCCGGCGCTCTCCAGGAAGGGCGTCATCGTGCATGTCCACTGCCACAACGACCTCGGCCTCGCCGTGGCGAACAGCCTGATGGCGGTGCAGAACGGCGCGCGCGGCATCGAGTGCACGATCAACGGCCTCGGCGAGCGCGCGGGCAACTGCTCGCTCGAGGAAGCCGTCATGGCCCTGCGCACGCGCGCCGATGCCTTCGGCGTCACCACCGGCATCAACACGCGCGAAATCTTCCGCGCCAGCCGTATGGTGAGCAAGCTGACCGGCATGGTGGTGCAGCGCAACAAGGCGATCGTCGGCGCCAACGCCTTCGCGCACGAGAGCGGCATCCACCAGCACGGGATGCTCTCGCACCGCAGCACCTACGAGATCATGGTGCCCGAGGATGTCGGCATCAGCGGGTCCGAGCTGGTGCTCGGCAAGCACAGCGGCCGCCACGGCCTGATCGCGCGCCTCAAGCAGCTCGGCTACACCGTCGCGCCCGCGGAGCTGGACAAGATCTACAACCGGTTCATCGCGCTGGCCGACAAGAAGAAGAACGTCTACGACGACGATATCGTCTCGCTCATGCATGGCGAGGATCTGCAGGGACCGCAGTCCTTTGCCATCGACTACCTCCACGTCTCGACCGGGACCGTGCTGCCGACCGCGACGGTGCGCCTGAAGAAGGGCGACGAGGTGTTCGGCCCGGCCTCGGCGTGCGGCGACGGCCCGGTGGCCGCGATGTTCAAGGCGATCGACCTGATCACGAAAGTGCCGGGCACGCTGCTCGACTACTCGATCCAGGCCGTGACCAAGGGCGAGGATGCCGTCGGCGAGGTCAGCGTCTCGGTGCGCTTCGGCGACGCGCTTGTCGTCGCCAAGGGCGCCAGCACCGACATCGTCGAAGCCAGCGCCAAGGCCTACCTCAACAGCCTGAACCGCTACCTGTTCGAGAAGGGCCAGAGCAAAAAGATCAAGGCCCAGCCCATCGGCAACGAGCCGTGAAGAAGCATGGTGGATGGTGGCAGAAGATGGTTGATGGATAATGGTGAATGGTTGATGGCGGAGCCGAACACCCCGCGCCGTTTCCAAAGCTTGGAAATGCCGCGGGGTGTTTTTTAGGCCTTGAAAACTACAATACATACGAGTCACCGAATTATGGGAAAATGCGAATGCTGCTAACTCAGGATTGAATAGCGCATTTGTATCGTCGAATGCGCAGCTGCGCGCGCTCCCCCACCCGAGACTTAGCGTGCATTCTCACGGGATGGCCGCAGGTTTGATGACCACTTGAGCAACCGTACTCACTACCTCACGGCAGCGGATACGGCCTTGGCAAAGTATATAGCGTGCAAGCTAGTTCGTCGTGTCACCCGGCAGACCGATAGGAAGCTATATAGTCCGTGGACTTACGATGAAGTTTCAAAACCGGCAAGTCCGGTCACGGGATATCGTAGAGCAGAAATTCGCACGGCAGGTCGCCGTTGACCAGCGGCAGGCGGTAGCGCGGGCGCGGCGACATCTCCAGCGCATAGGCGGGCGAGCCGGCGAGCAGCGCGACCCGCCAGCCGTGCAGGCGACAGAACGCGGCCATGAGTTTGCGCGCAAACAGTTGGTCGGCCTCGAGACGCACGCCGAACGGCGGGTTGGTGACGATCAGCGCCGCGTTTTCGTCGGACTGCAGATCGAACACCGACTGCTCGCGGAAGGCGAGCTTGACCCCGGCCGCGCGGGCGTTGGCCTGGGCCTTGGCGAGCACGCCGGCATCCATGTCGGAAGCGATGATGCGCGGCGTCTGCCCGGCGCGGGCGGCGCGCAACTCACCCTTCAGCTCGCGCAGCTCCTGCGCGGACTCCTCGCCGAAGCTGGCCCAGCGCTCGAACCCGAACCGCTCGCGGCCGAGGCCGGGCGCGATGTTCGCCGCCCACTGGGCGGCCTCGATGGCGATGGTGCCGGAGCCGCACATCGGGTCCAGCAGCCGCGTTTTGCGATCCCAACCGGACAGGCGCAGGATGGCCGCGGCGAGCGTCTCGCGCAGCGGCGCCTCGCCGACGTCCAGCCGGTAACCGCGCTTGTGCAGCGGTTCGCCGCTCATGTCGAGGTAGAGCGCCGCCTTGTCGCCGGCGAGGTAGAGAAAGAATTGCACGTCCGGATCATCGCTCACGTCGGGGCGCTCGCCGCAGCTCTCGCGGAGCTGGTCCACGATCGCATCCTTGACCTTGAGCGCGGCGAAGCCGCTGTGCGTGATCTCGCTGCCGAGGCAGACCGCGCGGACGGAAAAAGTTTGCGCTGTGGTCAGGTGCGCCGCCCACGGCGCGTCGCGGACCCCGTCATACAGCATTTCCGGCGTCGGTGCCGGGAAGCGGGCGAGCAGTAAATGAATACGCTGGGCAATCCGGCTTTGGAGGCAGGCCCGCCAACCATCGCGCCACGTGCCGCGGAAGGGAATCCCGCCGCGGTTAAACCGCACGCTCGGCAACCCCAGCTCGCGCAATTCCTCGCAGAGCACTTCCTCGGTGCCCGCAATCCCCGAGGCATGGAATTCCAACGCCGTCCCACCGCCCGCCACACTCTGTTGCTGAGAAGTCATGCGTGTATTCTCCCGCCACCGCGACCGCTTGTAAAGATTTCACCGCAGCAGCTCCAAGACCAAACGCAACGTCATGCTGGCCCGATCTGCTGCCCGGATGAAAATATTTAAAACTTTCCGCTGTGCCGCGACATGCCGCTCCGCACCCTGCGCAGACGAAAATAAAAAGGGAACCCGTCACGCCCGCCAGGTCTTCCCAGCTGCCCCGCGCCAGGATGAGCTCAAAGCAACTGAATTGCCCGTTCTTACTCTGAATTAATAGTAGCGAGACCCTGCCCGTCACCCTCGCAAAGAATCAGGATGGCGTATACGCGGCTTTACGCGGTCGAAATTTTCGACCCCGCAACCGCGACGGCAGCTTTTCAGGGAGCGCTCCGGGGCGCTGCGCCGGCCGGTACGTATAAAAGAAAACCGGGCCGCGGGGCCCGGTTTTCGGTCTTGGGGTGCAGGAGGAACTTATTCCTTCTTTTCGCCCTTTTCGCCCTTCTCGCCAGGGCGCCACTCTTCCTGCGAGGCTTGCGCGGCGCCGAGCGCGGCGTCGAGCATGCCACCCATATCCACGATGCTTTCACCGGGACGCAGGCCTTCGAGCATCGACTCATCGACCTTGAACTCCTCGTCGCCCATCTTGGCGGCCTTGATGGACAGGCCGATGCGGCGCTCGACGGGATCGATTTTGATGACGCGCGCTTCGACTTCCTGCCCGGGCTGGAGCACGTCCTTGACCTTCTGGACGCGATCGTCGCTGAGCTGGCTGATATGCACGAGGCCGTCGATGCCTTCCTCGATTTCGACGAATGCGCCGAACGAGGCGAGCTTGCTGACCTTGCCCTTGACGCGCTGGCCGACCTTGTACTTCGAAGCGATGGTGCTCCACGGATCTTCCTGCGCCTGCTTGAGGCCCAGGCTGATGCGCTGCTGCGAAGGATCGACTTCGAGCACGACGGCCTCGACGACGTCGCCCTTCTTGAGGACTTCCGTCGGATGGTTGACCTTGCGCGTCCAGGACATATCGGACACGTGGATCATGCCGTCCATACCTTCCTCGATCTCGACGAAGGCGCCGTAGTTCGTGAAGTTGCGGACCTTGCCCTTGATGCGCGTGCCGATCGGATACTTCTCCTGCACGCGGTCCCACGGGTTGGATTCGGTCTGGCGGATGCCGAGCGAAATCTTCTGCTCGTCGCGATTGACGCCCAAGACGACGGCGTCCACGGCCTGGCCGACGGTGAGCACATCGGAAGCCTTCGCGACACGCTTGGTCCACGAGAGCTCGGAGACATGCACAAGACCTTCGACGCCGTCCTCGATCTGGATGAAGGCGCCGTAGGGCATGACGTTGGTGACGATGCCGTGCACGCGACGGTTGACCTGGTAGCGCGCCTCGATGTCGTCCCACGGATTGCGGGTCTTCTGCTTGAGACCCAAGGAAATCCGCTCTTTCTCGAGGTTGACGTCGAGAATGAGCACTTCGAGTTCCTGCCCGACTTTGAGCATCTCGGAGGGATGGTTGACGCGGCCCCAGCTCATGTCGGTGACATGCAGCAGACCGTCCATGCCGTTGAGGTCCACGAACGCGCCGAAGTCGGTGAGGTTCTTGACGAAGCCCTTGCGGATCTGGCCGATCTGGATTTCGCGCAGCAGGGACTTCTTCTGGTCCTTGCGGCGGTCTTCGAGCATTTCGCGGCGCGAAACGACGAGGTTGCGCCGCTCCTTGTTGATCTTGAGGATCTTGAACTCGAGCGGCTTGTTGAGGTAGGCGTCCGGATCCTTGACCGGCGTGATGTCCAGCTGCGAGCCGGGCAGGAACGCATCCACGCCGACATCCACGAGCATGCCGCCCTTGACGCGGCCGACGATGGTGCCTTCGATGATGCTGCCTTCGGTGAAGTTCTGGAGGACGCGGTCCCAGTTGCGCTGCTGTTCGGCGCGCTGCTTGCTGACGACGATCTGGCCGTCATCGTTCTCGAGCAGCTCGATGAGGACTTCGATCGGGTCGCCGGCCTTGACGGCCGCGAGATCCTTGAATTCCTCGCCGGGGATGATGCCTTCGGATTTGAAGCCGATGTCCACGACCACTTCGTTGGACCGTACTTCGAGGACTTTGCCGCCGACGATCGAGTTTTCCTTGAAGGATTTCAGGGTCTCTTCGTAGCGGGCGGCCATGGCGGCCTGTTCGGCACTGACGGGGGCGACGGGTGTCGCGGGTTTCTTCTGCTTGCTCATGTTTACTTGCTGCATCCATCGCTGCGTAGAAATGTCCCCAAAACTGGAAAAGCCAGGCGTGGCCGGGGGCCGCGGGCTGGAATAAAACCAAGTGGATGGGAACGGGACCTGTTAATTTCCAAGGCTTGGACGAACGGTTGGTTGCGGTTCCAACCCCTGGAAACGACCGGCGGGCGCCGGCCTCACGTCATTGACTTCCTACAGCGGTTATGGGTTTCGGGCTGATTAGCGAACCTGGTGCAGCAGCAGCCCACTTCCGCCGCACCGTCATTGATAGAAAAGGGTCGGGCCGACATCACTGTCGGCCCGATAAAAAATCCCGGCAACGTGCTACTCTCCCACGGCCTACACCGCAGTACCATCGCCGCTGTGGGGCTTAACTTCCGTGTTCGGAATGGGAACGGGTGTGACCCCCACGCTATGATCACCGAGAAAAAAAGAAATTGCATAGAGAAGGCATTCTTCACACAGCATCGTGTGTGACGCTGATAAAAAGATCAAGCCTCACGGCGGATTAGTACTGGTTGGCTGAACCCATCACTGGGCTTACACATCCAGCCTATCAAGGTCGTAGTCTTCAACCTGCCTTAAGTCAGTCTTGCGACTGAAGGGAGATATAATCTCGGGGACGGCTTGGCGCTTAGATGCCTTCAGCGCTTATCCATTCCGCACATAGCTACCCGGCGATGCCACTGGCGTGACAACCGGAACACCAGAGGTGCGTCATTCCCGGTCCTCTCGTACTAAGGAATGTTC
>CAIWHP010000176.1 GCA_903912445.1 uncultured Lentisphaerota bacterium
CGCTTATAGACTGGCGCCTCGATGCGGCGGATGTGTTCGTTGTCGCGGATGGCGGCGAGGCGCGCTGCCCACAGCGCGCGCCGCGATGCCGACCACGCGCCGGGAATGAGTTCGATGGCTTTGGCGTAGTCGCCAGTCGCTGCTACCCAGAGGCGAAAAGGCCGTTCTTGCTCTCGGATCGGCGCAGGCTCGGCGTCGTGGCTGCGGCGGTCGCAGACCGCCGCTACAGTGGGACTGCTTTCCGGCAGCAAGCCGTAGGCGGCATAGACCAGCCAGTCCATTTCTTCCTGCAAGGCGATCATCTCTGCGCGCAGGCCGTCGCGGATTTTCCAAGCCTTGGAAAAAGCGGCCTGCAACTCTTCCAAGGCTTGGAAGGGTTGGCCCAGCCGCGCATCGGGCGCGACATAGCCCGGCAGCGACGCATTCCAATCCTGATAGGCCTCTCCCGACTTCTCAAAAAGTTTTTTCAACGCCAGCGCCGGCAACGCCCGCCCGCGCTCCCAGCACGCACGCGACAAGGTGGTCAGACGCTCCGCCAACACGGAAGCCTTGCCGTGCAGTACATCTGCGATTGCGGGGGGAATTGGTAATTGCTGAACCTTACCTGGTTGGAGCTCGAATCGGTCGCGTTGCTCCTCCTCGCCTGCTCCTTTGTTAAAACAAATTTGTTTCAGCCAGAGAAGTGCAGCGCTTGAATTTAGCACAGCCGCAACAAGGTGATGATCGTCAGCGTCGCCGGCTACTGCAATGACGGGTGCATGTTCATTAAAAACGGCATTCCCCTCCGAAAAATAAGCGTGGATATGCGTTGCAATCTTTGCGTAGGTCAAACATGTTGAAACTGCTCGCCGATGGTATTCGCGGTACTCATACCAGTTCAAGCCAGCTTCCAGTTGCGTTTTGTGGAATTGCGAACGCACTTCAAGAAAGCTGCGAAATGGGTTTAGAAAATCACGGATAAATGGAGTCAGTTTAGGCTCTATTTTGCTTCTGCTATAGGGCCAGAGAATCCAAAACGAGCGATCTGGCTCATAATTTCGCAACATCTCACCAACCAAAAGGCTCATTGTGCTCTCATGCGTAATCCCTATACGGCGAAGGGTCGCAGTTGGAAGCATGAAAATGTCGTTGGCTGCGATGATGGCATCAAACCCAATGTCGGAAGTTAGGAAATCTCTCACCTTATCCCGGCACGATTCTTGTATTGCTTCTTTGGTCCCACTAGCACTACGGTCAAAATTCCACGGCCATTTCTCCATCTCGTTGCGGTCGCGGTCGGTAACCACGACTTGGCAATCACTAAAACCGGGTGAATCATGCTGTTGTGATAGTGCACGCCAAAGAGGGCTATCTTCGGGTGCTGTTCGTAAATCGCCACCGCCGGGCAATGTCGCCGCAACACGAATCGGTTTTGTATCGTCGGGTTTCTGTCGCACGCCGAAGACAATGCACGTCGGCGTGCCGTGGCCGGGGAAGAGCAGCCCGGAGCAATCCACGACCTTCTGCAAATCCACGGTTGGAAAGAAATCCTCGATGAGCGGCTGGCCAAATTCGCGTTTGGCGAAGGCGTTGGAGACGATGAAGCCGAGTTGACCGCCCGGCTTGAGCAAGCCAAAGCTTAACTCAAAGAACGGGCATACAAGGAGAAACTTCATGTGGCAGACGCGCGGCCAGCGCTTGCGATAGAGCTCGCGCTTGATCGGATTGCGCGCGGTGACGAACGGTGGATTACCGACGATCAGATCAAAGCCAGCGGCGCGCGGCGCGGGCGCGAGTTCGTCGCCCAGGTTGAAGTCGCCCGTGAGAGAAGTCTTGGCGGGTTTTCCGGTGAATAATTCGGCGTAGTCAATCCGCCAGACGAAGTTGAAGGGGCTGTCGAAGTCCGCGCCTTCGAGCTTGCGAAGGTTGCGATAGAAGTCCGCGGCCAGCGGTTTGCCGGCGAGCTTGTCGAGTCCCTTGCGATCGGCCTCCACCTTGGACAGCGCCTCGTCGAGTTGCCGGATTTCGGCTTCGGCGCGGCGGCGTTTTTCGGCGTCGCTGCCTTCCTCGGCCCAGAGGTCGCGTACCTGCTGGCCGGTGCGCAGGCGTTTCTTTTCGTCGGTGAGGACACGCGCGGAGAGTTCGAGCCGGCGGCGCAAGATGTCGAGACGGAGCTGTTTCTTTTTATCGGCGCTCTTGGCCTTGTGCAGGGCATGGCCGAGTTTCTGAATTTCGCGCACTTCATCGCTGCGCCCGTCGAGCAGGTCGGAATTGACGTGGATGGGCACGCCGGAAATCATGTCGAGGAGCGAGTCGCCGCGCCGGAAATTCATCTCCAGATTCGGCAGTTGAGAGATGTCGCGGATGGCGGCACGGAAGGCCTTGGCGTCGGCATGGAAGGGATCGCAGCCGAGGTCATAGTCCACGACGAGCGAGAGCCAGAGCCGCAGACGGCAGATTTCGATGGCTTGCTGCTGGAGGTCCACGCCGTAGAGGCAGTTCTCGACGATCTCGGCCTTTTGCTTGTGGACCCACTGATTGCCGTGCTTGCGGACAGGGTCCACATAGCCCAACGACGCGGCCTCGCAGATGCGCCGCAGGTTGACCAGTTCGTGCAGGAGACCGACGGGAAACGCGCCGGAGCCGACGGAAGGATCGAGGCATTTGAGGTCGCTGATGAGATCGAGCAGTTGCCGTCCTTCGGCAGGCGTGAGCAGGGTCTTGAGCTCGGCGAGTTCTTCGGCGTCGAGGCCATCGAGGGCTAGCGTTTCCAGGATGGCGCGGAGCCGGCGATTCCAGTCCTGGCCCGCAGGCAGGCGCGGCAGGAGATATTGGCAGAGGCTTTCGCGGCAGATGAAGTGGACGACGATGCGCGGTGTGTAATAGCTGCCGGTGGCTTTGCGCTTGTCCGGCGCGACGGCGTCGGGATCGGCGGCCTCGGCATGGAGAACGATGGACTCGAAAACCTTGCCGAGCATTTCCGGATCAACGGCCACGTCTTGATCGAGGGGCGTATCTTCGTGGGCGGTGAAGTTAAAGGCTTCGAGCAGGTGTTCAAAGACATCGGCCACGGTGGCGTTGCGGACGCAGAGGGGCGGATGGTTCTTCTTGCGCTCGTTGGTTTGCGCAAATTCGTCGTCATCGAACAAGCCGCCGTTGAGGAAGGGCAGGCCCGGCAGGCGGAGCGCAGCGCCGGGGCCTTTGAAATCCGGCGGGGTGGAAAGTGTAAAGAACACCTGTTCCAGGAAATCGCCATAGTAGGAAAACTCGTTGGGACTGACGCGATGGGGCTGGAAATGTTCCAGCAGAAAATTACGCTGCTGATCGAGCCAGCCGCGATTCTGCACGAAGTAGAGGAAAAGCAGCCGTTCCAGGAGCAGTTGGGCGTGGCTGTAGGCTTGGGCGGAGGGTAGCTTCTGGTAGTGCTCCAAGTCGGCCTTGACCGCTTCGATGGCGTGCTCGAAACGCTTGAAGAACTCGCGGGTGAGCGGCTCTTTGTCGAACGCCGCGCGGACATCGTTCAGCGTGGCAGCGGCGCCGGCCTGCGCAAGCAGCTCGAAGCGCTCGGCGGCGGTGCGGCAGGATTCATCGGGGCCGAGGAGATAGGTATAACGGCGCGGTGCGGTTTCTTTGTTGACCAACTTCCCGTCATCATCGAGCGCGGCCTCGCGGGCCACGAAAGTGAAGCGATAACCGGTGGTGTGGCGCTGGTGGAAGATGGCGCAGACACCATGATATTCGGCCTGGTCAATATAACGGGCCACCAGATGGCGCAAGGCAACACGATTGCTGGGCAGATCGGTGGTTTCGTCCACAATCACTTCGAGCAAGGCCAGCTTGCAGCCGTCGGCGAGCGGGATTTTACCGAGTTGCAGGATGGATTCAGCGCGCTCGCCGGCGAGGGCGACAGCCTGTGGCGTGGAAAATATGGCTGTGCCGGGCAACACCTGCCGGAGCGTTTCGAGCCAACGCGCACGGTCGTAAGGTTGCTGAAAGTTTTTCTGGATTTCGGGAGCAGTCATGATTTGTCGAAGGATTCCGAGAGGATGATGTCCGGCGTGGTATCGAGTGCGCGCGGGAGAGCGGTGATGGGGGCGTCATCGGCCTGTTGAAGGGGATAGCTGCGGAGGATCTGCATCAGTTTGTCCGCCAGCGCGGCCTGTGTGATTTTGATCTTCTTAGTCGCACGCTGGAGCTGGTTCACCTGGCGCTGCAACTTCTGGAAGCGGGCGCGGCGGATGGCGCTCTTGGCGGCCTTGATCAAGGCGCGCTCTTCTTCATTCACAAAAGGTAGACTGGCAAAGCCATCGAGGTAGCGCAGCGCGCGTTGCTCGTTCGGCCCTTGCGTGGCATCCACGGTCTCGGCCTGCAAGGCCTCGGCGACGACGGACTCTTTGAACATGGCAAGGGCAGCATTGATGTGCTCGTGATGCTTGGCGTGGAGCGGGATAGCTTGCTCCTTGGGATCGGGCGCGCGAAATTCGTCGGCGGCTTCGAGCAGGCTGATTTCCTCCAGCGTAGCGTCAGGCTTAATGCGATAGAAGGCGTCACGGCGTTGACTGCGGATAAAGGCGACGGTGCTGCCGGCGCGCGGTTCATGGGCGCGCCCCACACGGGCGCGCAACGGCAGGCCCTTGATGCGGCGGAACTCTTCCGGGTGCTGCTGCCGAAACTGGCGCAACTCCATGAGCAGCGCCAGCCGCTGGTCGCGCTCCTCTTCCTCGGGCGAGCGTTCAAACAGGCCGAAATTATCCACTTCCTCCGTCTCGGAATAAATCTGGCTGTCCTCACCGAGCGCGGTGTGGAAGGCCTGTAGCTTCATGATGGCCTTCTTCTTCAGCTCGATGTCGTCATCCACCTTGGCGGTGGGATAGAAGTTATAGATGTAGATGAAGGGCGCGAGCGCGCCGATCCGGTTCAGGCGGCCGACGCGCTGCATGAGCCGCGTGGAATTCCACGGCGTGTCGTAGTTCACAATCACGTTGGCGCGGTGGAGGTTCACGCCTTCGGCCAGAACTTCGGTGGAGATCAGGATGTCAAAGTCGTTCGCCTGCACCTTGCAACTGGCGTCGAAGTTGGCGCGCACGAGTGGCATCCGTTCGGCGCGATTCTCGGAGCAGACGGTAAGGACGCGCTGGTAGCCGGCGTGCGCCAGTTTGCCGAGGAGATAGGCGGTCGTTTCCTTGGATTCGGAGAAGACGACCAGTTTGTTCTGGCGGTTGATCTTCGGATCGAACAGTTCGTCCTTGAGCCGGCGGAGAAACTCTTCGAGTTTGGGATCGGCGGTGATGAGTTTCCACTCCGTATAGAGTTCGTTGAGGCGCTGCCAATCGTTTTCAAGACCCTCAACGAAGCCATCCTCGAAATCTGCCGGCGAGCAGATTTCGATGGTCGGATCGGTGGGTTGCCGCTCGGCAATCTTGGCGATGAGTTCCTCTTCGCGACCTTCGAGGAGGAACTCGGTAACGTTGAGGTTCGGGGCGATGTAGATGGTGCCGCGCGAGAACATGTCGCGCATGACGCCGGTGGCATCGCGGAAGCGGCGGAGCGATTCCTTGAAGGCGTGAAAGCTGCTGTCCAAGCGCTTGACCAGCAGCGTGCGCATGATGCTGGCGAGTTGTAAGGAGATGCGGTCGGCGCTCTGGTACTTGAACTTTTTCTCCGCCTTCAAGAAGCCAATGGCACGATAGCGGTTGTAGGTCAGGCCGGCGCCATCCGTCCGCGACAACAGGTGCATGGTGCGGTCGTAGAGGTCTTCCAGTGCGGGCGGCAAGGGATAGAGAATTTTGCGCGGCGGCTCGATATGCGGGAAGATGACGCCCTGCTGCTCCAGGTCCTGCTTATAATCCTCGTGCTCCATCAGATCATTGCGCGTGCGGCGTACGGTGACCTCGGAGATGATTTTGATACGGATGAGTTCGTAGATGTTTTTGACGCGCTTCCGGGCTTCCTCGGGATCAAGTTGGCGATGCGCCTCCAGATATTCCTTCTGCCGCTGGGCGAAGAAATGCTGGAGGTTGGCAATGCTCAACGTGGAATCCTTCAAATCCTGAAACAGCGAAATGAGGTTGCGGATGTCGTCGGGCCGATTGTTGAGCGGCGTGGCGCTGACGAGGATGACGCGCTTGGAGGCGCGCGAACCATCCGGCAGAAAATGTTGCGTGGGGGTCTTGCAGATGCGCTGCAATTCGTCGAATGCCTCGGCGGTGTCGTTGCGGAACTTGTGCGCTTCATCCACGATGATGAGGTCGTATTTCTCCGGGTGCCTCACCTTATGCAAGCTGCCGTTGGTGATGATGTCGCAGTTGTCGAGGCGGAATTGTTCTTTCGCCGTCTCGCGCCAGCTATCCTCCACGGCGGGCGGCACGACGATGAGCGTGTGGGAGCGGTGTTCGGGGAAACCGTTATAGAAAAAGAATTTCTTGGCAATCAGCGTGGCGATCAGCGTCTTGCCTAAACCAACCACGTCCGCGAGGAAGAAACCCCCGTGTTTTTCCAGCAGCCCGCGCGCATATAACAAGTGCACCACCGAAAGAGGACGGGTACACCTACCGGTTGTTGCGACTAACAACCCCCGACAGGAGACCCGTCCATGAAGCGAGAGTATACGCAGTTGACTGAAAAGGAACGTCAGGAAATCGCC
>CAIWHP010000177.1 GCA_903912445.1 uncultured Lentisphaerota bacterium
CGGCCGTGCAGGCGCTGCTGACGCGCGAGCTGCGCACCGAACAGGATTGAAAGAAGCGGAGGCACTACATGAATCGGAATTTGGCTTTTTCACTGATGGCGCTGGCGGCGGCGCTGGCGGGCTGCCGTACACCGCCGTCCGAGTACATCAAACCGCTGCCCGATGATCAGCTAAAAGCGTTCTTCGGCCAACCCGAGGACCCCCGGCGCTATGCGATCACGATCTACAGTTCGGACGATGGCCCGGTGTTCGTCGGCGCCAACCGGCTGCACCCCGGGCAGCAGGCCGTCCTGCCGTTCGCCTCGCGGCGCGGCGATGCGGCGCCCGTGATCGAGGCCGGCCCCAAGGGCGACAACCCGCTGCCCTTCCTGCTCGACACCAGTTCGCGCGAGAGCTGGCAGCGCTTCGAGTCCGCCGGCACGATGCGTGCCGCGGCGCTCGGTACGGACCGCGCCTATGGCACCACGCCGCGGCATGTGCGCGACGACATTGTCGGCTATGGCTGCATCATGAACCATCTCGTGTTCGACACGCTCTGGATGGAGAACGTGGTCACCTTCGTGCGCGCTGCGGCGGGGCCGTTGGGCATGCTGGGCCGCAGCAACGCCAAGCCGGGGCCGGAAGGGGTGCTCGGGTGCAACGTGCTGCGCGAATTCTCCTATGTCCAGATGGATTTCGAGGCGCGCCTGGTCACCCTGACCTCGTCGCTCGCCTATCGCCCCAACGCGGAGCGTCTGATCGCCGCCGTGCCGTTACTCGACAAGGAGGGCCCCTACGCCGTCAGCGGCATGGTGGACGGCAAGAAGATGACTATCGTGCTCGATACCGGCGGAGATTTCGGCATCGCCATGCCGAAGATGACGATGGGCCCGATCAAGCAGATCAGCCTGGGAGATCTCGTGCTCCGCGATGTGCGCCCCTACACGTTGCGCGAGCGCAATCTCATGCCGGAGACCACGGTGCGCATCGGCCGCCAGTTGCTCGCCCGCTATAAGGTGACCTTCGACAACCTGCACTACACGGTCTACTTCGAGCGGCCGGGCGACGAGCCCTGAGTCCCGCGCGACTACCCCGCTGCCATCGGCGTGGCGCACCGCCCGGCCGTGGGTCGGGGCGGTCGACGGTGCCGGGCTTCGCGCCCGGCCTGTTCCCAAGCTTGGCTATTGCGTCAAGCACGGGGGGGCACCTGCTCCCAGGGCAACAGGTGGCTTGCTGGTTGAGGATTGCGCGAGAGTCGGAATTCCCGCCCACAGGGCGCAGCCTGGGCGGCACTGGTAGGTTGGCAAGATGTGTATTTGCGAACACGCCGACTCCGCAGCCAGTACTCCCTTGCTCCGCCACTCCAGTACTCCTTCTGGCTTGAGCCCTCGCGTGGCTGTCCCTTCCGTTTGGCCCCACGCCCCTTTCTTGGCTCAATATCCAAGCCTTCGAATAACAGCTGGTTGCAATATCCACGGGCAGGCCATCGCGAGGGCGGATAATTGCTTAGGATAGAGTCCTAGGAGCAATTAAGCCTCGCGTCCGATATCTACGCCGGAGGGCATGAGCTATTTTTGCGCTTCAATTAAGCCGTCCTGCTGTGTCCAAAGCCAGGCGTGGCCGAAAGTGGTGATATATGAACGCATTTGAACGCCTCGATTATGAGCATCAGTTGATCCTGCCAGTACTCAGGCTGGCGCGAACCTGCGCGCAGCGCATGGCGCAACCCGGGGCGGTCGCGGATCTCATGGGGCAGGAACTGATCGGCTTTCTGGGCAAGTTCATCAGCCAGTGTCATCAGGTCAAGGAATTCAACCTGTTCATCCGTTTACTGCAGAAGGGGCGTTCCTATGTCATCGCACCCATCACGAACTTACATGCGGAAAACAGCGAGCTCGCCCGTATCGCGGAGTCGTTGGACTCGGCGTGGGGCCGGGCCAGGCAGGGCCAGGCGGGCGCCTGCGAACTGGTGGCCGGCTGCTTTGAGGCGTATGCCGTGCTGATGGAAGCGCATATTTTGAAGGAGGATCGCTTCTACAGGGTGATCGATACCATCTTGGATACCATCGATCTCCTCGATCTTAAAGCCACCTTCGACCAGATCGAACAGGAGACGCTGGGCCTAGGCGGACATGAGCACTATCGCCAGTGGGCGCTGCAGTTTGCAGGAGCGACTGGAGCAGATGAGCGCGTCATCTTTCCCGGCCCGTCCAACTCAGGGCCGGGCGAGCAGGCGGTCTGGTCGCTCGCCGTTGATCACGCCGCCAAGGCCAGTGCCCTACCAGCGCCGGGGGCGGTGTCGTAGAGTTTGTCCTGCAGGGCGGCCCGGACGCCGCCAGTCCGCAAGCGTGCTGCAGGCGGACCTCTTTACGGTTTGCTCAGGGAGCTCCCGTCGTCTTCCTTCCGGTGGCGCCGTCCGCCAACCTGCCAGCGCTGGGCCTGCCTAACACTGTCAAGCGAAGTTGCTGCGGCCGTCGCCAAGGGGCGTAGGGCCCAGAACGTTCTGCGCACTCAGGGCGGTTGCGTCGGCGGGACCGCTCGGGTAGGATGCTGGGCGTCGGAGGCCTCATGGAGTGTGTGGAACCAAGGATGAACGGATGCAAGACCAGCGCGGGAGCGCGGTGGCTCAGGGTGGGGCGTGTCCCGGAGGCGGCATGGCTGTGCGCCTGACCTTGCAGTCCGTGCTGTTGCTGTCGATGCTGGCGCTCGTGCTGCTGGTGGTCGTTGTTTATACCGCGATCGCGTACAACATCCGCAGAGCCGATGTAATCCAGGATGCGAATGTCCAGTTGCTCATGGCGGGTCACTTTGCCCGCACGGTGGCCGGGCCGGGCTATCATGATCGGATCGAGAACCAGACCTCGGTCTCGAAGGCGGAGTTCGAGCGGATTGTGACCGCCTATGATGAGCTGTGCCTGAGGTCGGGCCTGCAGTATCTATGGAGCCTGATGGAGCTCGACGGCAAGCTCGTCTTCACCACCGCGACCCACTCGGAGTTGACGAACAAACTCTCCGATTGCGCCACGTTCCTTGAGGTCCATACCAACCCCGACACCTACCGCCACGCCTTCGCGACGATGCAGCCGGAGTTCGCAACGTTCCATGATAAATGGGGCGCGGGCCGCATGGTGCTGCTGCCGGCGCGGGATCAAAAGCAGCGCAAATATCTGTTTGCCGCCAGCACCCAGCTGTCGGGCTTTGATGCGCTGCTGCGCCGTGCGCTGATGGAATCCCTGTTCATCAGCGGCCTCAGCGGCGGACTGTTCTGCCTGCTGGCGGGGGTGCTGGCCCGGATGATCACCCGGCCGCTCACGCGCCTGACGGCGGCGGTTGTGAGCATGGAAAAAGGCGAGCCTGAAAGCCCCCTGCAGTCTGGCGGTGTGCAGGAATTGACGGTGTTGTCCGAGGCCTTCGGGGCCATGCGCCAGACGGTGCGCCAGCAGGTGGGAGCGTTGCGCGATTCGGAGGAGCGCTACCGGACCTTGGTGGATAACCTCGGCCTCGGCGTGACGCTGCTCAGCCCCACGCAGGAAGTCCTGGCGCTGAACCGCCAGATGCGCGAGTGGCACCCGGAGGTGGAGGTGGGTGGCCGGCCCCTGAGCTATCGCGCCTTCAACGATCCGCCGCGGGCGGGGACCTGCAGCTATGGCCCGGTGACGCAAACCCTGCTTGACGGCGCCGTCCATGAGGCGATCACCGAAACGCCGCGGGATGGCCGCATTGTCAACTATCGGATCGTGGCCTCGCCGCTCAAGGACGAGGCGGGCCACGTGCGCGCCGTAATTGAGACGGTCGAGGACGTCACGCTCCGCAGAAGCGCGGAGGATATCCTCCGGCGATCCGAGGCCCAGCTGACGGCTGTCACCAACAGCACGCAGGCTCAGATTTTCGCTGTGGATGCCCGTGAGTTCCGGCTGTTACATTTCAATGCCGCGCACGCCCGCGAAACGGAAAGGGCGTACGGCACCCGGTTGCGTCTGGGCATGGTCGTGCGCGAAATCCTGCCCCCGGAGCGTTGGGCGGTTTGGGAGGGCCTGCTCCAGCGGGCCGTGACACAGGGGGCTTATGAAACAGAATACCAGCGTCCGAGCGATCAACGCCGTTTTACGATCAATTTCAATGTCATACACGATGGCCAGCAGGCTGTAGGTATCTCCGTTTTCATCCACGACATCACCGCACGCAAACAGGCGGAAATCCAGCTGCGGCAATCGCAGGGGGATCTGGACGCCATCATGGAGAGTACCCAGGATATCATCTTCCTGCTGGATGCCCGGGATGGCCGGCTGCGGCACTTCAACTCCGCCTTCGCCGCCGAGGTGGAGCGCTCCTATGGCACCCGGCCCAGGATCGGCATGACGGCGCAGGACATCCTGCCGGCGGACCGGCTGTCGCAGTGGGCGGTCCTGTTCCAGCACGTGCTCACGACGAGCGAGCCGTTCAGGACGGAGTACCTGCGGGCCAGCGATCAGAAGTATTTTGACGTGAGCCTGAACACCATCCGGGCGGAAGGCCGGTTGACCTGCATCTCTGTCTTCATCCGCGACATCACGGAGCGCAAGCATATCGAAACGGCCTTGCGGGCCAGCGAGTCCCAGCTGCGGGTGCTGTTTAACATCCTGCCGGTCGGTATTTCCCTGGTCGATGCGCAGCACAAGATCGTAAGCCTGAACCCGACCTTGGGACGCATTATGCGGTTGTCTCCCGAGGCGATGCAGGGTGGCACCTTCCATCACCGGGCGTATGTGCGCGCTGACGGCACGCCCATGCCGGCGGAAGAGATCCCTAGTGAGCGCGCACTCCGGGGGAATTGCGAAGTACTCAATGCCGAGGTGGGCGTTGTCCTGGAGGATGGCCAGACCCTCTGGCTGGCGGTGAGTGCGGCGCCGCTGCCCGGCGTCGGTGTCGCCGTCGTGACCCGCGATATCACGGCACACAAACAGGTGGAGACCGCACTGCGGGAAAGCGAGGTCAATTTCCGGGCCTTCTTCGAGACGATGACCGATATGCTCATGATCGGCACCCCGGACGGACGCCTGCTCTTCACCAATGCCGCCGTCATGACCACACTGGGCTACACCGCGGCCGAGCTCAAGGTCAGGCAGCTGCTGGACTTGCATCCGGCGGACCTGCGCCAGGAGGCCGAAGCCATCTTTGCCGCCATGTTCAGGGGCGAGCGGGCCAGTTGCCCGCTGCCGCTGGCGCGCAAGGATGGAGCCCTGGTCCCGGCGGAGACCCGGGTCTGGTTCGGCCGGTGGAACGGCGAGGATTGCATCTTCGGCATCGCCAAAAACCTGACTTCCGAGCAGGAGGCGCAGCAGCGCTTCGAACGCCTCTTCCGCAATAACCCGGCCCCGATGGCGTTAAGCACCCTGCCGGATCGGCGTTTTTCCGATGTCAATACTGCTTTCCTGAACACGCTCGGCTATGCCCGGGAGGAACTCGTTGGTAAAACCTCGGCTGAACTCGGTCTCTTTCCGCATTTGGAACAACAGGCCACGCTGGCGGCCGAACTGCAGAGGGCAGGGCGCATCGTCAACTACGAGTTGCAGGTCCGGGGCAAGGATGGGAAGCTGATCGACGGGTTTTTTTCAGGCGAGATGATCAGCAGCCAGGGGCGACAATATTTCCTGAGCGTGATGATCGACATCTCCGGGCGCAAGCGGGCTGAAGCCGAATTGGCCGCCAGCGAGAACCAGCTGCGTTCCTTTCTGGATAACAGTGCGATCATCGGCTGGATGAAGGACGAGGCGGGGCGCTATGTCTTCCTGAGCGATAATTTTACGCGCCGGCTCGGGGTGCGCCGGGAGACGATGCTGGGCAAGACGGATACCGAGCTGTGGTCGCCCGTCATCGCCGATGCGTTTGTCCGGAACGATCAGGCCGTTTTGGACAGCGGAGGCACCCTGGAAGTCATCGAGCAGGTCCCCAGCCCGGACGGCAGTCTATCGAGTTGGTTGAACAGCAAGTTTCTTTTTCAAGACGCCGGCGGGAAGCGGTATGTGGGCGGCTTGGGCGTGGACATCACCGCGCGTATTGCGGCCGAGGATGCCCTGCGCATCTCGCAGGCGCAACTGGCCGCGGTGCTCGAAAGCACGCAGGATCTGGTCTGGTCGGTGGACGCGCACACCTTCGCCGTCCTGGCCTTCAACCCCGCCTTTGCAGCGTTCATCCAGGCGCAGTTTGGCGTAACGCTGCGGCCCGGGTTGACCGCGCGCGAAATCTGGCCCGCCAACCGGTTCGAGTTCTGGGCACAACAGATGCAGGGCGCCCTGCAGACCGGGGCCCGCACGGTGGAATATGCGGTGCCGGGTTCACCCCTGCATTTGGAAGTGGTGCTGAATCCCATCCTGTCCGAGGGCCGCGTGGTGGCCCTGTCCATTTTTGCCAAGGACATCGCCGCGCGCAAACAGGCCGAGGTGGCGCTGCGGCAGAGCGAAGAGAAATATCGGACCCTGATTGAGACCACCGGCACCGGGTATCTCATTCTGGACGCGCAGGGCCTGGTGCGCGATGCCAACCCGGAGTATGTGAGCCTCTCGGGTCATGACGCGCTGGCGGAGATCCTCGGCCGGAGTGTCACGGAATGGACGGCTCCCCATGACCGGGAGCGCAATGTCCGTGAAGTGCAGCTGTGCTTCCTCCGGGGAGTTGCGCGAAATTTGGAAGTCGACTACATCGATCGCCACGGGAAGCTCACGCCCATCGACATCAATGCCACCGTCTTGGGCAGCGGCGGGGACGTCCGGGTGCTGGCCCTGTGCCGCGATATCACCGAGCGGCGGCAGGCCGCGGCAGCGCTGAGCGAAGCCCAGGCGCATCTGGCCACGGTCGTCGAAAGCACCGAGGATCTGATCTGGTCGGTCAACGCGCTTTCGCTGGAACTGCTGTCGTTCAACTCCGCCTTTGCCGCGGAGATCTTCTGTGTCTACGGCGTCCGGGTGCAGCCGGGCACGAGCCTGCGGGACATCCTGCCGGCCGAACGGATTCCGATCTGGGAAGCCCTGCTGCGGCGGGCCATTCGGGAAGGACGCTATACCGATACCTTCCAGCAGCCCACTCCTGCCAAGTGGTTCGAGCGTACGTTCAATCCCATCGTCAAGGCCGGCGAAGCGGTCAGCGTGTCCGTCTTTGCCCGGGACATCACCGAGCGCAAACGCGCCGAGACCGCCTTGCAGGAGAGCGAGGAAAAATTCCGGCGGTTGGCCGCGCACATCGATGACGTGCTGTACAGCGTGGACGCTGAGTCGCGCGAGTTCCGTTATGTCAGCACCGCTTTCGAGCATATGTTCGGTTACACCGCGGAGGACATCCGGGCGCTGGGCGGACGCCGAGCGTTCCTCGCCTGCGTGATCCAAGGCGGGCAGTTCACGGAACAGGATCTCAACCTGGAAAAACTGAGCAATACGCCGCCGGCTGCCGCCTATCGCACCGAGTCGTGGTGGCGTTGCAAGGATGGCACCCTGCGTTACATCCGGGACCATTGGATGCCGGTCTTTGAACAGGGGCGGCTGGTCAGCACCGAGGGCATTCTGACGGACATCACCAAGGAGAAGGCGGCCGAAGACCAACTCAAGGAGAGCGAGGCCCGGCTCAAGGAAGCGCAGCAGCTGGCCAAGCTGGGCCACTGGACGTGGGACGTGACCACCGATACGGTCACCTGGTCGGATGAAATGTATGCCGTTTTGGGCTTGGATCAGAGCCAGCCCCCGCCCTCCGTGGCCCAGCATAGGCGGCTCTTCCCCCCGGAATGTTGGCCGCATGTGCAAGCCGTGTTTCAGCACGCCGCGCAAACGGGTGAGGAATATACTCTGGAAACGGAGTTCCTGCGTCACGATGGGACCCGCGGTCAGCTGATCGCGCACGGGCTCGGTACCCGCGACCCGGCAGGGCGCGTCGTCCGCCTGAAGGGGACGGTGCAGGACGTCACCGAACGCAAACGCCTGGAGCAGCAGCTGCTGGAAATCAGTGAGCGGGAACAACGCCGGATCGGCCAGGACCTGCATGACGGCGTCGGCCAGCAGATCGCCGCGATGCGCTTTCAGGCCAGCACGTTGCTCCAGAAGCTGGCCAGCCGGAAAAAGGTGCATGTTCCGGAGGTCGAACGTCTGGATATGATGCTCGGGGAGACTCTTGCACAGGTGCGCGACCTGTCGCGCGGCCTGCATCCCCTCAGCGTGGATGGCCAGGGTCTGATGCACGGCCTGCGCGAGCTGGCGCGGCAAAGCCTGCCGCTGTTCGGGGTGCCCTGTACGTTTGAGTGTGCGGGTACGGTGCTGGTCCCGAATCCGCGTGCCGCCCTGAACCTCTATCGCATCGCGCAGGAGGCCGTGCGCAACGCCGCCGTGCATGGCGCGCCCCGGCAGATCAGCCTCCACCTGGCTGACGCCGGGGGCCTGATCAGTCTCGTGATCCAGGACGACGGGTGCGGGTTGCCGCCCGACGTCAAGGCGACCGGCGGCCTGGGCATGGAAATCATGCGCTATCGCGCGGCCTCCATTGGCGCCATCTGCGATATCCAGAGCCAGCCTGGCGCGGGCGTCACCGTCCGCTGTGGGTGGCATACGACAACTTGAGAGGAGCTACACATGACAACCAAGCCCAAGCCCCGGTCGGTGGGTGCAGTCAAAAAGATTCTATTGGTGGACGATCATCCCATGTTTCGCCAGGGGCTGCAGCAGTATCTCCAGGAGGACACCAGCCTGACGGTCTGTGGACAGGCGTGCGATGCAGCGGAAGCGTTGCAACTGCTGGAAACCCTGCATCCGGATCTTGTGGTGGTGGATATCGGCCTGCCCGGACGGGATGGCCTCGACCTCATCAAGGACATCCGTGCGCGCGATACCAGGTGCGGCGTCCTCGTCTTCTCCATGTATGACGAAAATATCTATGCCGAGCGCGCCCTGCGGGCCGGGGCCCAAGGCTACCTCATGAAACACGAGTCGCCGCTGAAGCTGATCCAAGCCATCCGCAGCGTGCTGAAGGGTGAATTCGTCACCGGCGAGGGCGTGATGCAACGCGTCCTCCGCCGTACGGTCGAGAGCCAGGGGCAGCAGGCGCCCACGCCCTTGTCCAGCTTGAGCAACCGCGAACTGGAGATCTTCCGGCTGATCGGCTCCGGCCTGGCGCGGGGCGACGTGGCCCAGCAACTGCACCTGAGCGTGAAGACCTTCGAAGCCCATCGCGCCCGCATCCGGCAGAAGCTGGGCCTCAAGAATGCGGCCGAGCTGTTCATCTTTGCCAGTCGCTTTGTGCACGACGGGAATTATCCCCAAAACGCCACCCCGCCGGCCAAGCCCTGACGTCCCGCTGCGCGGTCAATAGGCGCCGCCGGCGAGCCAGCGGAGATAGGCGACCCAGACTTCCTTGCCACCCAGGATCCACAGCACGGCCGCGCCCGCCAGATAGGGGCCGAACGGGATCCGGCTGCGCCAGCGCCGGCCGCGGCTGATGATGAGATAAATGCCGACGAACGAGCCGAGGACCGAGGCGACGACGATGATGAACAGCACCGCCGGCCAGCCGAGCAGCGCGCCGAGACCGCCGAGCAGCTTCACATCCCCCAGGCCCATGGCATCCTTGCGGAAGATCAGGCGCCCGACCACGCTGACGAGCAGCAACAGCCCGCCGCCGACGGCGAGTCCGATGAGCGCTTCGCGGAAGCCCGCCCAAGCGGTGAGCTGGTTGTGCAGCGCGGGAACGAGCGGGCTGAAGAGCAGCCCGGCGATCCAGGCCCCGAACGTGACCCGGTCGGGGATGATGAGGTGGTCGCAGTCGATGAAGGATCCGAGGATCAGGCCGAAGACCAGCAGCCCGTAGATCGGGGTCAGCAGGGTGAGGCCGTATTTCAGCCAGACCAAGGTGAACAGCACCGCCGTCAGCAGTTCCACGACGAAATAGCGCGCGGAAATTTTTGTGCCGCAGTGCCGGCAGCGCGCGTTGAGCACGAGGTAGCTGAGCAGCGGGAGGTTGTCGTACCAGGCGATCAGGTTGTTGCACTTCGGGCAGTGGGAGCGCGGGTGGACCACCGATTCCTCGCGCGGGATGCGCCAGATGCAGACGTTCAGAAAGCTGCCCCAGCAGGCGCCGAACACGAAGACGATGAACGTGAGATAGCCGTAGAAAAATGCAGGGCTCATGGTGGTTCCGGGGTGCGCTTCAGCCGGCCGGCTGGATAAAGCCGAGGATATACTCCCGCAGCTCGTGGTACTCCTTCGACGTCACTTCGTTGGACTGCAGGACGAAGCCGAGCGCGGAGTCGGTCGAGAGCCGCACCATGCCGCGCGTGATGAACTTGAACTGGCCCTCCGGCGCCGTGCTCACGTTGGCGAGGCGGGCGTCGGTCAGCACCGTACAGAAGCCATAGCGCCCGCGGTGGTTGATGGACTGCAAGGAAATTTCCTTCTCGACGCAGGCGGGCAGGACTTTCTGCGCCGCCTGCACGACCGCCTGCTTCATCTTCCCGGCGGTGTCGAAGTTCCCGAGCTCGGCGGTATCGCACTTGAAATAGAGCATCAGGTTGAAGGCCGCGCCGGTCTTGGGCGTCACCCGGACATCGGCGTGGCGCAACGACATGAAGCGCTCGACCTTGACGCTCCGCGTTTTGGTCTCGGCCACGGTGAACGTGTCGTCCGCGCTCAGCTTGAGCTGGAATTGCCTGAATCCGGTCGCGCCCGCGGCGAGCGTCAACAGGAGCACCGTCATGGAGAGCCAGCGGCTTTTCATCTTCATCCCGGTTGAACCAGCTTGCGCGTCACGAGTTCCGCTTCGAGCGCCGCGCGCATCGCGGCGACCGGCGCGGCCTGCTTCGTCCAGAGCTCGAACGCCCGCGCTCCCTGGTGCAGCAGCATGCCGAGGCCGTTGGCGACCGTCGCGCCGCCGGCCTTGGCCGCGGCCATGTGTACGGTCTCGGGGAACCAGTAGATCAGGTCCAGCAGCCGCTGGCCGGCGCGGAACGCCTCCGGCGTGAGCAGCGCGGCGTCGCCGGCCTGCATGCCGACCGGGGTCGCCTGCACGACCAGGTCGGCGGCGCGCACGGCGCCGGGCCAGGCCGCGGCGTCCGGCGCCACCTGCGCCGCGCAGGCGGGGAACGCGCCCCGGATTTCGGCGGCGACCTTCTGGCAGCGGCCGAGATCCACATCGCCGAGCGTTACGGACTGCGCACCGGCCTCGCCGCACATCAGCGCGACCGCGCGGCCCGCGCCGCCGGAGCCGAGGACGAAGACCCGGGCGCCTGTCACGCTGCACCCGAACGCCTCCTCGTGGGCGCGCAGGAAACCATAGCCATCGGTGTTGTGGCCCACGATGCCGTCGGCGGTGAATTCAATCGTGTTGACCGCGCCCAGCCGCCGGGCCGAGGCATCGAGCTGCGCCAGCCCGCGGAACGCGACCTCCTTGAGCGGCACGGTCAGGTTGACGCCGCCGAGGCCCATCGCGCGCATGGCGGAGAGGACCTCCAGCAGGCACTCCGGCGCCACGTCGAACGCGCAGTAGAGCGCGTCGCGTTGCAGGGCGGCGAACGCCGCGTTGTGCATCGCCGGCGAAAAGGTGTGGCCGATCGGGTGCCCCAGCACCGCGAAAATTTTGGTTTTGCTGCCTATCTTCATCCTGCTTCTCGATCCTAATCTTAATCCCGATTCGAAATCGTAATCCTTTTTCCAACCCTTGGAAAACTGCGGCGGGAGTTTTCCAAGGTTTGGAAGCATACGCCAGCTTTTTTCTCGCGCCAGCGGCGGGCGATGCTAGACTTTGGGCGTCGGACGGTACGCGCCGCCCGCGGAGGCCGAACATGAAAACATGCGCTCGTTGGTTGGGGTTCGCGGGGCTGCTCGCCCTCGCCGCCGGCTGTGTGCCGTCGCTGCAGCCGCTCTATACGCCGGATACCATCGCCTTTGACCCCGCGCTGGTCGGCGCGTGGTGCCAGACCAATAAGGAGGATCGCTGGGAGTTCACCCGGGCCGGCGACGACCATTACAAGCTGGTCCACACCGACAAGGAAAAGCACACCGGCGAGTTCACCGCCTACCTCGTCAAGGTCAAGGACCGGCGCTTCCTCGACATCTATCCCGAGGACTCCGACGCCAAGCTGAACGATCTGTTCGCCATGCACCTGGTTGCCGCCCATACCTTGCTGTGGGTCCCGCAGATCGGCACCACGCTGGAGCTGTCCATGATGAACCCGGACGCCATGAAGAAGCTGCTCGCGGCCCATCCCGCGGCGGTGAAGCACGAGAAGGTCAAGGATGGTTTCCTGCTGACCGCGTCGTCCAAAGAGTTGCAGGCTTTCCTCGCCGCCAGCGATTTGAAGGAACTATACGGCGAACCGGTCAAGATGCAGAAGGCGCCGGCGCAATAGGAAACAGGACGGGATGCAGGATGCAAGCGGCAGGATCAAGCGGGTGGGGTGGGGCCTGGTTATCGGCTGCGCCGTGGCGCTGTCGGCCCGCGTGATGCTGCTGAGGGAGACGCACATGGAGGCAACCTTGGTGGTGAAGCCCGCGCCCGGGCGGCCCGCGCTCGACGGCAACTGGGCGGCGCCCGCGTGGCGCGGCGCGCAGGTTTTGCGCGTGGACCGCTTTATGTCCGCGCCCAAGGCGAGCGACCACCGGCCCGACGTCCAGGCCAAGCTCACCTATACTGACGACGGCCTGTTCGTCTTCTTCAAGGTCAGTGACCGCTACGTCGTCTGCCGTAACACGGTCTTCCAGTCGCCGGTCTATAAGGATTCCTGCGCGGAGTTCTTCGTCCAGCCGAAGGCCGACAAGGGCTACTTCAACTTCGAGATGAACTGCGGCGGCGCGCTGCTCGTCACCTACATCGAGGACGCCACGCGCACCCCGGCCGGCTTCGTGAAATACACCCAGCTGCCGCCGGAGATGGATGCGCTGGTGCCGCGCTTCCACTCGCTGCCGTCGCGCATTGACCCGGAGCAGGTCGGTCTGGTCGAATGGCGCTTGGAGTATTTCATCCCGTTCGGTTTCTTCGAGCGCTATGTCGGGCCGCTGGGCCAGGTGGCGGGCCAGACGTGGCGGGCGAATTTCTTCAAGTGTGCCGACGCCTCCAGCCATCCGCACTGGGCCACCTGGGCGCCGCTCGACCCCGACTTCGCCGGCGGCTTCCACCGCCCGGACAAATTCGGTGTGCTGCGGTTCGAATAGTGGCAGCAACAGGAACTGGCCCGCGAATTCCCCGGTGCAGCGTTATTTCGTGATCACCGCGACGGACAGCCGGCCCGACGGCGGAGCATGGCGGGTGGTCGCTCGACTGGATAGGTATCAGGTTTACGGTTTGGTTTGGCCTAGGACCTGCCGGAAGCCTTCGCGCAGGATCGAGAGGTCGGAGTTCAGGGCCAGCCAGGAGAAGCCCAGGCCTTGGGCGGAATGCAGATCAGCGGCGGTGCGGGCCAGGATGCCGCACGCTTTGCCGGCTGAGGCTGCAGCGGCGGCGACACGCTTCAGACAATCTTCATAGTTGCGCACCGCGACGGCGGGGCGCGCCTGCAGGTCGAAGTTCAAGTCGGCGGGGCCGACAAACAAGACGTCGATACCCTCCACCCGGGCAATGTCGGGCGCGTGCTCGACGCCCTCGATGGTTTCGATCTGGGCCATGAGCAGCGGTGGCTGAATGGTCTTTGGATCGGCGGGCCAGCGCAGGCCATAGCCATAGGCGCGGGCGGAGCGCGAGAGCCCGCGCCGGCCCCGGGGCGGATAATGGGCGGCCTGCACGCACGCCTCGGCTTCGGCCCCCGAGGAGATGTGCGGCACCATGAGGCCGTCGGCACCCCAGTCGAGCGCGCGCAGGACGAGGTCCGGATGCGGCGCGCCGACGCGGACAATGGCCGCCGTAGCGGAGCCGCGGATGGCCTGGAGCTGCGGAAACAGCGCGGCCTCGGAGCCGCAGCCATGTTCAAGATCGAACAACAGCCAGTCGAAGCCGCTGTCCGCCGCGAGCTCGGCGATCACCGGCGAGCCGATGGACAGCCAGGTGCCGAAGTGCGTCTTCTGTTCGCGAAGTTTGGCGTGCGCATTCATGTTCATAGAGTCGCAAGCTCCCGGTCGTCGCGCAACCCATTTAGTGCGGTGGTCAGCCGCTGGCGCGTGAAGGTTTTTAAATCCGTTCCGGTGCCGCCGGCGCCGATCAAAAAGAATTGGTCGGTCCGGTCGAAGTAGCCCGCGCCGACGCGGATGACCGCCTTGACCAGCATGTTGCGCAGGAGGTGCAGCCAGAAGCGGCGGCGGTGCTCCTCCGGCAGCGCGCGGACCGTGGTGTAACCTGCCAGGGCGCGGGCGAGAATCGCGCCGTCATAAAAGCAGCCGAGCAGCGCCAGATCATCCATGGGATCGCCGGCGATCGCGTCGTCCCAGTCGATGAACGCCGCCAGTTCCGTCTCCGTGCCGAGAATGTTCCACAGCGCGAGATCTTTGTGGACGAGGCAGCCCTGGTCCAGCGCGAGCAGTTGCTGATGCTGCAGGATCGCCGCCTTGATTTCTGCCGCGTCGGGCGCGGCCAGAAACGCGTGTTCGACCAGGAAGTGCAGGTGCCGGTCCAGGTGGAGGAAAAAGTAAGCGGCATAGCGCGGGTGAAAGCCTTCCAGCCGGTTCTGCCGCCGCAGCACGTCGGAAGTGAACGGGCCGAAGCCGCGCGGCTGCAGGCTCTGCCAGCGGGCCACGGCGGCGCCGATGGGGTGGGCCATCTGCGCCAGAGCCAGCCGGCCCGCTTTATAGAGCTGGTTGAGATCGGGACACGCGATGTGCTCCAGCACCTGCCAGGCAAACGGAACGTGCCGGCGGCTGGCATCCACGCCCAGCACGCGCGGCGCGGGCACGCCCAAGGCCCGCACGTCCGCCAGGACGCGCGATTCGACTTCGATGTAATCGTCGTGCTCCGGCCCGTCCTCGACGCGCACGAAGGCTTCCATCCCGGCCACCTTCGCCCGCCAGGTGATGTGGTTGCCTTGGCTGGCGGCCGGATGGAGGGCGAGGGGTTGGCCGGGGAACCGTGCCTGCAAAACCGTGGCCAGCCGCTCTGCATAGGCTGCCTGGCGGGCGCTGCCATCGGTCCCGTGGAACGCCGCGGGCCGGTCGCACTTCCAGTAATAGATCGAACTGCGCGGGTTCATGGGGCCGTCGGCGGGGCGGGGGCGAGCGCATCCATCTGGTCGGACGTGATCGGGTCGCGCACCAGCACGAAGTAGGCGATGGCCGAAACCGTGCCGATCACCGCGGCCACGGTGAGGGCGAGCGCAAAGGAGCCCGTCCGCTGGACGATCAGCCCGGTCACCGTGGGCGCGAGCGTGCCGCCGAGGTAGCCGCCGAAATTCTGCATCGAGCCGATGGAGGCCGTGCAATTCGCCGGCACCGCGATGGAGGTCAACGCCCACGCGCAGGTGGACGCGAACTGCACCAGGAACATCGCCAGCGAAATGAAGATGACCGCCAGCACATTGCTGGGCACCCAGGCCGCCAGCAGCGTGAACAGCGCCGTGCCGAGCAGCGCGCCGCCGGCCGGGAACTTCCGGCTGTTCACGGGCGAGACGCCGCGGCGGTGCAGCCAATCCACAAACCAGCCGCCCAGCAGTCCGCCCAGCACGCCGCAGGCAAACGGGATCGCGGCGGCGTAGCCGGTCTGCTTCACGCTCATGTGCCGCTCGATTTCCAGGTAGCCGGGCAGCCACGCGGAATAGACCCAGAGGAGGTAGATCGTCCCGATGAATCCCAGAATCATGCCCCACGCCGTGCGGAAGCGGAACAGCAGTTTCCACTCGCGCCACGTCAGGCGCGTGCGCCGGCCCGGGGGGTCATCCTCGACGAGATGCCGCTGTTCGTCGGGCGTCAGCGCGACGCCGGCGGGATCGCGGTACACGAGTGCCCAGATGCCGGCCACCACCAAGCCGGCCACGCCCATGATCACGAACATCGCCCGCCAGCCGCAGCCGAGCATCAGGAAGGTCAACAGCGGTATGGCGATGGCC
>CAIWHP010000178.1 GCA_903912445.1 uncultured Lentisphaerota bacterium
ACCTGCACCGGCCTGGTGAGCGATGCGGTGCTGAACAGGCGGTTCGCGGGCAACCCCAGGAGCTTGGCGACGGCCGCGCAGGACGTGGCCGCGCGGGCGGGTACCACCAGCACTGATCCGACGCCGCCGATGCCGTCCAGGCCGCTGGGATCCTCGAGTCACGCTCGAATCTGCCCCGCATCATTGCGAATTCCGTGCGGGCTTCATGGCCACAAGAACGAATACGATCCCTATCCGCTAGAGCGCTTTCTATTTAGATAGACGCATATCGGGCATGACGAAAAAAGCCCTGGCAATGGACGGGTTGGAAGGAGGCGAGACTGTCTACGAGCGCTCCTTGGAGATCACTCAACGTGCGGGCGGCCGCTTGGCGCAGGTGCGCTTTGAGTTTAGCGAAGGCCAACTCGATCGGATTGAGGTCGGGACTGTAGGGCGGCAGGTAGCGCACGGTGGCGCCGCGAGCGGTTATCAAGGCGGCGACGCTGGCGATCTTGTGCGTCGATAGGTTGTCGAGCACGACCACATCCCCGTGGCGCAGCTCGGGGCAAAGCACCTGGGCGAGGTAAGCGGTGAAGACCTCGGCGTTGACCGCGCCTTCGATCAGGAACGGGGCCGCGATGCTTTCGGCGCGGAGCGCCGCAATGAAGGTGGAACTTTGCCAGTGGCCGTGCGGCACGCTGGCGACACAGCGTTGGTGCGTCGGACTGCGCCCGTAGAGCCGGGCCATCTTCGTGTTCAGGCCGGTCTCATCAATGAAGACCAGGCGTTGGCTGTCCCACTGGGGCTGAGCCTGGCGCCACAGGACCCGGGCCGCCTGAACGTCAGGTCGCTGTTGCTCGGCGGCGTGCGTCGTTTTTTTTATAGCTCAAGCCCATGCGGTCGAGCCGGTGCCACAGGGCTGTGATGCCGATCTTGACCCCCAATTTATCCTCACAGCGTTGCTGGAGCTCCGCCAAGGTCAGATCGGCCTGCTGGGCGATCCACCGGCGCAGCTTCGGCTCATGCGGCCGCAAGCGGGATCTGCGATAACCGCCAATCTGCTTGGGCTGGCAGTGGCCGCTGGCTTGATACTGCTTCCAGAAGCGCTCCACGCTTTTGCGGCTGACGCGAAAGCGCTGGCTGACTTCCCCGGTACCTTCGCCGCTCGCTCGTGCTGCGATGATGCGCTGCCGCAAATCCCCGCTCAATGGTCTCATGGTTGGATCCTCATGAGCCCCAATCCTAGCCGACTACTAGCTCTGCGTCTATCTAAATAGAAAGTGCTCTATTCTCCAAGGCCCGAGATAGATAAAGAGAACGAGCAAGATTGGCGGGGATCGGAATCCCCGCCCACATCACACCCGCACCACTTCCGCCCCGGCTCCGGTCTGCGTGCGCAACACGTCAGGCGCAGTGCCAAATTTCTGCTTATAGGCTTCCGCCACGCGCGCCGCGGCCTCGGACGTGAACTGCGGCGTGGTCATTGCCATCACCGCACCGCCGAATCCGCCGCCAGTTAACCGGGCCCCATAGACCAGCGGGGTGCGGGCCAGGGTATCGACGAGAAAATCCAATTCGGGCGTGCTGTTCTCGAACAACAACTGCGAACTGCGGTGCGAGGCCGTCAGCAGGCGTCCGGCCTCGGCCAGATCGCCCCTCTCGAGCACCTTCACCATCGCGTCCACCCGCGCAATTTCCTCCACGATGTGCCGCGCCCGCCGTCCAATTTCCGGACTTGGCCAGACTTGCGTCTGCGCCGCCGCCATGCACTCGCGGTGCCGCGCCGCATACAGCCCGTCGACCAGC
>CAIWHP010000179.1 GCA_903912445.1 uncultured Lentisphaerota bacterium
CTGTTGAGCGGCGGTGGGCAACACAGGCTGTGTTTTCATGCGCCGAGTCTAAAAAGTTCGATCGCTCCTGTCCAGCCATAACAATCAACTATCACCACGCCAATCCGTTAAAGCTACAGACGAATTAGCGCTGCCCCTGAGGATTTACCGCGTCGACCATGGGGTACTCATCGTACCAGTCGGAACACAATTCCCACACATTGCCATGCATGTCGTACAGACCCCAAGCATTCGGCCTTTTGTCCCCAACAGAATGCGTTTCAGCGCCAGAATTTCCCGAATACCACCCAGCTTCACCTAATGCTGGTTTGCCGATGCCCGTGTAATACGGCGTTGTCGTACCAGCGCGACAGGCATACTCCCACTCGGCCTCTGTCGGCAATCGATACCGTTTGCGCTCCATTTCGCCAAGTTTTTGACAGAACGCTAATGCGTCGTGCCAAGAAATATTCTCAACGGGACGATTCATCCCCTTAAAGATACTGGGATTATTCCCCATTACGCCCTGCCATTGCGCCTGCGTCACGGGGTGGACGCCCATTAAAATATCATCAACGAAGCGCACGCGGTGCTGTGTTTCATCGCTGCTATGCCCGTCTTCAGTCTTCCCGCTGCCCATTAGAAACTCGCCTGCGGGGATTGAGGCAAACGCCATTCCTATTGAATTATTGCGCACAACTTTGCTCAGAACATCATCGCGAGACGTCTCAGCGTTCGATCTACACCTGAGACATATGCCGCCTACCCATTCGTGCTTGGCACTTGGGCAATTGGAGCACTTACACCCATTCCACTGGTGGATGTTCTGGCGAGTGGCTTGGCAATTCGCACACTTCTCACAATTGTCAGACCAGTCATGGTTGGTGCGTGTCTTGCCGCAGGTCGCGCATTTCTCGCAATCCCGATTCCAGTCGTGTCCTTGGTTACGTGTCTTCCCGCATCGCTGACAACTGCATCCGTTCCAGTCGTGAAGTCCGAGGATGCATTTTGCGTTCATGACCGCACTCCTTCCCTGTTATTGGTGGACGTGGCGCTATTTGGCTATCCACCTGTCACAATAAGTGGACGACCGTATAGCCTCTTTCTATTCACGCATCAACGCACGCATATCTGCGGCCATGCTAGGGCACGGGCGGGGGCGGGGCAAGGCGGATTCCCTTGTGCGGTGGCGTTTCCGGGCCGCTTGACTTTGCGGCGCGGCCCGTGACAATGCGCGCGCACATTCCCGGTGCCTCACGAAACAGAGGTGCGCGGATGGGCTCGTGAGCTTTGGCAACGCCGGGAACGGATGGGAGCAAATCATGCGAGATCGAAGGATTACGATTTTAGGGGTGGCCGTGATGGTGGGGGCGGCACTGGCGGCTGGGGGCAAGCCGCTGGAGGGGGGCGTCGATCCGCAGCGCGTGCAGCAGATCGCGCAACTGCTCGACGCCGAGCCGTTCGCCTTCGGGCCGCGGTGCGCCGACCGCGCGGGCTGGCAGCGGCTCGCGGCCACGAAGGCCTATGCCGGCGCCGTGAAGGATGCGGAGAAAACGCTCGCCAAGCCCATGCCGGAGATGACCGAGGAACTCTACCTGCAGTTCAAGAAGACCGGCCGGCGCACCAAGGAATACGCCCGGGCCCGCAGTGACCGCTACGGGCGCATCACCCTGTTTGCCCGCGCCGAGTGCATCGAAAACAAGGGCCGGTTTATCAAGCCGCTGGAAGCGGTGCTGAACGCGATCTGCGACGAGAAGACGTGGATCTACAATTTCCACGACGGCAACTTGGATGACTACAACGGCAAGAAAATCACCGTTGATTTGAGCTCGGTGGATCTGGCGGAAAATCTGGGCGAGTGCCTCTGGCTGCTGGGCGACCGCCTTGGCGCGGAGACGCGGCAGCGGGTCATGGCCCGGCTGCGCGAGCGCATTTTCGAGCCCTATCACAAGGCCGTGGAGGGCACCGGCCAGAAACAGTGGTGGATCACGGCGGACATGAACTGGAATTCCGTCTGCCACGCCGGCGTCGTCGCCGCCGCGCTGGCGGTGTGCCCCGACCGCAACGAGCGCGCCTTCTTCGTGGCGGCGGCCGAGAAGTTTTCGCGGAACTTCCTCAGCGGCTTCTATGGCGATGGCTACTGCGCGGAAGGCATGGGCTACTGGAACTACGGCTTCGGCAATTACATCCAGTTGTGCGAGACGGTGTTCCAGGCGACCAAGGGCGGCGTGGATCTCTACCAGCTGGAGGGCGCCCGCGACGCCGCGCTCTATCCGGTGCGCATCGCCCTGATCAACAAGGTCATTCCGGCCTACGCCGACTGCTCGCTGGAATCCAAGCCGGGTATGCAGCTCATGAGCTACATCAACCGGCGCTACGGGTTCGGCTTGAAGGATTATATCCTCGATGACTTTACGATCGGCGGCCCGCTCCTCAGCTCGCTGCTGTACTCCTGTTCGAACTCGGCCACCGCGCGCCCGCCGGTTGCCGGCAAGGAGGCCTATGAAATCCGCAGCTTCTTCAAGCACGGCGTCCTGAACTGCCGGCCGGCGCCGGGGTCGGCGTGCCGCCTGGCCGTGTCCCTGAAGGGCGGCCACAACGCCGAGCCGCACAACCACAACGACCTCGGCTCCTTCGTCGTGGTGCTCGGCAAGGAGTCGCTGATCCTCGATCCCGGCGGCGAGGTGTATACCGCGCGCACCTTCAGCAAGGACCGCTACAAGAGCACCCTGCTGAACTCGTTCGGCCATCCCGTGCCGGTGGTCGCCGGGCAGCTGCAGCGCGCGGGCAAGGACGCCAAGGCCGTCATCCTGGCGCGCACCGGCACCGAGGCGGCCGACACCTTCGCCCTGGACCTGCGCAGCGCCTACGAGGTGAAGGGGCTGCAGGCGCTCAAGCGCACGTTCGTCTACTCGCGCACCGGCGCGGGCTCCCTCACGGTGACGGATGACTTTGCGTTCAGCGCGCCGCAGACGTTTGGCTCGGCGCTCATCACCTACGGCCAGTGGAAGCAGCTCTCCGCGCGCGAGCTGCTGCTCTCCGCCGGCGGCGAGGCGGTCAAGGTCTCCGTGGATACCGGCGGCGTGCCGTTCACCGTGGCGGCCGATACGATCAAGGAAGAGAACCACAACAAGACGCAGCCGACGCGCATCGGCATCAACCTGGCCCGTCCGCAGGCGCGCGGCCGCGTGGTGTTCACCATCGTGCCGCTGGCCGTGGCGGCGAGCGCGCCGGCTCCCTAGTACGCGTGTCACTCAGTTCGATCGTCCTCGTTCTCGTCGTCGTCCTCGTCCTCGCTCTGCCTTCACGGGATATTTCGAGGACGAGGACGAGCCGGAACGATCAGCCGGCTATACGAGGCTCCATAAGTATCCCTGCGTGGTTTCGAAACTGCGGTGCAGCCTCATCCCGCCTTCAGCCTTTTTCCCGGCCGTGAAAAAGTTTTGACTCACGCGAACGGCATCAGGCGGGCGGGCGGGCCGTTGAGCTCGTCGTTCCAGTCGGCGGGCTTGGTGCCGCTGATGGAGGCGATGCGGCGCGAGCTGAGCACCGGCGCGCGCGCGTCGCGCTCGCGCACGGGCACGGCGTCGAGCGCGAAGATCTGCTGGGGGATCGGCGGCTTGCCGGGGTCGGTGTAGCGGAGGTAGAGCGCGGGCGGGTTGTCGTCGGCGAAAAACCGGACCAGCGCGCCCTTCGCGCCGAGGCGGTATTCGCGGTTGGTGATCAGTCCACCGGTGAGGAACTTGCGGATGTGCGTGAAGAAATCGACCTCGTAGACCACGGTCAGCACGCGCTCGCGGTCGAGGATGGAGCAGTGGATCAGCGTGGCATCCACGAACAGCTTGTCGGCGGGCGCCACGACCTTGCACCGGCCGTCGCGCCAGACGAGCAGCAGCTTGTCGAGCGGCGAGCAGGTGAGCTGCGGCTCGCCGGCGATCTTGTGGCCGAGGTAGCCTTTCGCACGGTCGTAGTTGATCGCGAGCGCGTTGGAGGTCAGCTCGCGCTCGGAGATCTCGCCGAACTGCGCCAGCTGCGTGCGCCGCGGATGGTCCGCGCCGTATTTCTTCAGCAGCCCGCGCAGGTAGCGGACGGCGTAGGGCGCGAGCGCGTCGAGGTTCTGGCCCACCTCCGCCAGCTCGGCGCGGCTGCGCTCCAGCTCCAGCCGGTTCTTCTCGAGGTCGAACAGCGAGATGCGCCGGATGGGGATGCCGAGCAGGGTCTCGATGTCGTCCTTGGTCACGTCGCGCTGCAGCTGGTCGCGGTAGGGCAGCAGCCCGTCATACACGGCTTGGAACACGGCGGCCGCGGAGTCGCAGGTCTCGATGCGTTTATAAATGCCCTGCTCGATGAACAGGCGGACGAGCGTGAGGTCGTGCAGCGCATCCACCAGCTCGCGCCGCCGGTAGAGCAGCTCGGCGCGCAGCAGCTCGAGCAGCCGCGTCGTGTTGTGGCGCAGGATCTCGGCCACCGTCAGCTCGACCGGCTTCTGGTCGTGGATGACCACGATGCGGCTGGCGATCTGCACCTGGCACAGCGTGAAGGCGAAGAGCGACTCCATCGCGCGGGCCGGATCCTGGTCCGGCGGCAGCTTGATCTCGATCTCGACCAGCTCGGCGGTGAAGTCGTTGAGGCTTTTGAGCTTGAGCCGCCCCTTGCGCGACGCCTCCTCGATGGAGGCCATGACCGCATCGGTCGTGACGCCGAACGGCAGCGAGCGCAGCACCAGCGTCTGCTCGTCCTTCTGCTCGATGTGGGCGCGGAGCAGGACGTGCCCGCGCCCGTCGTCGTAGGCGCGCGCATCCATCAGGCCGCCCTGCGGGAAATCGGGCAGCACGGCGCACGCCTTCTTCTGGAGGATGGCGATCTGCGCCTCGAGCAGCTCGGCGAAGTTGTGCGGCAGGATGCGCGTGGAGATGCCCACGGCGATGCCCTCGGCGCCGAGCATCAGCAGCAGCGGGATCTTCGCCGGCAGGGTCACCGGCTCCTGCTTGCGGCCGTCGTAGGACGGCACGAACTTCGTCAGCGCGTCGTTGAACAGCACCTCGCGCGCCAGCGGCGTCAGCCGGCACTCGATGTAGCGCACCGCGGCGGCCGGGTCGCCGGTGAAGATGTTGCCGTAGTTGCCCTGCCGCTCGATCAGGTACTGCTTGTTCGCCAGCGTGACGAGCGCGTCGCCGATCGAGGCGTCGCCGTGCGGGTGGAACTGCATGCAGTAGCCGACGATGTTGGCGACCTTGATGAACTTCCCGTCGTCGTTCTCATGGAGCGAGAACAGGATGCGCCGCTGCACCGGCTTGAGTCCGTCGTCGAGGTCGGGGATCGCGCGGTCGCGGATGACGTAGGCGGCGTACTGGAGAAAGTTGCTGTCCATCATCTGCTTGAGCGCGCCATCGCCGGTGGCCTTCAAGCCCGTAGCCGCGATGGCAGGCGGCAGCGCGCTGCCGCCTGGTCCGGCGGCGCTGGCTCCGCCGGGGGCGGGCGGCGGTGCCGGCGGCGCCTCCAGGCCGGGAATTTCCGGCGCGGTCTCCGGCTCGGCGCTGAACAGCGGCAGCTCGCTGGGCTTGTCGTCGCTCACTCTTCCGCCTCCACGACGAGATGGTTCATGATGTAGGCGCGCCGCTCGGGCGTGTTGCGGCCCATGTAGAAATTCAGCACCGCGGGCACGCTGTGCCGCTGGCTCACGCGCACCGGCGTCAGGCGCATCTCCGGCCCGATGAACTGCTTGAACTCGGCCGGCGAGATTTCGCCGAGCCCTTTGAACCGCGTCACCTCTGCGCCGCGCAGGCCCTTGACCGCGGCGTCGCGCTCGGCCTCGGAGTAGCAGTAGTGCGTCTGCTTCGCGTTGCGGACGCGGAACAGCGGCGTCTCCAAAATATGGACGTGGCCGTTGTGGACCACCGGCTCGAAGAAGCGCAGGAAGAACGTCAGCAGCAGGTTGCGGATGTGCAGGCCGTCCACGTCGGCATCGGTGGCGAGGATGACCTTGGCGTAGCGCAGGCGCTCGGGCGACTCCTCGATGTCGAGGCTGCGCATCAGGTTGTAGAGCTCCTCGTTCTTGTACATGATGTCGCGGTTGAGGTCGCAGACGTTCAGCGGCTTGCCGCGCAGCGTGAAGATCGCCTGCTGCTGCACGTCGCGGCAGCTGACGATCGAGCCGCCGGCGGACTGGCCCTCGGTGAGGAAGATCATCGTCCCGGCGCCGGCGCCGGTCTCGGCGTCGTAGTGCTGCTTGCAGTCCTTGAGCTGCGGCACGCGGATCGAGGTGGAGCGGGCGCGCTCGCGGGCCATCTTCTTGATCGACTGCAGCTCCCGGCGCAACTTGACGTTCTCGGCGATCTTGGCGAGCGCCTTCTCCGCCGCCTGCGGCTGGCGGTGCAGCAGGTCCACCACGGCCTCGCGGACCTGCCCGACCAGTTCGCCGCGCAGCTCGGTGTTGCCGAGCTTGTTCTTGGTCTGCGACTCGAAGACCGGCTCCTGCAGGCGGATCGAGATCGCGCCGGCCATGCCCTCGCGGATGTCGTCGCCCTCGAACTTCTCCTTGGAGAACTCGTTGAACGCCTTGACCAGCCCCTCGCGGAACGCGCTCAGGTGCGTGCCGCCGTCGCGCGTGAACTGGCCGTTGACGAACGAGAGGAACGTCTCCTCGAAGCGGTTGGTGTGGGCGAAGACCAGCTCCAGCGTCTTGGAGCGGAAGGCGAGGGGCGGGTAGAGCGCCTCGTCGCCGACCTCGTCGCGCAGCAGGTCGCGCAGGCCGTCGCGCGAATGGAACACCTGCCCGTTGTATTCCAGCTGCAGCCCGGCGTTCAGGAAGGCGTAGAGCTGCAGGCGGCGCGCGAGGTGGTCCTCGACGAACGCCGCGGCGCCGAAGATTTTCGGGTCGGGCTCGAAGCTGACGAACGTGCCGTTGGGCTCCCCGGGGGCCGCGCCCTTCGTCTCCTTCTTCAGCTTGCCGCGCTCGAAGACCGCGCCGGCAAACACGCCCTCGCGGAAGCTGCGCACCGAAAAGTGCGCCGAGAGCGCGTTGACCGCCTTCGTGCCCACGCCGTTGAGGCCGACGCTGAACTGGAAGACCTCGTTGCTGTATTTCGCGCCCGTGTTGATCTTCGAGACGCACTCCACCACCTTGCCCAGCGGGATGCCGCGCCCGAAATCGCGCACCGTGACCCGCAGGCCCTCCCGCGTCACCACCACGCGCTGGCCGGCGCCCATGATGAATTCATCCACGGCGTTGTCCACGACCTCCTTGAGGAGGATATAGATGCCGTCGTCGTAGTCGTTGCCGTCGCCCACGCGGCCGATGTACATGCCGGTCCGCTTGCGGATGTGCTCCAGCGGCGAGAGGGTCTTGATCTTGCCCTCGTCATAGTTATGTGGCGGCTGCTTGGTCATGTCAGGGGCGGTGAATGTAGCAGCATCGAAGGGGGAAACAATCGCGAAATTGGGGTGGGGCGGCCGGCCCTCGACCCCGCGTGCGCGGACCGTTACCAATCTTTTGAAAATGTGGTAGAGTTCCGCCGCTTTTGAGGCCCAACATGAAGATACCTTTTTCGAAAATGCACGGTGCGGCGAACGATTTCATCGTCGTCGACGACCGGGCGCAGGCGTTCCCGGCGGGCGACCGCGTGTGGCTGGAGCAGGTGATGGCGCGGCGCACGGGCGTCGGGTCCGACGGCGTCATGCTGGTGCAGCCCTCGGCGTCGGCGGATTTCCGCATGCGGTTTTTCAATCCCGACGGCGGCGAGGCGGAGATGTGCGGCAACGGCGCGCGCTGCATCGCGCGCTTCGCCCACGACCGCGGCATCGCCCCCGTGCAGATGCGCATCGAGACCGTCGCCGGCGAGGTCCGCGCGGAAATTCTCGACCGGCGGGTGCGCCTCCTGATGACGCCGCCGCATGCGTGGCGGCTCAACGGCACGCTGACGGCGGAGGGGCGGACGTGGACCTATCATTTCGTCAACACCGGCGTGCCGCACGCCGTGGTGGAGGTGCCCGACCTCGCCGCCGTGGATGTCGCGCGGCTGGGCGCGGCGATCCGGCACCACGCCGACTTCGCGCCGCGCGGGACGAACGCGAACTTCATCGCCGTCACGCCGGAACACGAGGTGCGCGTGCGCACCTTCGAGCGCGGCGTCGAGGCGGAAACGCTGGCCTGCGGGACGGGCATGGTGGCCTCGGCGCTGATCGCCGCACGCCTCGGCCGCGTCGTGCCGCCGGTGCGCATCCGGCCCGCCAGCGGCGACCTGCTGGAGGTGAACTTCACGCTCACAGACGATGGCGCCCGCGACGTGACGCTCCTCGGCCCGGCCGAATACGTCTTCTCGGGCGATTTGGACTACGCCGGCGGGAAGTAGTTTCTGCTGGATCAGGTAGGGGCGCAGTCTTGCTGCGCCTGTTCGTGCGGATTCAACACACACTGGGCGCAGCAAGCCTGCGCCCCTACGAAGACTTCAACGGCGCCGCCAACGCGCGATGAACATGCCGTCGCACGGCCCGCTCCAGGGCCAGACCCAGAACACACCCGGTTGCTCCGCACCGGTCAGCGGATGCGCCGCGGCCTCCGGCTGGAAGTCGGGGTGGGACCGCGAGAAATCGTCCGTCACGCCGGTCGTCTCGGCGGTCGTCACGGTACAGACCGCAAAGACCAGCGTGCCGCCAGGCCGGACACTCTGCGCCGCGCGCCCGAGCAACTCGCGCTGGAGCGCGGCCTTCGCCGCCACCTCGGTGGCGGCGGTGCGCCAGCGCATGTCGGGATTGCGGTTCCACGTGCCGATGCCGCTGCACGGCGCATCCACCAGCACGCCGTCGAAGGAGTCTCGTGTTGCGTGTCCCGTGTCTCGCGTCGGGCGCTCTGCGCGGCGGCTCGGCAGCCCTTGTTCGCCGGGTCCGATATGCGACCCCTGCTCGGCAAGTTGCCTTCCGACGGTAGCAAGCTCTGTGTCCTGTTCCTTCAAATCATAAATCTTCCGTCCCTCGCCCCCCGCCCCCCGGTTCCCGTCCCTCAACTGCTGCGTCTGCACAATGGTCACGCCCGCTTCCGCCGCGCGCTTTTCCAGTTCGCGTAGAGCGCCAGCCCGGACGTCCGTCGCCAGCAACGTCCCGCGGTTCTGCATCAGCGCCGCCAGATGCAGCGTCTTGCCGCCCGCGCCGGCGCAGGCGTCCCACCAGCGCTCGCCCGGCTGGGGCGCACATAACTGGCCGACGCATTGCGAGGCGAGGTCCTGCACGATCGCGGCGACGCCGGTCGCCGCGCGCAGGCCTTGCAGGTTCGCCGGCGGCTGCACGCTGATCGCCCCCGGCATCCGCGGATGCGCTGCGGCGCGCGGGTGCGGCTGGTTGAAAAAGTCTAACACCGCCGCCACCTGCCCTGGCGCGACGCGCAGCCACACCGGCGGCCGCCGCTGGAACGCTTCGAGATGTTGCTGCGCGCCGCCGTCGGCCGCAGCCAGCAGCGGCAGCGTCCAGTCGGGCAGCAGGGCGGACAGCTTTTTTTCGGCGCCGAGCAGCAGGGAAAGTTCGCGCGCTTTGTCGTGCAATGTTTCCGGCGTGATCGCGGGCAGCCGCAGCTCCGCCAGCGCCGCGAGTTCCGCCAGCGCCGGATGCGCGAGCCCCTCGAGCCAGCCCGCGAGCGCCAGCGCGCGCGCCGGCGGCAGGCCGGCCAGCCAGCCGCGCCAGCGGAAATAGGCGAACAGGGTGTCGCCGAAGAGCCGGCGGTCGCGCGCGCCCCACTCGTGGTGCGCGCGGCAGGCTTCGGCGAAGACCTGGTCGGCGGGCCGGTGCTCCGCCACGACGGCGGGCTCCAGCATGGCGAGCAACTCGATCAGGCGGAGGGCTTGGGTTTGGGCGGCGGGCATTTTTCCAATCCTTGGAACGGCGGCAGGCGGATGTTTCCAACCTTTGGAAAAACACCGGGATCGGTTTCCAAGCCTTGGAAACCGGGCTATTTCGCGGCGGCCTTGGCGGTGTCGGCCGGCTTCTTCGCCTGCGCCTGCGTGAGGAACTTTTTGTATTCGGCGGGCGAGCCGAAGCCGGAGCGGCCGGCGAGCTGCTTGCCTTCGGCATCGGCGACGACGACGAACGGGAGCATGCCGCCCTCGACCTTGAAGTGCTTGCGGAACGCGCCGCTGGTGGCCGCGTCGTCGCAGTTCAAGTCCACATAGACGAATTTTTCCTTCGGCAGCCTGACCTCGTTCTTGGCCACATAGCTGCGCAGCGCCTTGCAGTTGCCGCACGCCTCGCGCCCATATTGGATGAACAGCAGCTTCTTCTCGGTCTTGGCCTGCTCGAGCGCCTTGTCGAGATCGGTGACGGCCGCCGGTCCCTTGGCGAACCCCTGCGGCACGCTCCACAGCAGGGCGGCCGCGATCAACACCATCGGTAATGCTTTCATGGTTGCTCCTGGTTTTGGCACAGCGATTTGACACCGCCGCCCCGCTCCGCGCAAGTCGAAATCTTATTTACCGGCCTTGCCCTCGCTGGTTGCCGGTGGTGCTTCGGGTGGCAGGGCGTCCGCGAAGGTTTCCCACGCCGCCGATTCCACTTTGAAGGCGTAAGCCGGCCCGCCGCTTCTACCCTGCAGCTCCTTGGGCAGCGCGATGCTCAGGCTGTCGCCTTCCATCCGCCACTTCAGGTCCTGGTCATGGCCCAGCAGGCGGATGGCCGAGCCCGCTTTGGGCTTTACCAGCCGGCTGTGCAGCGTCTCGCCGGGCCAGCCGAGGCTCAACATATAGACGAACTTTTTGTCCTTGGTGCGCGTGAAGCGGAGGGTTTGGTCCTCGTGCCAGCGCAGGTAGGGGCGGGTGGCAAAGAGCGCCTCGCCGTTGATCTTCAGCCAAGCGCCGGCTTCCTGCAGTTGCTGGACGATTCCGGCCGGGAACTTGCCGTTGGCGTCGGGGCCGATCCCGACCATGAAGTTGCCGCCCTTCGCCACCGCGTCCACCAGGTTGGTGATGATCCAGTCGCCGCCTTTGAAGTGATCCGACGCCCCGCGAAACGAGAAGCTTTTCCCGAGCGGATAGATCACGAACCACGGCATGGAGGTGTTTTCTTTTTTGCCGGGCACAAAGCCTTCGGGGGTGTAATAGTCGCCGTAGTTGCCGATGCCGCGCGCGCGGAACATCACGTCGGGCTGGAGCTTGCGCAGCGCCAGCATCGTCTCGCGCGTCTGCGGCCAGATCTTTTTCCCCAGCCACATGTCCAGGCAGACCATGTCGAGCGGGCCGTACTGCGTGAGCAGCTCCGTCAGCTGCTGGCGGTGACGCTGGAGCATGCGCGCCTCTTCGGCCGGCGTCGGATCGGGCGCCATGATGGCGTTCTTGCTGTCTTTCGCAGTGAAGGTGTTGGCATAGAGCTCCGGATGGTCGCGCGAAGCGGGCGTCTGCAGCGGATGGTAGCAGTAGGGCCGGAAGTCCGCGTCGTACCACTGCGGATGCGAGAAATAGAGGTCGATCTTCAGCCCGTATTTGCGCCCGGCCTCGGTCAGCTCGCGCACGACATCGCGCTTGAACGGGGTCTCCATGATGCTGTACGCCAGGTCGCACGCCTCGATCTGCGGCCCGCCCGGGGCGGTCCAGTTCACGCGCTGCTTGATGCGGGTTTTCGTGTCGAACATGCTGAAGCCGTCGAGGTGATTGGCCGTGAACGCGAACATCCGCACGCCGTTCTCCTTGAAGAGCTGCATCCATTCCTCGGCGTTGAACCCGGTCGGGTTCCATGTCTTGTAAAGCTCCTGATAAGCTTGCCGTTCCTCCCGGGTCGCGGTCAGAAACGTCCAGCTTTCTTTCCATTCCTTGATGGCATACAGCCCCCAATGAATCCGCACGCCATATTTGAGGTCGCGAAAGGCCTCGCGGGCCGCTTCGGAGGCGTGTTGATATTCGGGGACCGGCTGCACCTCCACGTAATCTTTGACGGCTTTCCAGAGTATGTCGGTCTCCGGCAAGCGCAGATCCGCATCCCGGGTCGCGGGCTCCGCCGCGGCCAGCAACGGAAGGAGGCCGCCCAGGAGGGCGCTGACCATGCTTGTTTTCATTTTTTCACCGCATCGGTTTTCTGCCTGTGCATCACTTCGCCGCCGGCCAGAAGGCGTTGACGGTGCGGACCCATTCGTCGGCCATGAGCTGGTGGCCGGAGTAGGTCGGATGGACGCCGTCCCAGATCCAGTGTTCGGCAGGCGCGCGCTGGCAGGCGTCGTCGAAGATCTTCTGGAACCGGACCAGCGCCGCGCCGTGCTTCGCGGCGAGCCTGGCGACGACCGCCTGGCGCTGTTGCAGGCTCGGGTTCCACGTCGCGAAGATCGCCTTCTTCGCGCCCAGCGCCATGCCGAACGGCTCGCACAACACCAGCTTGAGCTTTGGGTGCGCCGCCTTCGCCGCGGTCAGCAGCTGGTCGTAGACCTGCTCGTATTGCTCCACCGACACACCCTTGCTGTTGTCGTTGACGCCGATCAAAACGGAGAGCAGGCCGGGCTTGAGGTCGAGCGTGTCCTTCTGCCAGCGCTTTTCGAGGTCGAGCACGGTGTTGCCGCTGTTGCCGCGGTTGAGGAACGTCAGGTTGCGCTCCGCGTAGCCGGCGCCGAATTTGGCGGCGATGATGAAGGCGTAGCCATGGCCGAGGATGTGGTTCGGATCGGCGCTGCGCCCGCGGTTGCCATCGGTGATCGAGTCGCCCTGGAACAGAATCCGCGTTTCCTTGCCAAACGCGGCCAGCGGTTCGAGCGCGTCCGCCGCGCGGGCGCTTCCGGCGCCAGCCAGGAGGGCGGCGGCCAGCAGCAAGGGGGGTAGATGGATGTTCATGGTTTGGCTCCGCGGGGTCAATGGATGATGGCGTCGGGCAGCTCGTTCGCGTCGCCGGCGATCGGCGGAAAATGCGCGGCGAGCAGGGCCCCGACCCGCTGCACGGCCTGGACGAGCGCGGCGGTGTAGTCGCCCTGCTTCAGGCCCGCGCCGAGCTGCGCGCTGACATCCTGCCAGAACGCGTCGCCGCATTTGGCGTGGACGCCGCTGTCGCCGACGATGGCGAACTGGCGCGTGCGCGGCGCGAGGTAGAGCAGCACGGCGTTACGCTGCCGCGTCCGCGTCATGCCGAGCTGCTGGAAACGCTTCTGCGCGAAGGCGAGCGCGTCGGCGTGGGCGTGATGCGAGATATAGACGCGGATTTCGCCGGATGTCTTCTGCTCCGCCGCGCCGATGGCCGCAACCATCCGGGCCTCGTCCAGCTGGCTGATGAATTCTTTGACCTGCATGTCACCAACTCCCACTGGCGCCGCCGCCGCCGGAACTGCCGCCGCCGCCGGAAAAACCGCCACCACCGCCACCACCGCCCCAGCTGCTGCCGCCCCAGTAGGTGCCGCCGCCACGATGATACACCGTGCCGCTCGGCATCCGGGCCTTGCTGATGACGATGACCACGAGCATGACGATGATGAAAACCAAGGGCACTATATTCAGCACATGGTTAAGCGGCTTCTTGTTGGCGACGGTGCTCCCGGTGCCTTGGTATTCGCCGCGTGTCGCTCGCAGGATCGCTTCCACGCCGGCGGTCAGGCCGGCGGCAAAGTCGCCGCGCTTGAAGGCCGGCGCGACCTCGTCGGCGATGATGCGCTTGCAGAGCGCATCCGGCAGCGCGCCTTCCAGCCCATAGCCGGTCTGGATGCGCATCTTGCGGTCTTGCGTGAAAACCAGAAAAGCGACGCCGTTGTTCTTGTCCTTCTGCCCAAGCTGCCACGCCTGGAAAAGACGTTGCGCATAATCTTCCAGCGACGAGTCGCTCTGCATCTTTGGGAACACGGCGACGACCACCTGGCAGGAGGTGGTGCGCTCGAAAGCCTCCAGCTTCGCGTTCAACTGCGCGGCCGTCGCCGCCGGCACGACACCGGCGGAGTCGTTGAAATAGTGCGCCGGCTTCGGCGGCAGGGTTTCCGCTGCGAAACCGGCGAGGGTCAGGCCCAGCCAGACGGCCAGGAGGCGGACGTGGCGGCAGCCCTTCATTTGGCGGGTGCGGCCTTGCCGCCGAAGTCGAACTGCACTGGCGGCGGCTTGTCCGCGCCGGGCTGCGCGGCGAAATAGGGCTTGGGCTGGAAGCCGAACAGGCCGGCGAGCAGGACGTTCGGGAAGGTCTTCACGGCGGTGTTATAGAGCATCACCGCGTCGTTGAACCGCCCGCGCTCGACGGTGATGCGGTTCTCCGTGCCCTCGAGCTGCGCCTGCAGGTCGCGGAAATTCGTCGTCGCCTTCAGGTCGGGATAGCGCTCGACGACCACCAGCAGCCGGGACAGCGCGCCGGAGAGTTGTTCCTGCGCCTTCTGGAATTCGGCGAGCTTGGTGGGATCGGTCGGCGCCGCGTTCGGGTCGAGCTTGACCTGCCCGACCGAGGCGCGCGCGGCGGTGATCTCGGTGAGCGTGGACTTCTCGAAGTTGGCCGCGCCGGAGACGGTCGCGACGAGGTTCGGGATCAGGTCCGCGCGCCGCTGGTAGACGTTCTGCACCTGCGCCCACGCCTGGTCCACGACCTGTTCCTTCGTGACCATGCTGTTGTAGACGCCGACGCCGGTCAGCCCGGCGACGAGCAGCAGCACGATCAGCACCAGCACCACCAACACCAGTCCAGATTTCATGATAGCCTTTCGCGTTGGGCCGGGAATCTAGCGAAATCCCCCGCCGGTGTCCACCGCGCGGCGCGCGGCAGCGTCGGCTAGGGCAGGGGCCTGCTGGTGAGCAGGCCGATGCCGCGCCCGCCGGTCGCGCCGCGTTGGCCGGGGACGGCGTTGTAGAACATGTAGAAGGTTTCGTTCTTGGGGTTGAACACGAGCGCAATTTTGTGCGCGTATTGTTTGTCGAGCCCGCTCGGGTTACCGCCGGCCTTGTAGAGCGGCTCCGGGTGCGCGGTCCAGTGCAGCAGGTCGCGCGAAAACGCGATCATGATGTGTGCGCCGCCGCGGCCGACGCCGAAGTAGAGCATCGTCCAATGATCGCCGTCGCGGAACACCTTCGGGTCGGAGCAGAACTTTTCGTCATAGCCGCCTGCACGGTTGCGCAGCACCGGGTTGGCCGTGTGACGCGTCCAGTTCAGCAGGTCGGTGGAGAACGCCAGGCCGGATTGTTCGACGTGGCCGTTGGCGGCATTGTAGAAATTAAAGAACCGGCCCTGATGCTCGACGAGCCAGGGCTGATAGACGCAATCCCTCTCCCACGCGCCGCAGTCCGCCTCGTGCGTGGAAAGGATCGGCTGGTCCTTCGCGCGCTCCCAGCGCAGTCCGTCGGCGCTGCACGCGACACCTTCGGAGCCCGGCCGCAGTTCGTAGCCCCCCTGCCGCGGATACGCACCGTAGAGCGTCCAGAACTTCCCGTCGCGTTTCTTCAGGATGCGCGGCGCCTTGATATCGTAGGATTCGTAGAGGAATGCGCCGATGACGCGGCCGCCGTGGTCGAATTCGCCCTTGGGCCCGAAGCCCATCGCGAGCCGGTAGTTGCCCCAGTGCAGCAGGTCGGCGCTCTCCGCCACATAGGACTGGTAGCCGTGGCCGTCGAAGGTGACGAAGCTCATGTAATACTTTTTGTCGCCGGGGATCTGATAGACCGTCGGCACATCGGTGCCGAGGATGTTCGTCACGCCCGCGATCTGTGGCACCGAGGGCACCACATGCGCCGGCCAGTAATGCCAGCCGCGGTACGGCGCCGACCACGCATCGAGCGTCGCCCGGTCGAGGTCCGCCACCTCGGCCGCCCACGCGCCGAGCGACAGCAGCGCCACGCAAAACCATCCTGCGATTATTTTCATGTTACGCCTCTGCGCGTTTCCAATTGTTGGAAAGGTGCCGCGTATATAGCAAATCTTGCAGCCAGGCAACCAGTGTACGGATGCAAAGTAGTCCTCACGCTCCGCATGAAGCTCCTGTCGCGGCGAGGCCTCGTTGGGATCTCAGTGTCTGGTTTTGCGGGGGTGAAGTTCGCGGGGTTGGAAACCCCGCCCACAAAGAGGCGGGCGGCACGGCCCTTGGTTTGTAGGCCGGGTCTCCGACCCGGCGCACACTGCACTCGTACCACCGCAATCAAAACACATTGGGCGCAGCGAGACTGCGCCCCTACCGTTTCGCGTCTCTCATTTTCTGCAGGGGTTGATTTTTCTGTAGCGGTGGTCTGTGGCCGCCGTGGGCGATTCCGCTATGGCGGGGTCACCGCTGCAGCTTTCCGGGGCACACTGCGAACAGAACTCCACCGGCGGCGCCGCGTCATATCGAGGACGAGGGCGAGAACGAGGACGATGGAGACTACTTCGCCGCGATCGGCTTGCCCCAGAGGGCGAGCGGGCGGACGGCGGGTGCAAGCTTCGCGCTTTCCTCGGCGGGGGCGAAAACGACGACCAGCCGCGCGGCTGCGGTTGCTGGCAGGCGGAAGCCGAGCTTGTTGGTGTGCAGCGGGTGGCTCTGCGGTGGTGTCGGCGGCAGTTCCAGCTCTTCAAACTTTGCGCCCGCGGGTTCGACGATGCGCGCGACGATCGTCTCGCCCTTCAGCGTCAGCTTGGCTTCGCGCCCGGCGAGGGTGATCTTCGCCTGGGTATGGATGGCCCAGGTGATCTCCTGCGGTTTGGCGAGCGTGATTTCGTCCTGCACCAGCGCGCCTGAAGCACCGAGCAGCAGGATGCCACGCTGCGCTTTTTTCGCGGCGGGCGCGTAGCCGGCGGTGAGGTCGGCGACGGCGCAGGCCTTGCCCGGCGCGGGGTCGAACGCGAGCATCGTCGCCTTCGCCTTCGGGTCCTGGTTCGCGCCGCCGAGGGTGAAGACGTTGTGTCCCTCGGTCTTCAGGCGGTAATAAGTCCAGCGCTGCTTGCCGAAATAGCCGGGCAGGTTGTACTCATCGCTGCCGAGGTCTTCGCACCAGCGTTGACCGCGCAGGTCGAGGACGAACGTGCCGAGATCAAGGTGGCTGTGGTTCGCCTTGTTGTCGCCGGCCTTGAAGCCGATGAAGGTCGCCTTGCTGTCCCAGCCGCTGCGCAGGAAGGCCACGTCCACGCCGCGGAAGAAAGCGCTCGGCGGCAGCTTTTCCACGAGCGCGGCCTCCGGCACGGGCGCGGGCAGCCAGAGCAGGTAATTGGCGCCCTTCAGTTTTTTGTCGCAGAACATATTGTGCGCAGCGAAGACCGGCTGCCGGTAGGCGCGCGCGAGCCAGAACATCGCCCACGACGGGCCGCCGCGGTCGCCGGCGTCGGCAAAATTGAACGTGCGGTTGAGCGGGCCGACGGAATAGAGATGGAAGAAGCCGGTGCGGTCGAGGCCGGCGGCCTGCTTCAAGCCGAAGTCCTTGCCGAGCGCGGACTCGAGCGCGGCGATGATGTAGGCGGTGTAGACGGTGGCATAATCCCAGTAGCCCGGGCCTTCGTTCCAACCGCCGTCGGGCGCGTAGCTGGCGAGCGCGAGCGGCAGCGCGGCGAGCGATTGCTTGAGCACGCGCAGCGCGAGCTCCGGCTCCTCGTCGGCGATGGCCAGCGCGCCAATGCCCAGCCCGCCGTTGCAGACCTGGTTCCAGTTGTGGACCGCCTTGAGCCAGGAGCGTCCTCGCGCGCCGGGCGTATCGCCGAGCCCGGGCTTGAGGCCCTTCTCGATGAGCGCCGTCTTGATCGCCTTGCGCTCGTCCGGCGGCAACACGTCATAGAGCCAGTCATAGCCAAGCGCGAGCGCGGTGGTCATCTCTGCCACGTCTAGAAAGTGCGAGGGGTTCCAGTCCGCGAAGGCCGCCGCGGTGAGCATTTCCTTGCGCGCCCGCGCCGCATACTCCGCCTTGCCGGTCAGCCGGTAGAGTGTCGCCAGCGTGGTGACCCGGTGGAGGCAGGTGCGGCTCTTGTCGAGCAGGCGCGGGCCAATGAGCTCGTGCGTGATCGGCGTCGAGTTGAGCTCCTTGTCGCCCTGCGCGCACAGGTCCTGCAACATTTTCTTGGCCACGGGTTCGCTCGCCGTGCGCGCTTTCAGCGTTTCCCAGCCGGTGCGCGTCAGCAGCAGCCGCGGATGGTCCCGGTGCAGCGTCGCCAGCGAAACCTCGTCCGCGCCCGCCGCCAGCGTGACGCCCAACCACAGTCCGACAATGAGTTTGTTCATGATGATGTGCGGAGAACGTGCCGTATCCGCCGCCATTTTCCAAGCCTTGGAAAATAGCCGGACAAAAGTTCCAAGGCTTGGAAGGCTTGCGGTGTGACCCGGGAGGGCCGCCCCTCTTCCCATCCCAGCCGCCCGGCGCCCCTGCGTGGGCTCCGAAATTTCGCCGCGGCGCTGAGCTTGGTGCCCGCTTATTTCGCGACCGAGCCCGGCGTCAGGCGCACCTTCAAAACGGCCGCCTGCCCTGCGGCCAGGGGTGTGACGAAGCCGACCACGCTGACGCCCGGGTTGGGTTCATCGAAATCGTGCGGCGGCGGATGGGCGGGCCAGCTGTGGAGTTGGGCGCCGGCCGGCGAGAGCACTTCGAGGCGCAGCCGCTGGCCATCTTTCTCCAGCCAGCCGCCGGGCTGCAGCTTGCCGGGCGTCACCATCGCCCAGCGCACTTGCGAGTCCTTCGCTCCGCCCGTCAACTGATCTTCGATGACGACGCGATGATCGGGTTCGACGCTGAAACGGCGCTTGGCTGCGGCCATCTGCCCGGCGTAGGTCGCGGTCAGGTCCACGACGGCAAACCGCTTCCCCGGCGCCGCGGAAAATTCCGCGATGGGCGCCTGGCTCTTGACCACCTGCTCCTGCTCATCCACCAGCAGCGTGCTGTGGCCGCGGTTATGGTAGCGGAACAGTTTCCAGCGCTCGCCGCCCTGCTTCCCATTCCACAAGCCGAAGCCGCGGGCTTCCAGCCTGTGATAGTTTTGCATGCCCAGGTCGAGCGCCCAGCGGACACCATCGGCATCCATGACGAACGAACCGATATCCATGTGCCCGTGGCTCGCGCCGGGACTGCCGGCCTTGATGGCTAGGTAGACGGCGTTCGGATCGGTCCAGGAGGTGCGGAACACCGCCAGCGGGTTCGGGCCGCGCCCATACCAGTTCAGCGCAGCGGGCTCGGTGCGTTGCAGCTGCACGTCGGCCCAGAGCAGCGCCATCGGGAAAAACCGGTCGGACTGCTTGGCGCCGTGGCTGTCGCGGATGTTTTTGATCTCGCGTTGCAGCAGGGGCGCCTCGCACCACAGCAGCTCCGGCCGGTGCGTGCGCCTGGCGAACCAGGCCATCGCGGGCGAGAAGCCCGCGCGCGTGCCGCTGTCGCTGAAGCTATAGGGCAGGCCGGTGGCCCCGGTCATGTGCAGCGGGAACTCGCCGGTCTTCAGGAAGCCAGGTTTTTGCGACAGCCCGAAGTCGGTGCCGAGCGCGGACTCCAGCATGGCGATGAGCGTGACGTTGAACGTAGTGCCATAGTTCCAATAGCCGGGGCCTTCGGGATAGGTGCCGTCGGGCTCATAGACTTTCATCGCATAGGGCAGCCCCGCGAGCGCCCGCGCGACGACCTTGGCGGCGCGGTCCGGATCGTCTTCCTGCAAAGCCAGCGCGCCCGCGACCATGCCGGCGTGGCAGACCTGGTTCCAGTTGTTGCCACCGCGTTCCCAGCCGTGCTTGGAGCCGGGCTTCAGGTAGGGCCCCAGCCCTTTCTTTTCGATCGCCTCCCGGATTACCGCGCGGTCGGCGGGCGCCAGCTCCGCATACAGCCAGTCGTAGCCGAGCGCCATGGCGAGCGTCATTTCCGCCGTGTCGAGGAAGTGCGAGGGGTTCCAGTCCGGCATCGCGGCCGCGGCCTTCAGCTCCGCAACTGCGCGGGCCACATAGCGCTGGTCGCCCGTCATGCGCGCCGCGCAGCCGAGGTGCATGATCCGGCTCAACGCCTCGCGCGAGCGATGGAGCAGGCGCCGCCCCTCTTTTTGGTAGATGACCGGCGGCTCGCCCAGCATGTGGTCGGCCGTGATGCGGATCGCGTCAAAGAGTTCCGCGCTGCGCGGATCCTGTTGCACCTTCGCCTTCACCGCCGCCTCGGCCTCCGCCGTCCAGAGCAGCCGCGGATGCGCGCGCTGCGGCGCCGCCGGCGCAACCTCGGCCGCGCCCGCCGCCAGCGTGATGCCCAACCACAGCCCGACCATGCTTTTGTTCATGATGATGTGGAGAGAACGCGCCGCAGCCGCCGATATTATCCCAAGCCTTGGAAAACCACCACGCTGCCGGCTCGACGCGCCCGGCGGGGGCGTGTTAATTTTGGCGCGCAAAGGAGCTCCTGATGAAAACTGCGCAAGGGTGGTGTGGGCTGGTGCTGGCGGCGGTGGTGTGGCTTGGTGGCGCGGCCGCGACCGCGGCCGGCCTGCTGAAGGTGGACCTGGGCGGCGCGTGGCAGGTGACGATGGAGGGCGCGACGAACGCCCTGCCGGCCACGGTACCGGGCTGCATTCACACCGACTTGCTCGCGGCCAAGCAGATCCCCGACCCGTTCTGGCGCGACAACGAGGCGACCGTCCAGTGGATCAGCGACAAGAGCTGGACCTATCGCCGCTCCGTTTTCGCCGCGCCGGCGCTGCTGCGGCGCGAGCGCGTGCTGCTGCGCTGCGAGGGGCTGGACACGCTGGCGACCGTCACGCTCAACGGCACGGAGCTCGGCCGCACCGACAACATGTTCCGCACCTGGGAATTCGACGTGAAGAAGCTGCTCAAGTCCGGCAGCAACGCGCTCGAGATCCGGTTCGACCCCGTCCTCCCGGTCATCCGCGCGAAGGAAAAAGAGCGCAAGCTGCCGACCTGGGCCTATCCGGGCGCGGCCTACGTCCGCAAGGAGCCGTGCAACTTCGGCTGGGACTGGGGGCCGACGTTGATCACGTGCGGCATCTGGAAAAACATCGGCCTCGTCGCCTTTGACACGGCGCGGCTCGACGGCGTCTTGATTTTGCAGGACCACAAGCAGTCCGGCACGGTCGGGCTCGAGGTGCAGGTCACGGCGGAGGCCGGCGCCGGCGCGGCGCTCGCCGCACAGGTGCAGGTGGTGGATCCGCGCGGCGCCATCCTCGCGAACGAAAAGGTGGCGCTCGCCGCGGGCAAGGGCAGCGCGAAGATTGCGGTCGGCAAGCCGCAGCTCTGGTGGCCCGCCGGCATGGGCGCGCAGCCGCTCTACACGGTCAAGACAACGCTGCTCGACGCGCGCGGCGGCACGCTGGACAGCGCCACCAAGCGCATCGGCCTGCGCACGCTGCAGGCGGTGCAGCAGACGAAGGACACCACGATGCACTTTGTCGCCAACGGCGTGCCGTTCTTCGCCAAGGGCGGCAACTGGATTCCGGCCGACCAGTTCGCGACGCGCATGACCAAGGCGCGGTTGCAGCGCTACATGGAGGACGCGGTCGCGGCGAACATGAACAGCCTGCGCTTCTGGGGCGGCGGCTACTACGAGGAGGACGAGCTCTTCGACCTCTGCGACGAGCTCGGCCTCTGCGTCTGGCTCGACTTCAAGTTCTCCTGCACCACCTACCCGGCGTTCGACGCGGCCTTCCTCGCCAACGTCGCCGCCGAGGCGCGCGACAACCTCAAGCGCCTGCGCCACCACCCCTCGATCGCCGTCTGGTGCGGCAACAACGAGATCATGTACTTCCGCGACAAGCAGTGGACGGACAAGAAGATGGGCGAGGACGATTACTACAAGCTGTTCCGCGACACGCTCGGCAACCAGGCGCGCGAGCTGGCGCCGCAGACCGACTACGTCACCGGCTCGCCCGACTGCGGCGACGTGCACTTCTGGGAGGTCTGGCACGGCGGCAAGCCCTTCGAGGTCTACCGCAACATCCACGGCTTCGTCAGCGAGTTCGGCTTCCAGTCGTTCCCGGAGCCGAAGACCGTGGCGACGTTCTCCGAGCCGGCGGACCGCACCTCGGTCTATTCGCGCATCATGATGTGGCGCATGCGCTCGAACCGGATGTACATGGACGTGAAGGAGGACGGCAAGATCGGCACCGACAAGATCATGAAGCTGGTCAAGCAGTACTTCCGCGACCCGAAGGATTTCGAGAGCACGCTCTGGCTCAGCCAGATCACACAGGGCTACGGCATCAAGTACGGCGCCGAGGGCTGGCGGCGCGAGATGCCCAAGAGCATGGGCTGCGTCTACTGGCAGTACAACGACACGTGGCCGTGCTCGTCGTGGTCCTCGCTGGACTACTTCGGCCGCTGGAAGGCGCTGCACTACATGGCCAAGAAGTTCTACGCGCCCGTGCTCGTCTCCGGCGCGGAAGATATGCAGGCCGGCACGGTGGAGCTGTTCGTCACCAGCGACCGCATGGAAGACTGCCAGGGCAAGCTGACGTGGACCGTGACGGACGTCGCGGGCCAGACGCTCAAGCAGGGCACGCTCGCGGTGGCTGTGGCCGCGCACAAGAGCCAGAAGGTCGAGACGCTGAAGCTCGCCGCCGAGATCCAGCAGCACGGCAAGAACAACGTGCTCGTGTGGCTGAAACTGGAGGTCGGCGGTGTGACCGTCTCCGACAACCTCGTCACCTTCGTCTACCCGAGAGAGTTCAAGCTCGCCGAGCCCAAACTCGCGGCGGCGGTGGCCGAGGACAAGGGCGCGTTCACGGTGACGCTGACCGCGGAGCAGCCCGCGCTCTGGACGTGGCTGGAGCTCGACGGCGTGGATGCGCGCTGCTCCGGCAACTTCGTCCATGTGACGAAGGGCACGCCGGTGGTCATCACGGTGCAGCCGGCCAAGCCGCTGGCCAAAGCCGAATTTCAGAAGGCCCTGCGCGTCCGCAGCCTCTTTGACACCTACGCCCATTGACAAAAAGCGCGCGGGTTGTTAGGAAAACTCCATGCAACCGAGTGTGCAACAGCGCCGCAAAGGGGGCCGCGGCAGGGCCCCGGAGGCACGCCGTGCCCAGCATTGAAAATTTCCAGCTGCTGATCGCGCACCTGCAGGACGTGGTCTATAGCGTGGACGTGGACACGAAGAAATTCTCCTACATCAGCCCCGCCTTCGAGCGCCTGTTCGGTTACTCGGCAGAGGACATCCAGCAGATGGGCGGCCGGCCCGAGTTTCTGAAGGCCGTGATCCAGGACGGCAAATTCATTGAGCAGGACCAGATTCTCGAGGAGCTCAAGATGGGCAAACGCGTCGAGCGCTTTCGGCACGTCGCCTGGTGGCGCTGCAAGGACGGCACGCTCAAGTGCGTCGAGGATCACTGGGTGGCCGTCTATGAGCACAGCCAGCTCATCGCCACCGACGGGGTCCTGCGCGACATCACCGAGCAGAAGCGCCTGGAGGAGGAGCAGGCCCGCCTGATCGCCGAACTGCAGGCCGCCCTCGCCAAGATCAAGACCCTGCGCGGGCTGATCCCGATCTGCGCCTCGTGCAAGAAGATCCGCGACGACGCCGGCTACTGGCAGCAGGTCGAGGCCTACCTCGCCACGCACGCCGACCTGGCCTTCACGCACGGCCTTTGCCCGGATTGCCGGCCGCGCTATTTCCCGGCCGACTTCACCCCCGAGCCCGCGCTCTGACCGGTTTCCGCGGCCTGAAAATTCAAGATGCGCGGCATTGACAAGCGCGCCGATCAAGGCCACAGTCCAACGGCCAAAAGGATACCCTCATGAGCCGTAACAAATATCTTGATGAGTTCATGGCCACCTTCCCCCACGAAGGCCTGACCTTCGACGACGTGTCGCTGGTCACCCAGTTCTCCGACTTCCTGCCGCCCGAGGCCGACGTCGCCAGCCCGCTGACCGACCACATCACCCTGAACATCCCCTTCGTCAGCGCGGCGATGGACACGGTGACCGAGGCGCGCATGGCGATCGCGCTCGCCATGCTCGGCGGCATCGGCGTCGTCCACAAGAACCTCTCCCCGGAGCGGCAGGCCGAGATGGTCAGCGATGTGAAGAGCCACCTCAACGGCCTGATCGACGACCCGATCACCTTCCGCGCGGGCGACACGCTCAAGACGGTCGAGGCCACGCGCACGGCGAAGGGCTACACCTTCAGCGGCTTCCCGATCCTGGACGAGAACGACCGCGTCGTCGGCATCCTGACCACGCGCGACATCAAGTTCGCCAAGAACGCCAACGCCAAGGTCGCCGACCTGATGACCAAGCAGCTCATCACCGCGGTGCCCAGCACGACGTTCAAGCAGGCCTATGACCTGATGATCAAGCACCGCATCGGCAAGCTGCCGCTGCTCGACGCCAAGGGCAAGCTCGCCGGCCTCTACAGCTTCACCGACGTGCGCACGTTGATCCAGAACGTCGAGCCGATGTACAACCGCGACGCGAAGTACCGCCTGCGCGTCGCCGCCGCCATCGGGCCGGGCGACCACCGGCGCGTCGAGGTGCTCGCCGCCGCCGAGGTGGACGTGGTCGTCGTGGACACGGCGCACGGCCACAGCAAGGGCGTGATCGAGATGACGAAGTGGGTCAAAAAGAATTTCCCGGCCCTCGACGTCATCGCCGGCAACATCGGCACCGCCGAGGGGGCGCTCGCGCTGCGCGAGGCCGGCGCGAACGGCGTCAAGGTCGGCATCGGCCCCGGCTCGATCTGCACCACGCGTGTCGTCGCCGGCGTCGGCATCCCGCAGATCAGCGCGATCTACGCCGCCGCCAAGGCGCTCGAGGGCAGCATCCCGGTCATCGCCGACGGCGGCATCCGCTTCTCCGGCGACGTCGCCAAGGCGCTCGCCGCGGGCGCCAGCGCCGTGATGATGGGCGGCGTGATGGCCGGCACCGACGAGAGCCCCGGCGAGAAGATCATCTACCAGGGCCGCCAGTACGTTTCCTACCGCGGCATGGGCAGCCTCGGCGCCATGCAGGCCGGGGCCGGCAGCCGCGAGCGTTACGGCCAGAGCGACGTGCGCAGCGAGGACCTCGTGCCGCAGGGCATCGAGGGCATCGTTCCCTATTCCGGCACGGTCAAGCAGGTGCTGACGCAGTTCATCGGCGGCGTCCGGGCCTCGCTGGGCTACTGCGGCTGCCGCACGCTCAAGGACCTCCGCGAGCGCGGCCGCTTCGTCCGCGTCAGCGGCGCCGGCCAGGTCGAGGCGCACCCGCACGATATCAAGATCACCAAGGAATCGCCGAACTATCGGCTCTGAGGCGCGTACCGGTTGGCGTGGCTGCGGCGTCCCGTTGCATGGAATGCGACAGGACGCCGCTTCCATTAAAAAGGCCCATCAGGTCCACGCCAGCAGCAGCCCAAGACCCGCGTCCAGACCTTGGAAATAACAACAGCTGTTTTTCCAAGGCTTGGAAAGGCTCGTGAGAGCGGCAGGTTAGGGCGCGGCGTCAGGCGCCCCAGCGGCGCAGGCGGCGCCAGCCAAGCATGCCCCCGCCCAGCAGCAGCAGAATGCCGATGACGCCGGGCTCCGGGATCGTAAGAAAACCTCCGCCGGCAAGATTGTAGGTTTTGCCTTCCAAAGACGGGTTTTGTGTCGGGTCATAGAAGATGGTCCAAGCCGTCGTCAGTTGATTGGTCGTGGCGTCGAACAGGCCGACGTACAAATCCGCGCCGTCCAACGTCAAGCTGGCACCGGCCGATAAGTTCAACGTGCCGAAGGCGGTTACGCCCGCGAGGTCCAGCAGGTGCGCGCCATCGGTAAAGGCCACCGTCGAATCCTGCAGCTTCAAGCCGACCGGATTCGAACTGACGAGGTCGGCGAGAAATTCGAAGCGGTCACCGGCCCCGCCTTCCAGGATACCGCTCGGCCCCAGCGTCAGGGTTGCGGCATAGATGTTGGTTGCGGGATCGCTCAGAATGGTGCCCTCGTTGTAGAGGGCCCCGAAGTAGGTCACCACCCCGCCCGTGTTCTTGAAGAGGGCGCCGGCCTGGTTGGTAACCGCGCCGAAGAAGTTGGCGGTGGCGTGGCTGACCGTGGTGGTGGCGGCGTTGAGATAGGCGCCGTAGATGTCGGATTGCCCGCCTTGGAAGAGCGCCTGCCCGTTGTTGATCGTGTGCAGTGGCTTGAAGCTGCCGTAGCCGGTGATGACGCCGTTGTTGGTGAGCACGCTGCTGGCCATGCTCAAGATGCCTCCGAGGTTGTTCACGACGCCCGCGTTATTCAGCGACGTCGAGAACCGGAGCGTGGCGCCGCTTTCGATCTCCAGCGCCGCGCCGCCCTGATTCTGGGCGCTGCTCCCGTTGAGCGCGAGCAACCCGCCGCTCGCGCGCAGCGTGCCGCCGGGCAGGTTGTTGAGCTGCGCGCTGATCGAGCCGTAGCCTTCGATCAGGTCGCTGTTGTTGAGCTTGGCGCCGGTGATGCCGCCGCCCGCCAGGCTGATCGGTCCCGCGTTGGTCCACGCCGCACCCGAGGAGAGTTGCGAGGGGTTCGGCAGATGGATGCTCCCGCTCTGGTTGACGATGGCGTTGGCGGAGAGCGCCGCACCGGGCTGGAGCACGAGTCCGCCGCTGTTATCCAAGCCGTTCTGCACGGTGACCGACTGTCCGGCGCTGAGGCTCAAGTAGGACTGGTTGTTGAGCCCGCCATTGAACGCGATGCTGCTGGCCAGCGTTTGCAGCACGCCCTGATTGGTGAGCGCAGCGCCCACCGCCGTGATATCGGTACCGAGCCGCAGCACGCCGGTCGGCTCGATGAGCACGCCGCCGCTGCTCATGACCAACGGCACCGTGCTGCCGCCCACGCCGGCGCCGGTGGCGAGCGTGCCGTTCAACTGCAACTGCCCGCCCGCGAGGGTCAGGGCGCCGGTGAGTTGGAACGTGCCTGAGCCATAGGTCAAAGTACCGCCCGCGGCCACATGGACGTTGCTGGCGGCCACGGTACCACCATCGAGCCACAGCGTGCCGCTGGCGCCCGGGTTGTAGGCCAGATAGATGTGCTGCGCCTGTACCACGCCGCCCTCGGCGATGGTCAGGCGGTTGCCGCTGCCGGAGTAACCCACGTAGACATTGTTGGCGTTGCTCCAGACCGAGCCGGCGCCGGTGACGGTGACGGCGTTGCTGCTGGCGCCGCTCTGGCTGCCGATGTAACCGGAGGCGTTGTAGACATGGCCGCCATTGGTGATGGTCATGGCGTTGCCGTCGTCGAAAGCGCCGACGTGAAGGTTGCCGCTGTTGTTCCAGACGGAGCCGGCGCCGGTGACGAGGATGGCGTTGTTGCTGGCGCCGGCGTTGTTGCCGATGAAGCCGCCGGCGGAGAAGACGGCGCCGCTGTTGGCGATGGTCAGCGTGTTGCCGAAGCCGACGTTGCCGAGGTAGAGGCTGCCGCCGTTGGTCCAGACCGAGCCCGTCCCCGTGACCGTCACGCTGTTGCCCGCGGCGGTGCTGTTTTCGCCGATGGAGCCGGCGGCGCTGGAGACGGTGCCGCCGTTGGTGATGGTCAGCGTGTTGCCGACACCGGAGTTGCCGATGTAGAGGGCGGAGCCGATGCGCCATACGGAGCCGGCGCCGGTCACGGTGGCGGCGTTGCTGTTGGCGCCGCTGCTGCCGCCGATATAGCCGATGGAGTTGTAGACGGTGCCGCCGTTGGTGACGACCAGGCGGTTGCCGGAGCCGGCGTTGCCGAGGTAGAGGTTGCCGCGATTGCCCCAGTGGGAGCCGGCACCGGTGACGGTGACAGCGTTGTTGCTGGACAGGCTGCCGAAGCCGATATAGCCGGTGCCGTTGTCGAACGTGCCGGCGTTCGTGATGACCAGCTGGTTGCCGCTGCTGTTTTCGCCAATATGGAGGTCGTTCTCGAAGGTGTGGGTGCCGCCGAGGGCCACGAAGGTGGCGTTGCCGCCGGTGTCGCCGACCAGGAAGTCCAGGTGGTTGCTGACGGTGGTGCTTTGGGCCATGAGCGTGCCGCCGTTGAAGTGGACGACGCTGTTGATGCCGTTGGTGACCAGCAGTTGCTTGGCCAGCAGGGTCCCGCCGTAGAGGTTCAGCTGGGCGGCGCCGCGGTGCCCGACTACGAGGGCGGCGTTGGTGACAGTC
>CAIWHP010000180.1 GCA_903912445.1 uncultured Lentisphaerota bacterium
CAGTTTCAGAGACACATCCCGCTGCTGCACCGATTTGTTGAGCAGATAGAGGGTGGTCTGTCCTCGGGGACTGCGCAGGGCCGCAACGATGACTTCCGGATCATCGCTGGAAACGCCCAAGACCGTGGAGTGCTTGGCGGCGAAGCGGGTCAGAATACCGTAGCTGAAATAGGGCACGGGTTCAGGCACCACCCTTTTGTAGTAGTCCCAAAGATTCGGATGCCATGTGCGGACGAGCTGCCATTGGCCGTCGAGATCGCCGCGGTTGACGAAACTCCAGCGGTTGAAGCCGTCCACACCTTCGTTCAAGCCGACCAACACCTTTTCCGCGTTCAGCAACTGGGCGGCATAACTCTTGGGTGCTTCCGACCGTGGACCGCCCATCGCCATCTTTTCGCCTTCGAACGTCCCCATGAAGAAATGACCAAACTCGGCAACAAAGAAAGGGACGCCGCGTTGCCGCGCGACCTTGACGTTCTCCCGATACGTGCCTGCGGACACGGCGCCGCCGTAGCGGTGCACTGCGAGCGCACCAACGGCAGGATCTTGTGGCTCGAACTGACCCGCCTGCAGGCTGTGGCCATCGGAGCCACACACGGCAACGTCCTTCAAACCGCGCTGGTCGAGGGCGGTTCGGAGCGCGCGGACAGCGGGCATAATGGAGGCGGGTTTTTTATCAGCGCCCTGCCACCAACCCGCGCCCATGCCCGGTTCATTGTTGACCGTAGCCCACCGAATGCAGCGATAACCGTTCGTCTTCACCAACCGCGCGAGCAAAGTGGCGTAGCTTTCGGCAAAGTCCGGCATCGACTCCGGCGCGCTCTGCAACCGGCAGACGCCGGGATGGGCGTTCCAGTCCACGTCCTGCCACATCATCGTGAAATACACGTCCACGTGGTTCGCCTGGCAGTGCTGGAGGATCCGTTCCAGCGTTCGCATTTCCGCGTTGTCCCAGGTGAATTCCTCCCGGCGCGGGTGATACATCCGCATGTCCACTTCGACCCTGATGAAATCCAGGCCGAGCCAGCGGGCATGATGCAACACGTCGTTCCACGCCGATTGATATTCAGCCTGCAGCGGCGGATTGCCGCCAAACCCGCTGCCGCGGCACGTGCGATTGTCGCGCCCGATCAGATCGGGATAGTGGAACACCGTCGACCCGATCGCGTGCCACGACGCCCCGATGCCGCCGCGCATGGTGTGAATGGATTTTCCGAGGTCCACCGCGACCGAGACGCTGCGTTGCCCTGGCGGTGTCGAATCAGGCAATTGCGCCAAGGAGGGTGCTTGAGGCGCCGCATCAGCGGCGCTCACCGCAGCCAGCGGCCCCAGCAGCAGCACGATGAGCGCCGAGCGCAGCGTGCCGGCCCGGTGAAAACTGGCAACGGTGCAGGTGTGCTTCATGGCTCTTTCTTTCGTTTTCATTATATTGAACGCTATCGCCCCTCACGGTTTGACGCAGGGAGGGCAGACAACAGATGTAAGAGGCCAATCTGCACAAAGGCGGTGGATTCGGGATAGGCGTTCCAACGCATTTCGTCTTCGACGCCGTCGTTATCGGCATCGGTGATACGGTTGTTCACAGCACCGAGTTCATTGAGCACGCGCACGTGCAGGGGATTATCGCCGCAGTAATACGCCAAGATGGCTTCGGCGCGCTCGCCGTAGCGCCGCTCGCGTGTGACCGCATAAAGATCGGCAAGCGCGTGCAGCCAATGGCCTTGAACGTAGAGCGCCATGTGCGGATGCGGCTCCTTTCCCAAATAGAAAGTCATGCCTGAATCTTTGCGATGTCCAAACAGTGGCGTTGGCGTCGTGCGCTCACCCGGCAGTGGCTTCAGCGCCAGCCAAACATCGGCGGCACGCCCGGCGGCACTTTTCCAGCGCGCCGCACCAGCGTCGTCGCGAAACGCACGCGCGCCCACCGCCAACGCGGCCAGGTTCACCGCATCCACGTTGGCATAGTGGCTCCATGTGCCATCCGGCTTCGTGATTTCCGTCAATGCATCGAGCGCCTCCACGCACACGGACTTCAACGGCTTTGCAGCTTCATCATCGGCAAGCTTAACCGGTAAATCCGGCGCGACTTCAGCCGCCGCGATCATGCCCATGAGCAAATAGCCGTGTTCGCCTGGATACGCCCACAGCGCTCGGCCGGATTTGGTGAGCTTCGTGTAGCCGCGCTCAAGGCCATCGTGCAGGCAAAAGCGAAGCGCGAGTGGAAGCGCCTCGCGAATCTTCGGCGCCAGCACTCCGTGCGGGTCGGCCTTGAGTGCCTCGCCGAGCGCCCACACGCAACGACCGTTGAGCACGCCGCCGCGCGCGAAGTCGCGGAAGGCCGGATTGGCAAACCAACCTTTGCCCTCGGTCAACCACTCACCGGTTTCAAACATGCCGTAACGAAAAGCCCCGGCGGTGTAGTGCTCTTGTCGGCCCGTGGCTTCCTTGAGCGCAAAGTTATCCGTGCCACGATGTTGCATGGCCAGCAGGGTCGCGAGCACATCGCTCGCCAGTGCGACGCGATTGTCGGTGGCCGGTGGCGTGGGCTGCGGGCGCAGTTGATACAGCACAAGCAGGTCGGCGGCATCGTTGGCGAAGGTGTAAGGCCGGTAGTTTTTGGGGTCACGGTTCGCCGGGTTGCCGTCCCACGGATGATCGTTACTGGCATTGAACCACCTGTTCCACACCGCCTGCCAGAAGCCGCGGGCCACGCGCTGGCCCAAGGGCTGCGACCAGTCGCGGTCGCGATGATCGAAGTCGTAGAGCGTGGCGTGTTCCTTGAACAAGGCGAGATCGCCGGGGCGGGCCAGATCGAACTCCGGCCGCTGCATCAGCATAAGTTTGGCGGCGCGGCTGCGATAAAACAGGTTGATCAAGGCGTGCTGTCGCTGCCATTGCGCGCACTGGGTGTCTTTCTTGCCGGAGGCATCTATAAAATCGTCCGTGAATACTTGTGGAAGATCGGGCCAGGCGCCGGGCTCCTTCCCGGTGACGATGAGCAACGCTTCCGCTTGATGTTCCAGCGCCTGTTTTCCCCCGAACTCCGCGGCGTCGGTGGCATCCACATAGAGCAACTGCGAAGAGAGCGGCGGTGCTCCAATGAAATCCTGCGGGAAGCGACAGGCAAAGCTCTTTCCTTTAGCCTTCGTTTGCGTTTCGAACGTTGTTCCGAGCGATGTTGTCACGCGCACGCGGATGCTTGGCTCACCCATGGCCAGGGCCTGGCCCGCGATGGTCACGCTGCCGGCAGCGACATCGCGTATCGGACTTGGCAGGAGATTTTCGCGCAACGAAACGGACGGCGGCTTGGGGCCTTTGGTGAGTGCGGGAGCTGCCGGGCGCGGGAACAATGGCTTGCCATCGGGCCGCATCGGAAATATCTGGTTCCAGCGCGGCGCGATCATCTGGCTCTCCCACGCGGCGAGTTCCTTGTTCAGCCCGACAACGAGCTCGGGTTTCTCGGCGGCGAGGTTTTTCGTTTCCGAAATATCGGCGGCGAGATCGTAAAGTTCGTCAGCCTTGTCGCGCTGCTTGATCAGCTTCAGTGACCCTTTCCGCGCGGCTTTATAGATGTGGAACCGCCAGAAAAGTTTTTCATGCGGCGCACCGGACTGTGTACCGTCGAGGAACGGCAGGAGGTTGACGCCATCGGTCAATTCAACACGGGCGACGCCCGCCGCAGCCAGCGCGGTCGGAACCATGTCGAGCGATGAGACGGCGTGGTCGCTCGTAACGCCGGCTTTCACGCGGCCCGGCCACTCAACGATATACGGGATGCGAACACCACCTTCCCAACACTCGCCCTTGAAACCGCGCAGCGGCTTGTTAAGCGAATAATTGACCACGCCCGCTTCAGCTTGCGTGTTGTGCCCGCCGGGACTGCCGCCGTTGTCTGAAAGAAAGATGACGAGCGTGTTGTCGGCGATGCCGCGCTCGCGCAGGTGGGCGCGCAGCTTGCCGATGTCCTCGTCCATTGCCGCCATCATGGACGCGACGGCACGGCGGACGGGATTCTCGATATGCCGCAGCTTCGCCTCCCAGCGCGCGCACGGCGTGATCGGCGTGTGGACGGCGTTGTAGGCGAGGTAGAGGAAGAACGGCTGCTCCGTCTTCGCGTCCATGAACCGCAGCGCCTCGCGCGTGAACGCATCGGTGAGGTATTCCTTTTCCGCCACGATCTCATGGCCACGGTAAATCGGCGCTTTGCCGGCTTCCTTGAAATGCACTTCCTTGAACGGCGGCGTGGATTTGAAGAAAAAGTTACCCGGATCATCGTCGGAGAGATAAGCGCGCCCGCCCTCAAGGAAGCCGAAGAACTCGTCGAAGCCGCGTTTCTGGGGATGGAAGTTCTCGTGCGCGCCAAGATGCCACTTGCCGATGCAGGCCGTGCGATAACCGGCGGCCTTGAGCCGGTCGGCGATGGTCTGCTCCTCGACGGGCAGCCCCATCAACTCCGGATGTTCCAGTTCCCAACTCTGGCCGATGTTGTTCTCGTGGCCGAAACGCTGCTGGTATTTGCCGGTCAGCAGCCCGGCGCGCGTCGGGCTGCATACCGGACAGGTGACATAGCCCGACGTGAACCGCACGCCGGCCTTCGCCATCGCGTCCAGGTTGGGCGTCGGCGCGTCCTTGCCGCCGTAGCAGCCGAGTTCGCCGTAGCCGAGGTCGTCGGCAAGGATGACGAGGATGTTCGGCTGGCGCTGCGCGCCGGCGGCAGACAACGCGGCCAGCGGCGCCAGCAGCAGCGCGGCCAGGAGTGAGAGCGCCGGTCTCATGGTTGTCCCCTCGTTTTCATTTGATCGTCTGTTTCGAGCATGGGAACCCGGCGTGCCCAGCTTTCCAATGATTGGAAAAACTCGCGGCGGAGTCTTCCAAAGTTTGGAACTTCCAGCAAGGTGCATCTTGCCTATATGCAGCACGAGCGCAACGCGCAACGACAGGCCAGCGGGAGCTTCCCGTTCGCTGGCTTGCTACGGCAGCGGTGCGCCCATCCACGTCTTCACCACTTTGCCCTCGGCATCTTTGAGCACGACGCGGGCGATGCGTACGAGGCCGGGTGCGGCGCTGGGGTCGAGACGCAGATACGTGAGCGAGGTTACGGGCAGTTTGAGCGTGTAGTGCTTCCACTCCTTGCCTTCGTGATCGGGCTCGAAGGCGATGCTGTTTTGCGCGGCGAAGCCAGGCTTCTCGTCCGTGCCCCAGAAAACCTGCGCGGGACCTTTCGCGCTGGAGCGGATCTTCAGTTCCAAGGTAAAGGGGCCGCGCGCGGCAGGCGCCGGCGTGAATACGAGCTGCGGATCGTTGCCGGTGCAGGTCACGTTGATCTCGGTGGCGATGATTTTGATTTTGGCCTGGTGACTGCCCTGCAGGATCGCGGCCTCGGGCTTCGCAACAACGGATGGTTCAGCGCCCCACTTTGGCTCCATGTTCTGCGCGTCCCATTTCTTGTAGGCCGCGTGCAGCGTAGCGACGAGCGCGGGTTGCTGCCCGGCGAGGTTGTTCGTCTCGCCGATGTCGCTGGCGAGATTGTAGAGGCTCACCGCTTCCTTCCGGTTTTTCACCAGCTTCCAATCGCCCTGACGGATGGCCCAGCTATACTGCTCCGGCTTTCCAGCCGGAAAGCGGAAACGCCAGCAAAGCATGTCATGAGGTGCCGCGGTGTTTTTTCCGGTGAGGAACGGCAGAAGGTTGACGCCATCGAGTTTCGCATCCGCGTCCGGCGTCGCACCCGCCAGCGCAAGCGCCGTCGGGGTGATGTCGAGACTGCTCACGGGCTTGTCAAAGAGCGCGCCCGCCGGAAGGTGACCCTTCCATTGCACGAGATACGGAATGCGGATACCGCCCTCGAGCAGTTCCCCCTTCACGCCGCGATAGGGATCGTTCTTCGAGGTGTTCTGGCCGTATTCGAAATCGGCGTCAGGTTGCGGCCGCGCCGGCCCGGTCGGGCCGCCGTTGTCACTAAGGAAAAAGACGAGTGTATGCTCCTCCAAACCCGTTGCGCGCAGTTTGGCGAGCACGCGTCCCACGTTCTCGTCGAGCGACGCCATCATGCCCAGCATCGTGCGCCGGTGCAGATCCCGAATGTGCGCGAACTTCGCGAGATGTTCCGGCTTGGCCTGCATGGGCCAGTGCGGCGGAATGAAGGCGAGATAAAGAAAGAACGGCTCGCGCGAATGACGATCGATGAACGCCACAGCCTCGCGGCCAAAAGCGTCCGTGGAGTATTCCGGTTCCTCGACGGGATTCGGTCCGCGATAGAGATCGCGAATGAATCCCGTTTTCTTTTCCGGGAACAACACGCCGCCATTCGGATGCCAGAAGGCCTCGTCGAAGCCACGGTTATAAGGCCGCATCGGCTCCGACCTGCCCAGATGCCATTTGCCGACCATGCCCGTGACATACCCGGCGGCTTTCATGCGATCCGCGATGGTGCGCTCGCTCAACGGCAGCCCGAACGAGGTCCGCTCCACCGCAGGCGGCGGATTCGCTTCGAAGCCAAACCGATTCTGGCTCCGCCCGCTCATGAGTCCCGCGCGCGACGGACAACACTGCGGCGCGGTCACATAGCCCGCCGTGCAACGCACACCGCTGGCCGCGATGGAATCGATGTGCGGCGAGACGACATCCGTCGAACCCTGACAGCCGAGGTCGGCATAACCGAGGTCATCGGCGAGGATGACGATGACGTTGGGTTTCCTGACGGCTGCCTGCTGCTCATCGGCGGCGTGCACCATGGTCAGGCATGCGCCAAACATCACGGCGATCTGCTTCCAGTTGATCTGTTTCATTTCAGATACTCAGGTTTGAATATTTTCACTGGTTTGCCTTTGGGCGTGGCGCGGAACTTTTCCCACGCTGACCGGGTGAGCGGATCGTTTTCGTCGGGCAGTGGAAGCTCCTTGAGCAGCAGTTCGAAGCGCTGGCGGGCAGCCACGACATCGGAGGCGCTGACTTCAGAAACATCCTTGTAATCGGCCTGTTTCGTCACCCCGCGCAAGTCGAAGAAATGGCCGCGGCCATCGAGCAGCCAGTCCTGGTCGCGGAGCCAGCGGGCATTATTCATCGCCATCTGGATGGTCGTGCGCGGGGTGAAGGGTTGGCCGAGCAGGTAGGGCGCAAAGCTGTGTCCGTCGGTGTTCAGGCCGCCCTTGTAGCCGGCAAGCTCGGCCACGGTCGGCCAGATGTCGGTGAAATCCACGAGCGGCGCGCTTGGCCCGCGCGGTTTCACGGGTCCACCGGAAACCACAAACGGCACGCGGAGCGCATAGTCGCGTTCATAACTGCCTTTGTCGCCGTTGGCCGTCCCGTTGTCGGCAGCAAAGATCACCACCGTGTTCTCCGCGAGGCCAAGCTGTTGCAGCCGGCCCTGCACCCGGCCGATCAGGAAATCGAGATAACCCATGGTGGCTGCCAGCGAGCCCGCGACCTTGCGTCCGGTCCGCACGCCGTTGGCGTCCAATTCCGGCACCGCGGTGTAGGCGAAGGTGCGATAGCCGGTCTTGGGATTCCTTTCCATGTGCGGCAGGTTCGACGGCCAGTAGGCCATGAACGGGCGCTCCTTGTTGGCCTCGATGAACTTGAGCAACTGCTGCAGTTCAATGTCCGGGCCGAAGTCGTCAGCGGTGGTGGGAAGCCCTACGCCGTTGAGAATTTCGCCGGGATGCCAATACCACGACACGCCATACATGCCTTCACGCCCGCCACTCGGCGCATAACTGGGACCATCGAAGCCCTTCCAATAGCGCAGGACGCAATGCACATCCGCGCCGTACTTCCTGGGATCGTTTCCGAAATGCATCTTGCCGAACATGCCCGTGACATAGCCCGCTGTCTTCGCCATCCGCAACAGTGGCAGATGCCGGGGATCGTCATAGAAAGCGAGGCTCGGAGACACCGCATTTTCGTAATAGCCCTGATGGTGGGGATATTTACCGGTGTGCAGCATGGCTCGCGAGGGGCCGCACAGCGGCGCGGACCAGGCGTTGTTGAACTGGACGCCTTGTCTTGCCAGCCGGTCAAGCACCGGCATCTGGACCGGTCCGCCGTAGCAGGAGAGATCGCGCGCGGAAACATCGTCCGCCAGAATGAAGATGATGTTCGGTTTTCCCGCGGGCCTCGGCACATCGGTGGCCTGGAGCGAGGCCTGCGGCGCGAGCAGCATGGCGGTGAGGAGCGCGAGAGGGATGAGTTTGTTCATGCTTCGGCGCTTGGGTTGTGCTGGCGTTATCTAAATTCACGTTTCAAGCGTTGAACCCGCCGCTGTCTTCACCTGCGGGTCGCCGGTTTTCCAACCGCTTCAGGCCGGTCCAGGAAATTCGGCGATCGGCCGGTGGCGAGATAATCCGAAAGCGGGTAGAGCAAGCGGTTGATGGCGGTCATTGATTTCACCAGAGGCGGATACGCTTCATAGGAACTGGAGTACACCCCTTTATTGGCGGCATGCTTGCCGACATCATCGACCCAGCGGAACCAATGCCATCCCACGCAATTCTTATTGCGCAGCAAACCAAGGGTGAAATTCTCGTAAAACAGCCCCCGATCCGCCTGCGTGGCCACCGAAAAGCCGGCGCCCTCGGTATCGTCCAGCCGGGCATCGTTGCCCTTCGCATACCATTCCGTGATCAAAAGCGGTTTGCCGCCCAGCGCGGCCCAGCGATTGAGTTCCTGCTGGTCAGGGGTCCAACGCCCGTAATAGTTGACGGAGACCACGTCCACATAGGGGCCGCAAGCCTTGAACGTCTCATCTTGGAGGAGGACCCAGCCATGGAAACGGGAGCCGAGATACAAATGGTTCGGGTCATGCCGGCGGATGGCGGCGCTCACCACCTGGTAGTAACGCGCGATCATTTTCTGGCAGAAGGCATTGTCATCCTCCGGGGTGATCTGGGCCGGACTCTTGCTCTGCTCCGCGAGATACTTGCGCGCCGCTTGGTGCCCAGCGTCCCGCTCCGGGAGTTCGAGGTGCCGCTTCAGGATGTTGGTCTTCTTGAAGGGCAACTCGTTGTCCGAAAAATGGCCGAGCAGCCAAGGATCGTCCTTGGTGGCTGCCAGCGCCGCAGTCTCCTTCTCGCAGAAAGCCTCGAACTCAGGATCGAAGACCGGGACGCATTCGTTCAGGAAACCGGTGCGTCCGTGCTCGGTGTGCGCCGCCTTGCGGCTGAAGGCGTATTTCGACATCAGGTTCCAACGCGGGGTGTAAGGGAGGCGAAACCCGGCCTCCTGAAATGCCTGCGGGTCCGACCAGCACCCCAAGGTGTTGACACCAAGTGCTTCGAGCGCTGGCTTCGTTTCCCCAGCCCACTTCCGCTTATCACCGAACTTCTGTTGGAAGGCACCCGGATTTTCGGGCGGTTCGAGCCCGATGGCGTTAATGCCCACGCTGATGAACAGCCCGCCCTCGGGGTCCACCAAGAACCAGCGGTCAGCGATCTTCTGGGTGTGGAAGAAACCGGTGGCCTTTCCTTGCACATCGGTGCGGCCGCCGTAACGATCCAAAGGGACTGCGCACGGCTTGAAATCTTTCAGGCTCGAGAGCTGGAGGGTTTGGTAGGCATAGCTCGTTTTGGACTGTTTGGATTTCTTGGCCACCACGATCTCGGGCGGGGCGACGTCACTCGCCCTCGCAAAAGCTGCGGCGAGGAACAAAACAGTAAAAGTCAGCCGGGTGAGCAGGCGTTTCATTTTTTCTTTAGTCCTTGGATTTTGAGCGTGTAGGCGAAGAAGCAGGGTTTATTGGCTGGCAAATCGACTTCCAAGCCGGCGGGCGTGCGTGTGAACGCAAGTGCACCGGGAAGGCCAAGCATGCTGACCTGGACTACCTCACCTTGTACGCCCGGCGCACCCGGGGCCAGCGCTTGGATGCGGGCCTTTCCCGCTTTCGGCCAAGCCAGCATGATGGCGTACAAAGCCTCCCCTTTGGTAGTAAAGCGGATGTCTTCCGCCCCATACGGTTCCCGTCGAAAAAGCGGCAGGCCCCCTTTGTCGGTGTCTGGAGTGGTATCGTGGACCGACGGCCCCTCGCCGAACACAATCCACGGCCGGGTGCCATAAATGGCCTCGCCGTTGACCTTGAACCAGGCCCCGATGTCGTTAAGGATTTTGACTTCTTTTTCATCAATAGTCCCGTCGCCACGGACCGGAATGTTTAAAAGCAGGTTGCCGTTTTTGCTCACCACGTCCACCAGCGCGCGAACAACTTTTTCGGCGCTGCGGTATTGCGCCCCGTTCAGGTAGTGCCAGTGGCCGATGCAGGCATCCACCTGCCAGGGCAGAGTTTGAATGTCCCGCTCAACGCAAACCTCCAGGTCTTTCACCAGACATTTTCTTTCCTGCTCGTCCAACGTCTTGGTATTGACCACGGCTTCATTACTTCCGCTGTGCCGTGCCATGCTCTGATTGTACATCCCGGCCACGAGGCTCAGTCCGTACAATTGGTCCAAGCCATATAACGGGAGCTTGAAATCGTCGAAATATACCAGGTCCGGGTGGTGCTGTTCCACCAGGTCCTGGACCCGGTCATAATACTTCCGACAAAACCCGGGATCAGGCCGGTCGCCAGGATTCTTTTGCTGCAATTTGCGATTATCCGCGTATGGGCTGGGGCGGTGGTTCTGGCAGTACAGCTCCTGGGGATCGTACCCCTCCCACCAGAGACCTTTGCCATCGGCCTTGGTCAGTTTTCCATCATAGGGGATCCCGGCCTTGGGTCCCGTCTTATCGCTCATCTGCGCCACTTCATACCAGGTCCAGGCGCTCCGTGCGTGAACCGACACGCCGAAACGCAGCCCCTCTGCGCGGGCGGCTGCGGCCCATTTTCCAAGCAAATCCTGCTTGGGTCCCAGGTTCACCGCGTTCCATGGTTGATACTTTGAATTCCATAAATCGAAATTGTCGTGGTGAACGGCCATGGCCACGAAGTACTTGGCGCCAGATTTTTTGTAAAGATTCACCAGGTGGGCCGGATCAAACCGCTCCGCTTTCCACAGGTTGATCACGTCCTTAAAACCAAAAACCGAAGGATGTCCGTAGCGTTGGTTGTGAATGAGGTTTTGTGCGTGTCCTTGAATGTACAGGTTCCGGCCATACCAATCGCCCGCCTCCGGTTGGCATTGCGGCCCCCAGTGTGCCCAGATGCCAAATTTGGCATCACGAAACCAAGCGGGACACTGGTAAGCTTTGAGCGAGTCCCACTCCGGCTTAAACGAGCCTTGGACATACGGAAGTTGCAGACCGTTTGTGGCGGCCTGCAGCGCAGCCACCGGCGCCAGCAGCAGGGCGGCGAGAGCTGGGCGCAGCGAGATGGCCCGCCCGACTGCTTTCAAAAGTGTGTGGGCAACTGTGACGGTGTGTTGCATGCCTGTTCTTTTCGTTATCATTGCATCGTCAGGTCCAAGCCTTGGAAACCAGCACCGCTGTTTTTCCAAGCCTTGGAACTTCCGGCAAGTTGCGCACGACCTGCAGCGCGGTCCGTAGGCGAGCCCGCCCTGCCCTTTCCTCTTATTCTCTGACAATGCTGATGCCTGCCGGCGCCCGTATGTCGCTCTTGATCGTGCCATCCGCCTGCTTTTCGTGCCGCACTTTGATGACGCCGAGCGGCGTTGGGAAGCTGCCCTCGGCCCATGTCAGGTCGCCCAGGAATGGTTTGACGCGAACGGTCTTGCAGCCCACCTCGACCGGCTGAATGCCCAAAACGTGAGCGATGAGCCACGCCGCCGGACCGGATGACCAGCCGTGGCAGAGGCTATGCCGGAAGCCCTTGTAGCAGAACTCGCCGTAGTCACCGTGGACATCCTTCTTGCCGGCCACCGGCAGCTCGTCGATGCGGAACGCGTTGTTGGTCCACGCCACATTGAAGTCCTCCCAGAAACTGGTCGCGCCCATGTCGAGCATGCCGCCCCAGTAGTCGCGCACCGTATTGATGCCGCCTTGCACATTCTCCGCCTTGGCCATCGCCTCGAGCATGTAATAGCCATAGAAGGTCGAAACGCCCTGCACGCCGTTCTGGGCCAGCACCTGCGCATTCATCGCCTTGGCATCGGACAGCCCCGATAGCGCCAGCAGCGCGGCCACCTGCTTGCTGCCTTCGGGGGCGGGCGTGACCTGCCGCAGCTTGGCCGCGCCGGCCTTGCATTGCGCCGCCAGTTCCGTGTCGCCCAGCGTCCCCGCCAGCCGTGCGCCATCTTCAAAGGTCATCAGCATCAGCGCCTGCATGCCGGCATCGACCGCCTTGCGGTTGTGCTGCGTGGGCCAGTCGAGAAACCCGCCCGGCAGTGCGCACCGATTATCCGGCCCGATGAATTTCACCAGGTTGGCAAACACGGCCTTGAGGTAAGCGTGGTGCTGCTTGAGATACGCAAGGTCGCCCGTGTAGCGGAACCAGTCGTGCTGGCAGCGCACCCACCAAAGCGTGTAGGAGGGCATGCCATTCATCCACTTGTTGGCGGGCGTGGTCTGGCGCATGTAGTCGAGCGACGCGGGCAAGACCTCCTGCCGGCCGAACACGGCCATGAGCGAGGACACCTCCGGGTGCATATCGCCCATCCACACCAGCCGGTCGCGCTTGATGCCGTCCCAGATATAGTCCTGACAGCAGAGGTGCAGCGTGCGGACCGCCGTGGCCCACACCTGGTTCAGGCGCTCGTCGCTGCTGGTGAACGCGCCGAGCTGCGCCATCGGCCGCATGAGCGAAACGGCACGCACCGCTTCAAGGCTAAGCACGCCCTTGGAGACCAGATCCACGCGCAGGAATCGGAAACCGGTGTTGCCGATCTCGCGCGTGCCGAGCCACGGCAGATCCATCACGCCGTCCCGGATGGCATGGTCGTTGCACGCCCCCCGCTCGCCCAGCTCGGCCATGGCCTCGGCCACCGACTCGCCGAAGCGCACGCGCACCTTCACATCCTTCCCGCTCGGCCCACCCGAAGCGAGTTGTACCCCGCCGTGATACTCGCGGCCGAAATCCACCAGCACCGCTGCAGGCGCGCCCTTGTTCTCAAGCCGGCAACCGGAGCCTGCCAGAAAGACACCTTCCGGGACCTGGCCGTATTTGTCCTTGAGCAAAATCTCCGCATTCGCCACAGAAGACTGCTCGTTCTTTTCCGAACACCAAACGATGCGCGTCGGCATCACGTAGGTCCGCACGCGCGGATCAACCTGTTCCGCAGCCAGACTCACGCCCACCATCAGCACAAGCGCGCTGAGACTACAGGCCTGCTTCAGCGCGAGCCCTCGTTTGTGCCTTGAACGTTGTGGTGTGACGTTGGCTGAGTTCATTTGCTTCCTCTCTGCTACTCTTCGTTTCGAACCGCGTGCAGCATCAGCATTTTCCCGGAGGCCATATTCCGGCCAGCCATGGCGTCGTCCAGCATAGCCGGCAAAAACCTAACAACACCCGCTAGCGGAGCACTTGCTGTCGCGACAAACAGGATCGCCGTGGTCATCGTAGTCGTTCAACCCCTGCACTGGCACGCCGTATTTTCAGGATTTTCTCGATCTCCATGCGCGCCGGCTCCGCGCTCGGCGCGCCCCTGCCGCTCACGGCGAGGGCGGCGGCGGCAAACTGGTCACCAGCGCAAGCAACCTTGCCACCCGGGCGAGACAGGGAAACGTCCTCATAGTGTCGTTCTGTCCCAGTACAAGCCGTCATCAGACGCGCAGGAATATTTTGTTTTTGTAGAGGAAGCGGACAAACCAGAACGCGATCAGCAAGCCCATCAGCGCGATGAGCAGGTCGCCGCAGCCTTTCGTGATGTGCGCGTCCGCGAATTGCTGCACATCACCGCCGACCAGGCGCGCGGCGATGCCGTTGAAGCCGCCGAGGATGTTGTCCACGAGGTAGATCGTGATGGCATTCGTGCCCATCCACACGAACGGCAGGCACCACGCGCGCATCTGCCATACATCCACCACGAGATAGAACACACCGAGCAGCACGGCACTGTAGCCGCCGGCCAGCAGCACATAGGACGAGGTCCAGAGCCGCTTGATGATCGGAAACTCCAAACCCCAGAGCAGGCCCAGCGCAACCCCCACCCCGCCCGCCGCCAGCAGCCACACAGCTTTCTGCTTCCCGCTACACCGCGTGCTTATCAGCAGCCAGCCGGCCATCACGCCGAGCAGCGTCGTGGCCACCGCGGGGACCGTGCTCAACAAACCTTCGTTGGTGTAATAGAGGTTCCGCTTTTTGCCCGGCAGCCAGCGGAAGTCCACGTAGTGCGTCAGGTTGTGGCCTTCCTCGAACGTGCCGCGGACGGTCGTGGCTACCTTGGCGAGCAAAACCTCCGGCGTCTTCGCCTTCGCCTGCGATTCGTTCCGACCCACCTTGCCATGTTCCAGGCGCACATCGGGGAATGGCACGAACATCAGCAGCGCCCAATAGCCGGCGAGGCAGAGCGCCGCCACCCCGACGACCGCTTTGCGCGACAGCAGCACATACAGCGTCGCCACGACGAAGTAGCACAGCGCGATGCGCGGGAGCACGCCCGCAAGCTGCACGTCCGGCCACGCCCGCGTCACGCCGCCATAGAAGAACAGGCCCAGCACGAAGAGCAGCACGCTGCGTTTCGCGATGCGGATGAGCGCGCCTTTGCGCCCGCTCATCGCCAACAGGCGGTCCATCGAGAGCACGATGGAGACGCCGACGATGAACAGAAACAGCGGGAAAATCAGATCGTAGAAGCGGAAACCCTCCCAATCGGCGTGCTCCATTTGTGTCGCCAGAAACTGGGTGACCGGCGTCGGTCCCAAGCGGTTCAACGCCTGGACCAGCGCGTCCGCGCCGATGATCCAGAACATATCGAACCCGCGCAGCGCATCCACCGAAAGCAACCGCTGCACAACGGGCTTGGCGTCGGGCGTATTCATGATAGGCGCCCCATCATTTTCTCATCTTTTCCAATACTTGGGAAAACTGGTCGTTCAACGTTCCAATCCTTGGAAAAGTGTGCGGCGCTTGGTCAGCGTTTATCCGTCAGCACCGTCTTGCTCTCGCCATTCACACGGACTTTCACCTCGCGCGGCTCGGTGGAGGAAACGCGATAGCCGGTGACCTTGCCATCCTTCCAATCGATGTCCACCGTGAAACCGCCGCGTGCGCGCAGGCCCTTGATGCTGCCGTTGGCCCAACACGCCGGAATTGCCGGCAACAGGACGATTTCGCCCTCATGCGATTGCATCAACATTTCGCAGATGCCGGCGGTGATGCCGAAGTTGCCGTCCATCTGCATCGGCGGATGGAGCCCGTAGAGATTCAGGCAGGTGTTGCGGTTGGCGAAGAGCATCTGCACCATCTGGTGCGCCATCTCGCCATCGTGGAGGCGTGCGTAGAGCGCACTGCGCCACGCGAACGACCACTCGCGCACATCGCTCTTCGCATCGGTGCCGCGCGCATCGAGGCTCTTCTTCGCCGCCGCCGCAAACTCCGGCGTCTTGCTCACGCTGATCTGCTGGCCGGGATAGACCGCGAACAAATGCGACGTGTGCCGATGGTGATCGTTCGGCGTGTCCAGCACCTTGTCCTGCTTCTCGACCATCCACTCCAGCAACTGGCCCCAGCTGCCGACCTTCGGACCGACAAGCTTGTCGCGCATCGCAGTGATCTGCGCGCGGTAGTCGGCATCGAGGCCGAGCACGGTGCTCGCGGCGGCATAGTTGTTGAACAAATCCCAGACGATTTGCTGGCTATAGCTGACGCCGTCCTCGTGCGGGCCGTGTTCCGGCGACCAGCCGTTGGGCACGACGAGCCGGCCATCCGGCAACGCCTTGAGCCGCGCAACCCAGAACTCGCAGGTCTCTTTCAAAACCGGATAGGCGACACGCTTCAACCAGTCCTTGTCACCCGTCCAAACATAGTGCCACCAGAAATGCTGGCAGTACCACGCGTTCGCGCTCACGTCCCACTGCCAGCCTTGATCGCCATGGATGCCGTGCGAGGTGCGCACCGCCCAGCCATGCGCCTTCCCATCTTCAGTCTGGAAACGTTTCTCCTCGGCCGTCGCCTTGCGCCACGCGGGCAACTGACTCGTTATCAAATCGAACAGCGTCGTGTGGCACTCCGAAAGATTTGCCGGCTCGGCCGGCCAGTAGTTCATCTGGATATTGATGTTCGCATGATAGTCGCTATGCCACGGCGGCTTGTTGCTGTCGTTCCACAGTCCTTGCAAATTCGCCGGCAACCCGCCGGGACGCGAGCAGGAAAGGAGCAAGTAACGGCCATACTGGAACAGGATTTCCTCCAGATCGGGATCGCCGCCCTGCTCCGCATGCAACACCTTGCGCTCGTTGATCGGCAATGCGAGCCGTTCGGCCGGCGTCGAACCCACATCGAGCGCGACGCGGTTGAACAGCGCCTGATAATCCGCGATGTGTTCGGCCTTCAGTTCATCGAAGCCCTTCTTCGCCGCGTCCTTGAGCCGCCGCTCGACCGCCTTGCGCGGATCGTCGCCGCGATATTTCTTCGCATGGTCGGCCACATAAGCCGTGCCTGCCGCAAGCAACAGCGTGACACTGGTGCAGCCGGTGAACTTCAGCTTGTCTGCGGCCGCCTCGACGCTGCCGCCAACGTTGAGCACGACGAGCTTGGTGCAGTACTTCAGGCCGTTGTCCAACGCGCCGGAGAACGTCAGCATGCTCCTCCCAGCCTCGGTCTGCTCCTGATGCGCACCCGGCAGCGAGATTTCGCCGCTGTGCGAACCGGCTTTGTCGGCGGTCAGACGCATGGCCATGACGCCCGCCGGATGCGAGGCGAAGGCTTCGCGTTTGAAGGTCACGCCACCATCCTGATAGGAAACTGAATGCGTCGCGTCATTCAGATCGAGCGCGCGGCGATAATTTGCAGCCGTGGAAATCGCGGCTGTCGCTTCCGCCGAAACGCCGACCAGCATGATTTCCGCCACCTGAAAATGTTTCTGGCCCGCATTGGGCTGGAAGATCAGACGATAGGCGCGGTACGCCGTGGAGTTCTTCGCCGCATAATTCCTGGTTTCACCACGTTTTGCAAAGGGCGGCTCGTCCTGATGCTTGTCGAGCGTAGTCCACTGTTTGCCATCGTTGGAGCCCACGAGCTCCCACGCAGAGGGATCCCGCTTGGGCGTATCGTTCGCGGAAGTCAGCGTGTACTGGCTCACCACGCGCGACTCCGGCAGACGCACCTCCCAGATCACCGGCTGGTTCTGATGCTCCACGCACCACTTCGTTTCCGCCTTGCCATCGCTGGCCGCGATGACTTCCTCGTGTCCAAAAAACGCCTTCTGCCCGCTGGCGCAGAGTGCGGTCGGCCGGCTCACGGGTGACGCGCTGCCGCCGAGTTCGAGCACCAGATCGCCGAGCTTCTGGTAGGAGCCCATCTTGTTGTAGTCGTCCGCGGAAATTTCGGAGCCGGTCCAAAGGGTGATCTCGTTGAGCTGGACCACCTCGCGCTCCACGCCGCCGAGGATCATGCCTCCGAACTTGCCGTTGCCAACCGGCAGGCCTTCGTTCATGCCCTTCTTGGCCGGCTGCGTGTACCACAGCGTCAGGTCGCCCGCCTGCGCCGCCACCGCCGCCCCGATCCACGCCAGCATCAGCATCGCCTTCTTCATGTCGTGCTCCTTTGCAGGCGGTTTTTGTAACACGGGGTGTGGAAATATTCACGGCCCGAAACTGACGCCCCGCGCTTTTTCCAAGCCTTGGAAAAACCGGCCCGTCGAGTTCCAAGCCTTGGAAACGGGCATGAGTGCGCTAGACTGCGCCCATGAAAATCTGTGCGGGGTGTGCTTTAGTGCTGTTGCTGCCGCGCCTGGCGCTGGCGGTGGCGCCGGAGGTGACCGTGGCCGCCGAGGGGCACGCCCGGATGCCGGTGGTGGTCGCGGCCGGGGCCGGGGCCGAAACCCGGGCGGCGGCGCAGGAGCTGGCGCGCCAGCTCGCGCGCATCACGGGCGCCACGTTCAGCGTGACCAACGGCGACGGCACCGCCGGCCTGGCCGTGGGCTGCGCAAACGATTTCCCCGCTGTACCGCTCAAGCTGGCCGTGACCCCGGGCGACCCGACCCAGCGCGAAGACTATCTGCTGCAATCGCACGCGCACGGACTGTGGCTGATCGGCGCGACCGGGCTGGCCGTGCAGCACGCCGTCTGGGACCTGCTTCACCGCCTGGGCTACCGGCAGTTCTTCCCCGGCCCACATTGGGAAGTGGTCCCGGCCATACGTGACCTGCGCATCGCGGTGGCGCAGCGCGAACATCCCGCCTATCTCGCGCGGCGCATCTGGTACGGCTTTGGTCCGTGGGATTATGCGCAGCGGCCCTACGCCGACTGGTGCGCCAAAAACCGCGCGACCAGCGGCCTTGAATTACACACCGGGCATGCCTACGACGGCATTCGCGCGCATAACAAGGCGGAGTTTGCGGCGCACCCGGAATACCTCGGACTGGTGGACGGAGTCCGGAAATCATCCAAGTTCTGCATCGCGAATCCCGGCCTGCAAAAACTCGTGGTCGCGGATGCCTTGGGCAAGCTGGAGCAACAGCCGCCGCCCGACAGCGTGTCGGTCGATCCGAGCGACGGCGGCGGCTGGTGCGAGTGTGCGGCGTGCGCGCGGCTGGGATCCATCACCGACCGCGCGTTGACGCTCGCGAACGTGGTCGCCGCGGCGGTGAACGCGCAGCGGCCCGGCACGCTTGTCGGGATGTATGCCTACAACTATCATTCGCCGCCGCCGCATATCCGGGCGCACCCCCAGGTGGTCATCAGCGTGGCGACGGCGTTCCTGAAAGGGGGCCATACGCTCGATGAACTGATCGCCGGCTGGTCGGCGCAGGGCGCGCGGCTAGGCATCCGCGAGTATTACAGCGTCAACACGTGGGACCGCGACCTGCCCGGCGCGGCGCGCGGCGGCAACCTCGACTACCTCAGGCGGACGATCCCGGCCTTCCATGCGCAGGGGGCGCGCTTCCTGTCGGCGGAGTCGAGCGACAACTGGGGGCCGAACGGCCTCGGCTATTACCTGGCGGCGCGGCTGCTTTGGAATCCGCAAGAGGCGACGCAGGCGGATGCATTGGTGGAGGATTTCCTGGCCCGCGCCTTCGGTCCGGCGCGTGAGCCGATGCGCGAGTTCTATCGCCAGCTCGATGGCGGCCTGCCCCATCTGGTGGCCAGCGATCAGCTCGGCCGCATGTTCCGTTCGCTGGAGCAGGCGCGCAAGCTGACGACGGCCCCGGCCATCCAGGCGCGGCTCGACGAGCTCCTGCTCTACGCGCGCTACGTGGGTCTGTTCCAGCTCTACGCGCAGGCGAAAGGCACAGCGCGCCAGCAGGCGTTTGAGGCACTGATCCGCCACGCCTATCGCATGCGCACGACCATGCTCATCCACGCCAAGGCGCTCTACCGCGACCTCGCGGGGCGCGACAAGACCGTGAGCATTCCGGCCGAGGCACGCTGGGGCGTGCCTGAGGGCAAGAACCCCTGGAAATCCAGCGCACCGTTCACGGCGGAGGAGTTGGAACGCTTCATGACCGAGGGCCAGGCGCGCAACCCGCTCACGGAGGTCGGTTTTAAGCCGGTCGCATTCAGCGAGGATCTCGTCAGCGCCGCTGCGCTCAAGTTGCCAGCGGTTCAGGCCGGCAGCTTCGGGGCAGGCCGCGGAAAGCAGGATTTTTTCACCCGGGTCGAGCAGGCGCCCACCGTGCTGGAGTTCCTGATCACCGGCGGCTTGATCGCACACTACCGTGACCGTGGCAACATCCGTGTCGAACTACGCAAGTTGGGAGGTGCGAGCCAGACCGGCGAGCGCGAGACGCTCACCGCCGAAGACCACAGCGCGCCGCCCGACGGCAAGGAACATGCTGTCAAACTGGCCATCCGGGAGCCGGGTCTCTACAAGGTGACGGTCAGCGATGGTGGCGACCGCACCTTGGTCCAGGCGCAAGCCGGCCTCCCGTGGTCGATCAAGTCCGACGCTACGGCGCCGATGAGCGCGAGCTACACGGACCACTGGCTCCTCTATTTCTATGTGCCCAGGGGCACCAAGGTCATCGGGTTGTTCGGCGGCGAGCATGGCGAAGTGCGCGATTCCGCAGGGCGGCCGTTGTTCTGGCTGAACGGCCGGGCGCCGAACTACTACAGCGTGGCCGTGCCCGACGGCGAGGATGGGAAGCTGTGGAGCATCCGCTTCGGGCGCGGCGCGGTCCGCCTGCTGACCGTGCCGCCCTACTTTGCGCGTACCGCCGCGGAACTGCTGCTCCCGGCCGAGGTCGTCGCCCGCGACGCGCCGAAATAAAGTCATACTGGCGCCCGGCAAGCCTCGCTGTCATAGAAAGCGGCTCGGACAGAATTGCTTTGTGGGCGGGGCTTCCAGCCCCGCAATTCCTTTGTGGGGTGTCTCGCGGGGCTGGAAGCCCCGCCCACAAAACGCTTATTTTGGTGAACGCCCACTCAGCCTTCGCGGGTGCGGAGGCGCGGGTCGAGGGCGTCGCGGAGCGCGTCGCCCAGCAGGTTGAAGGCAAGCACGATCACGAAGATGGCCAGCGTGCTGAAGGCCATCTCCCACCAGACGCCGTACCAGAGGCGCAGGCGCGCGTTGCTCATCATCAGGCCCCACGAGGGCTCGCCCTGCACGCCGATGCCGAGGAAGCTCATGAAGACTTCCGTGCCGATCGCGTAGGAGAAGCGCAGGGTGAAGGTGACAATGACGATATGGAAGACGTTCGGCAGGATGTGCCGGAAGATGATGCGGGCGTGACTCAGACCGAGCGCGCGCGCTGCCTGCACGTAGGGCCGCGCCTTGTGCTTCATCACCTCGGCGCGGATCAGCCGGCAGAGGTTGACCCACGTGGTCAGGCCGATGCCCAGATAGATGCCGAGCAGGCCCTTGCCAACGACCATCGCAATGGCAAAGATGAACAGCAGGCCGGGGATCGCGGCAAACGTCGAGAAGAGCCACACGATGACGTCATCGGTGCGCCCGCCGAAGTAGCCCGCCAGACAGCCGAGGATGACGCCGATCGGGATCGCGATCAGCGAGGTGACGATGCCGACCTGGAAGGCGATGCGCGCGCCTTGCAGCAGGCGGATGCCGACGTCGCGCCCCAGCCCGTCGGTGCCGCAGGGATGCGCGAGGGCCGGCGCCTGATATTGCAGGTCCAGGTGGGTCGCATTGTAAGGCGCCGCCCGGTCCTGCCAATGGTAGTACAGGTACTGGCCCTCGCCAAACAGCGCGGCCACGCCATAGAGGCCGATGATCCACAGGCAGGCCAGCGCGAGACGGCTGCGCCGCAGCTGCTGCCACGCATCGCCCCAGAGCGAGCGTCCCTGCACTTCTGAAGCTGTCGTGCTCATGCTTTCAATCTATTTCCTGCTGCAAATCTTCACCCGGCAATCTTCCATCGGCAGTTTCTGCTCACTCCAGCCGCACGCGCGGATCCAGCCAAGCGTAGAGCAGGTCGGTCACCAGGTTCGCAACGACGAACAGCACCGCGCCGATGAAGACCAGGGCGCGCACCACGTCCACGTCCGCGGAGTTGATCGCGTTGATCCCGAGGTAGCCCAGCCCCGGGATGCCGAAGAAATTTTCGAGCAAGAAATTGCCGGTGTAGAGGAACGGCAGCGCGATGACCACGTTGGTCACGATGGGGATCATCGCGTTCTTCAGGACGTGCTTGAAGAGCACCCCGGACTTGCTCACGCCCTTGGCGATGGCGGTGCGGATGTAATCTTTGTACATCTCGTCGAGCATGATCGTCCGGTAGAAGCGCAGGTTGCCGCCCAGCCCGCTGATGATGCCGATGATCACCGGCAGCACCAGGTAGGTCCAGGACTCGAAGCCCCACACCGGGAACCAGCCCAGCTTCTGGCCCAGCACAAACTGCCCGCCGACAATCCACGCGAGGTAATTGATGCTCATCAGCGCCACGGCGATCACCACCAGCGAGCGGTCCAGCAGGGAATTCCGGTAGAAGGCGCAGCCCAAGGCGAGCACGATCGCGAACAGCTCCTCGCCGAGCAAAATCGGGAACATCAGCATCAGCGAAGGCCCCACCCCCTGCTTCAACAGCGTGCTGACGGGCTGGTTCAGGCTGCTCGACACGCCGAAGTCCAGGTGCGCCAGCTGGCCCAGGTAAAAGGCCAGCTGCGAGTCGAACGGGTTGCGCATGCCGCGCTGCAACTGCACGGCGCGCAGGTCGAGCGCGCCGCCCGTCACGCGGACGACCAGGTCGGTCGCAGTCGGCTGGGCGCCGGTGCGGAAGTCGAGCGCGACGGTTTTCCAAGTCTTGGAAAACGCGAGCGTCTGCGGTTCCACGCCGTGGAACACGGCCTCCGCGCCTTCGGTCAGGCGGTAGGTGAGCGTCAGGCGGTAGGTGTTCGTCGCCTGCAGCGGGAAGGCCAGCGGCACGGTGACGGCATTGGTGAGGCGCAGCCCGGAGTGCGCGATGAACTCGCCGCCGGAGCGCCACGCGCCGGCATTCTGCGCGAACGTCTCCGCGGCCAGGGCGCGGGTCTTGGCCCACCCGCCGAAGAACAGCGGCTTGTTGAACCCGCGCTGCTCGTCGAACTCCTCCAGCGCGCGCGGGCTCACATGCTTGCCAAGCGTCATCGTGGCCGGGCTGCCGCCGACCACGTTGAACAGGACAAAGGTGATCAGGATGACCCCGAACACAGTCGGGATCATCTGCCACACGCGCCGTATGATGAATCGCAGCATGAGCGGCGGAGTGTACCGGAGCCGCGGCGGCGCCGGAAGATTTTTCCCACGCCGGCTTGACATCGGGCCGCGAAAATCTAATTTGGCGCCTCGTCCGCGGCGCAACACGCCCGGCAACTAGGAGCTGAAAATGAAACGACGTGAATTCTTGGTGGCGGGAGCGGGTTGTGCGTGTCTGCTGTTCGCGCCGGCGGGCCGCGCGGAAACGGCGAAGACCGGGCCGGTGAAAATTGGCGCCCTGAAAAGCTTCACCAAGGAAGGCTTGGACAACAAGTTCGTGACGCACGGTTTCTTCGTCGTACGCGGCAAGGACCGCATCTACGCCCTCTCGGCCTTCTGCACGCATCGGACCGATGTCCAGTTGAGCGGCAAAACCGGCGTCGAGAAAATCATCTGCCCGCGCCACAACGCCCAGTTCGCGCTCGACGGCTCGGTCACCCGCCCCCCCGCCAAACGCGGCCTCGATCGCCTCGCCATCACCGTGGATGACAAAGGCGAGGTGACGGTGGATACCTCGAAGAAGATCGAAGCGGGCAAGCACGACGAAGCGCCTGCTTTTGTCAAGATCGGCTGAGCCTGCCGCGCTGCGCGGCTGGAATCAAAAGCGGTGGTGTGCTGCGACAGCACGCCACCGCTTTTGCATTCTTACAAACATAGACTGTTCCCATCGCAAGCGTCCGTCTAGCTGGGAGCGGCGGCCAATGGCCGCCGTCGCCGGTCGCAGACCGCCGCTACACAAGAGCAGATCAAAAGTGTGGGCGGGGTTGGAAACCCCGCCCATGAAAAAGTGTGAAGAAAGCGGTGGCTGTGTTTGCGTTGGAGGGCGCGGACGTATCCGCGCTTTTGTGCCGCGACGCGTCGCGGCACGCGCAAGCGCAAGTGGTAGGTGCTTCGGCGGGCGCGGCGCGCCCGCCCTACCCTTTCAATCCGCTTGGCTCAGCCGCTGCACAGGTTTGTCGAACAGCGCCTCATGGGCGGCGGCAAGCAGGTCGGGGATTTGCGCGGCGAACGGGCTGCGGCTCAACGCCGCGCGCAAGTCCAGCTGCCGCACCTGCGCCGCATTTTGCCCGGGGAACCAGCTCTCGGCCTGGCCGAGCAGGTTGTAGCGCATCTTGGCGAACGCAAGCATGTCGAGCCCGCGCGCAAAATTCCAGAGCCGCAAAATCTCGAGCAGGTTGATGTGGCCCGGCACGTCCTCCCACTCCGGCAGTCCCTCGAACCAGCGCCGCATCCAGTCCGCGCCGCAGACCCGCGCCAGCTCGGCGTCGAGCCGCGCCGCCACCTGTCGCTGCAGGGCCGCATCGGCCTGCTGCGTGAGCGCCGCCAGGTGCGCATCAAAATCGCCGGGCCGCGCCACGCCGATGCTCAGGGTCTGGAGTTCCGGGCGCGCCAGGCAGAAGAGGTCGTTGAAGGCCATCGGCGTCAGCGGCGCGCACAGCTGCTCCAGCTTCGGCGGCGGCGCGTAAAGTTTGCCGCCCTTGTCGTTCGGGCTGATGATCAGCACCCCCATGTCGCGCCGGGCCGCGGCCGCCACCGCCGGCCACGCGAAGGGATTGACGTAGTACCAGTGCAGGTTGACATAATCGAACTCGCCGCTTTCCACGGCGCGGAGCACGACCCCACTCGTGTTGTGCGAGGCGAAGCCGATAAACCGGCAGCGGCCCTCGCGCTGGAACTGCCGCGCCGCATCGAGGCAGCCGCCCTTGCGCAGCGACCAGTCCAGCCGCTCCTGGTTGTTGAGGCCGTGCAGCGCGAGCAGGTCCACGTGCTCCACGCCCAGGTTGCGGAGCGACAGCTCGAAGTCCGCCTTGAACTTCGCCGGGTCGGCGTCCGGCCCGACCTTGGTCTGCAGGATGAACTGCTCGCGCGGCAGCTGCGGCAGGAGCCGGCCGAGCTGCGCCTCGGAGGTCCCGTAGCCGCGCGCCGTTTCGATGTGGTTGATGCCCTGCTCCAGCGCGCGCTGGACGCACGCCTCGACGTTCGCCTGGCACTCCGGCGTGATCGGCGCGGCATCGTCCCAGGCCTGCTGGAAGCGCATCGCGCCGCAGGTCAGCACGGGCATGGCCAGCCCCGTGCGCCCGAACCGCCGCCGGGGCACAGGTGAAAAAGGTGAGTTCATGGGCGTTATCGATAGCCGATTCCCCGCGGAGACTAAAGCGTTTTGTTTCCACTTGACCCCATCCGAATTTGACCGATACTGCCGCCACGAAAATCGGAACCCGTGAGGCTAGATGAAGGATTTTACCAAGTTCGGAAGGTTGGCGTGGCTGGGGCTGATGGCCTGCGCGCTCCGCGCCGGCGCGGTCACCCCCGAGCCGCTGCAGAGCCTGTTCATCAAGAACGACTCCGGCCTCGACAAGGCGGCGCATCACCTGCTGGTGAAAGACCAGCAGCAATTCGACAAATACTTTGGCCATGCCGCGGTGATGTGGCAGAAGAAAAAGATGCCGCCGCCGGATTTCACCAAGCAGGCTGTCGCCCTTGTCGTCCACCAAGGAAAATTCTACACCGCGTACAAGGTGCAAAGCGTGACCAATGAAAACAGCGTTATGGTCATCCGCTACACGACCACGGTCAAGCAGACCCCGGCCACAACCTATGCCTGCCCGATGATCCTCACCATCCCCCGCGCCGGCCTCACCTCGGTCGATTTCGTCGAAAACGGCCAACCCGCCATCTCCGTGAAATTCTGACGAGCGCTGGCGGTCCAGGCAAGGCACAGCTGATGAAAGAACCGGCCTCGAACCAGGAATGGAAGCAATGGGGCGAACGCGATCCCCTGTTCGGCGTGGCTGCCTGGGATAACAAGGCCAAAGACGGCTCCAGTCCCTGGACCGATGAGGAGTTTTATCAGCTGGGCGCCTTGGACTGGCAGGACTTTTCAAAGCACTGGGAACAATACGGCGTGAACCGGGAAAGCTGCTTGGAGATCGGCTGCGGAGCCGGTCGCCTTACGCGCCAGCTGGCCACCTACTTCAACCGCGTGGAGGCCATCGATGTTTCCGAAAAAATGATCGCGTACGCCCAGCAGCATATTTCGGGCGCATCCGTGGCCTTTCAGCTCACGAACGGCCAGACGATTCCCTTGGCCGATCAATCGGTATGTTCGGTCTTCTCCGCCCATGTGTTCCAGCATTTCGATGCCATCCCCGTCGCCAGCAGGTACTTTGAGGAAATCTCCAGAATCCTCAAACCGGGAGGGACGCTGATGATCCATTTGCCGGTGTATCGCTGGCCCATGCGTTCAAGAATCCTGCGCCTGTCCTATGCCGCCCTGAAGACGCTGGGCGTCCTGCGCGGACGCGGCAAGCGCCTGTTGATGCACTATGGCCTCGTGAAGCCGCCGATGCAGTGGCTGTGCTATCCCCTGGACTATTTCTACGACGTGTTGCCCAAGCTTGGCTTTGCAGACATCGAGCTCTCGGTCTTCGTCACCAAAAGCAATCAGGATCCGCACTCCTTCATCTTTGCCAGAAAGCGGGGGTAGCCTGCCGCGTCGGAGCGTGCTCAGGGTTTGGTGGATGCACATTCCCAGAAACGATCGGCGCGGCCCTGGTAGAAGCCGGCCAGCACGGCATCCATCACCCGCGCGGTGCGCAACGCGGACTCGCCGGTGCTCGGACATTTTCCATGACCCAGCAGTTCTGCGACGATGGTGCCGATGAGGGGTTCTTGGATAGTTGGCGGATGCGGCCGCTCAATCTTCTGGATGCCGTCTTCTGTTTCCAATGTCAGCACCGGCGAAGTGAACGTCGCCAGGCGCAGGCTGCCGTGCTCGCCACGGATGACGATCTCGTCCTCGCGCGCCAGCGCACAGAAGTCCCACAGGCCATCGCCGGCCGCCGAACCGATGCGGAACCGCATCTCGACGTGATCTTCCACCGCATAGGGCGCATCCGGACGGCGCGTCGCGCAGCCGGAGACATCCTCCAGCGGACCGAGCAGGAAGTCCAGGATGTCGAGGGTGTGGCAGGCCACGTCCATGAACAGGCCGCCGCCGCTCTCCTGGGTGATCAGCCGCCAGGGCAGGTTCGCTGGATCCACGTTGCGACAGCCGCTGGTTTGCAGCCGGACATTGACCCCCGTCACACGGCCCAGCACGCCGGACGCCAGCAATGCTTTCGCCTCCAAGAAATAGGGCAAGGCGCGCCGGTAGTAGGCGACGAACAGCGGCTGCCGGGCCGCCTGGAAGGCGGCGATGATCCGCTCGCACTCGGCGGCACAGCGCGCCAGCGGCTTCTCGACATAGGCCGGCTTGCCCGCGGCGGCGACCTGCAGCGCCAACTCCGCATGGGACCCGGGCGGCGTGGCGATGTAAACCGCATCCACCTCGGGGTCCTGGATCAGCGCCACCGCGTCGTTCGTCCAGCGCTCCACGCCATGGCGCCGGGCATAATCCCCCGCCAGTTCCGGCGTGCGTCGCATCACCAGCACCAGCTGGCTGCCGGGTACACGCGGGAACGCCGGCCCGCTCTTCACCTCGGTCACCGCGCCACAGCCGATGATCCCCCAGCGGATTGTCTTTTTTCCGTTCTGCATATTAAGTTCTGCCCATCATCGGCGCTCAAGGAGCGGACGGCGCGGCGCGCCGTCCCTACCTTCTGCGTCCGCCAACCACATCACTTGATCGGAATCCGTACGACCGTCAGCGAAGCCGGCTGCAGATCGAGCGTGAATGCCTGGCCCGGCGCCTGCCAGCCTTTGCACAGCGGCGCGATGCGTTGCGGATTCTTTTCGTCGTTTTCTTCGGTCAGCTTGCCGCTCATCGTGATGATCCGTCCCCCACCCTGCGGATCCACCTGCGCGCCGCCGATGCTCACCTTGACCTGCTGCGGTTGTTCAACACCGTTGACCAGGCGCAGCACAATTTCCTTCGCCTTGCGGTCAAGGCCGGCGAGCGCGGCGAAATATTTCGGATCCATCCCCGCCGGCGGCGTGATCGCCGCGGTCAGGTTCACATCCGGCCGGTGCTCCGCGAGCAGGGCCTGCGCGTAGTAGGTGCTGCGGCCAAAGCTGGTCGCGCTGTCGTAGCCGATCATGTTCACCGGCCAGTTGAGCTTGTTGACATTGAAGAACAGCGGCGCATAGCTGCACAGCTTGACCAGGTCGCTGTTGCGCTCCATGCCGAGCATGAACGCGGCCTCGGAGAGCGCGGCGCGCAGGTTGCCGCGGCCGACGCCCTTGTTGCACGCGAACTCGCCCACGTAGAGGTCATAGCCGCGCTGGCGCGACGCGGTGTCATAGCGGTGCTGGTTCTCGAAGAAGAAGTCGGCATCCTTGTAATAGTGCTCGTCGAACAGATCGATGTTCCGCACGCTCTGGTCCGGAGGCGTATCAGCAACACCGCCGTTGAAGATCAGCTTGAGCTGCGGCCACGCCTTGCGGAAGGCGGCGGCGAACTTGTTGTAATACTGGTCATACAGCGGCCCATGGTTCTCGTTGCCGATCTCGACGAACTGCAGCGGGAACGGCGCGGGATGCCCGGCCTTCGCGCGCAGCGCGCCCCACTTGGTATCCTGCCCGCCGAGCGCGTACTCGGCGGCGTCGAGCGCGTCCTGCAACTCGACGTCGAGCTGCGCGCCGCCTACGAAGTCGCCGTTGCGGAATTCGCACGCGAGGCCGACGCTGCACACAAACATGCCCGCCGCGCCGAGGTCCTCGCAGAGTTGGAGGAACTCGTGGTAGCCGAGACCATCGGTGTTGCGGTAGCCCCAGAGGCTCCAGTGGCCGGGACGTGCGGCCACGTCGCCGATGGTTTCTTTCCAGCGATAGCGGTTGGCGTAGGTCGCACCCTCGACCACACAGCCACCGGGGAAGCGCATGAACGCCGGCTTCAAGTCGACGAGCTTCTGCGCGATATCGGCGCGCAACCCGTTGGGACGATCCTTAAAGGTGTTCCGCGGAAAGAGCGAGATCATGTCGAGATCGAGCGCGCCCGCCGTCTGCGGTTGCAGGAAGAACTTCGCGTGCGCATCGGTTCCAAGGCTTGGAAAACTCGCGGTGTACTTCTTCCAATCCTTGGAATCCACGTCGGCGATCACCGCCGTACCCAGTTCGCGACTATCGGCACCAAGCACACCGATCTTCACACCGCCGCCCGCACCATCCGCGACGCGCGCATAGAACGAGCAGTCATAGGGCCGATCCTTATGCACCGCGACACCCCAATAGCCCTCGTTCAACAGCTTGGCTCCAGGCTGGGTGCTCTTGAGCCGAAGGTAATGCGCATTGCTGGGGAAGAGCGGATGCTGCGTCTCGATAGAGAGGCTGGCCACACCGTCGAGCGACCACGCTGGCCAAGGTGAAGCGAACTTCCACTCCTGCGACCACGGCTTGCCGTTCGGACGGCGCTTGGACTCCTTGACGCCGAGATAGTGCGGCAGATCCGGCGCAACACAACGACCATCCACCAGCGTCGTGCCCTCAACCGGCACGGTCTCCTCAAACGAGCGGTTCTGGAGCATCTCTGCATAGAGCCCGCCGTCGCCGGCATGGCTGATTTCCTCGAAGAAAATACCGTAGAGTGAGGGACTCGTCTCCACGCCGGGCTTGTCGGCCTGGATCGTGATCGCGCCCGGCTCACCCGCCCGCGCCGCGCCCGCCAGCGCGAACACGGCCATCACCGCGAGAATGCTATGCCGCATGTTTGCTCCCATAGGTTGTAACTCAGCATTGTTTAGCGGATGCGCAGCAGGTTGCCAAGCTTTGGAAACGATTGACGCCGCCGCGGGTTTGTGCGAAGGAACCGCGCGAAGGGAAACCGGCATGAATCTGCAAAAATATGTTCTCGGTCTGGCTCTCGGCGGCGCGCTGGCGACGGGCGCGGCGGAGCCGGTGACGTTGGTCGTGGACTGCGGGCAGCCGGAGAGCCGCGCGCGCATCACGCCGAACGAGGCGACGCTCTCGGCGGCCACGTCCGGCGTGATGCGCGTGACCACGAAGGCGAAAGCGTCGTGGCCCGGCGTCACCATCCGGCCCGCGCGCGAGACGTGGGACTTTTCACAGGCGCAAACATTGCTGGTGCATATCGGCAACCCGGGCGCTGAACCGCTCCTCCTGCATGTCCGCATGGACGATGTCGCGCGCGACCAGGCGGCGCACGGCACCGGGACCATCGCGCCGCACAGTAAGGGCGTCGTGGCGGTGGGCCTGAACGCGCTGCCGTTCCGGCTCACGCAGCCCCTGAAGTTGATCGGGCTGCGCGGCGGACCGGGCGCCGGGCAGGAACTGGATACCGCCCATGTCAAGCGCCTGCTCGTTTTTCTGGCGAAGCCCGCCCAGCCGGCGGTGTTTGAATTACTGCGCATCGAGACAGCGAACAGCGGCGCCATCCCCACCCTCGACGCCGGCACCTTCCTGCCGTTCGTGGATGAACTCGGCCAGTTCAAACACGGCGACTGGCCCGGCAAGCTGCCGGGCACGGCGGCCTTCGCCGCGCGCTTGAAGGCCGAGGACGCCGACCTCGCGGCGCATCCCGCGCCCGCCGACCGCGACACCTACGGCGGCTGGGCCGCCGGCCCGCAGCTGGAAGCCACCGGCTTTTTCCGCACCGCGAAGCACGACGGCCGCTGGTGGCTCGTGGATCCCGAGGGCCGCCTGTTCTGGTCGCAAGGCATGGACTGCGTCAGGCCGAGTTCGGAGACGCCCCTGACCGACCGCACCAACTATTTCGAGAAGCTGCCGCCGCGCACCGGCGAGTTCGCCGAGTTCTACGCCAGGCGCGGCCGCGCGCCGGTGGGCTACTACAAGGACGCGAACCGCATCGAGACGTTCAACTTCGTCGGCGCGAACTTGCGGCGGAAATATGGCGCCGACTGGCGCGAGCTTGACGCCGACCGCGTCCACCGCCGGCTCGCGAGCTGGGGCTATAACACGATCGGCAACTGGTCCGAGTGGAGCGTCATCGCGCAACGTCGCACGCCCTACGTCTGCACCCTCAGCGCCTGGTCGCCTCCCATCGCCGGCTCGCGCGGCTACTGGGGCCAGTTCCCCGACCCCTTCCATCCCGAGTTCGCGGAGGCCTTGCGCAAGGCGTTCGCCAAGAGCCAGGCCGCCGGCGACAAGTGGTGCCTCGGGGTCTTCATTCACAACGAACTCGCGTGGGGACACGACACCTCGCTCGCCGAGGCCGCGCTCCAATCGCCCGCCGACCAGCCGGCGAAGCAAGCCTTCCTTGGCGATCTCCAGAAGAAATACGGCGACATCGCCCGGCTCAACGCCGCGTGGGGCACCCGGCACGCGTCGTGGGATGCGCTGCGCGCCGCGCAGACCGCGCCCGACGCCAAGCGCGCCAAGGGCGACCTCGCCGCGTTCTACACGCGCATCGCCGAGCGCTACTTCGAGACCTGCCGCACCGAGGTCAAGCGCATCGCGCCGCAGCAGCTGTATCTCGGCTGCCGTTTCGCATGGAAAAACGAGCTCGCCGTGCGCGCCGCGGCCAGGTTCTGCGACGTGCTCAGCTTCAACCGCTATGACTACAGCGTAGCCAAGGACAAGCTGCCGGAGGGGTTGGAACTGCCCATGATCATTGGCGAATATCATTTCGGCGCGCTCGATCGCGGCCTGTTCCACACCGGCCTCAAGGCGACGAAAGACCAGAACGATCGCGCCGAGAAATACCGGGCCTATCTCGAAGGCGCGCTGCAAAATCCGTTGATCGTCGGCGCGCACTGGTTCGAGTATCGCGACGAGCCCCTCTCCGGGCGCTTCGATGGCGAGAATTATCAGATCGGCTTCGTGGATGTCTGCGACAACCCCTACCCCGAGACCGTCGCCGCCGCACGCGAAATTGGCGCCAAGCTCTACAAATTCCGCGCCGGGAAATAATCGGACTGTATCTCCGCCACTGGCAGGAGCGCCGCTTGACGGTGGCGAGCCTGCCGAACCACGGCACCCGTTCGTTTCGTGTGCACAGCACATGGGGCGCAGCAAGCTGCGCCCCTACAAAAGCGAGCGGATTAGCTTTCTTCTGTAGCGGCGGCCTGTGGCCGCCGACGGCGAACCCGCCGCGGCAGAATCACTGCACGTAGGGCGAAGGCGGCTGCAGCCAGAGCTGGCCCTGCTCGGCGTCAATCGTCAGCAGATAGTGGCTGATGAAGTCCACGCCGAGCAGGCGTTTGGGGCTTTCGATCAGGGTGAGCTTGAGCCACGGCACCGGCGCCTCGCCGACGCGCAGGTCCTTGATGACCGCCGTGCAGGTCTTCAGGCCGGTCAGCGTTTCTTGCATATCCCCGCGCATCGCGCGCCCGGTTTCCACCACCGCGCCATGCCATTCGCGGTCCGGCAGCACGCTGCGCGAGGCGCCGCTATCGAGCAGGAAATATTTCGTCTGCCCGTCCAGCGTCACCGGCACGCCGATGGCCCAGCCGCCCGCCGCGCACGCGACCGGCTTGACGCCGGGCGGCACGGCGGCATCGAGCACCAGCCGGCGGCTGATCACGCTGAAGGCGCAGCGCCGCGCAAAAAGAACGTTGCCGCCCAGGATTCCGTCGAGCTGCGTCTTCAGCGGCTTGGAGAGGTGCTCCAGCGAAGCGGTGGTGACGGTGAACTCCTCGAACCGCATCGCGCCCAGCGTGAGCAGCGGCACCTGCACGCTCCGCGGGGCCGCCACCTTGCCCGCCGCCGCGGCGCTCCAGTTGTTGACCCGCGGAAATTCGGCGCATAACTTTTTCGCGAAGGCCGGCGTCACCATCGTCATCGCCGCCCCGGTATCCACCATGAAGCGCCCCTCGAGATTTTTCCCGAACCGGGCGCGGACCAGGATGATCTTGGCCTCCTGATGGATCTCGATCGGCACGGCCACCGGCCCTCGGCTGGTGTTCGTCACCGTCGGCGCGAAGCTGGCGATGAAGTCGTGTTCCTGCCCCAACACCGGCGCGAGCGCGACGCTGCAGAGCACGACGGCGCCGCAACGGAACCAACTGGATGACGTGGCACACATGAAAGTGCTGCGTTTGTAGCAGGATTTCCAAGGCTTGGAAACTCATCCACCCGCTTATCCGAGCCTTGGATCAGTGCGCAGTAAAGCACGCCACTGCAAAGACTGCGGGCGGCAGCAGCGGCGCGGCGGCGGCCAGCGCGAGCAGCAGCGCGGTTTCCACGACGACGCAGGCACAGCCGAGCAGATCGCCGGTGACCCCGCCAAAGTTTTTCAGCATCCAGCCGCGCAGGGCCAGCGCGAGCAGCACGGCGAGGACCACCGCAAGCAGGCCGGATGCGCCACCCAGCACCCCGCACAGGATCGCGGCCGACAGGAGCGCGGTGATGAAATGCCGGCCGCGCGCGCCTTTGACAAACAGCTCGGCCGTGCCGCCTTCGGCGCGAGCGTAGGGCAGGCTGACGGCGAGCAGCGCCATCGCGAGGCGCGAGAGGATGAACGCCAGCGGCACCAGGCGCAGCGCGTAACGCGCGGCGTCGGCGAGATGCGTCAGCGCGACGACTTGCAACAGCAGCGCGAGCACCAGCGCCAGCGCGCCCATGGCGCCGATGCGCGAGTCCTTCATGATCTCCAGCCGCCGCTCGCGTGTGCGACCGCCACGCCAGCCATCCACGGCATCGGCGAGGCCGTCGAAATGCAGCCCGCCGGTGAGCAATGCGGAAATCAGCACAGCGAGCGCCGCCGCCCCGGTGGACCATTGCAGGTAATGGAACAGGCCGATGAACGCCACGCCCACGATACCGCCGACGAGCAACCCCACGAGCGGGAACCACGGCAGCGCGGAGGCCAGCGACGCCGCGTCGCGCCCCGGCACGCGCAGCACCGTCAAGGTCCGCAGCGCCGTGACCAGCCCACGGAGCGATGGCGTTGGGGGGTCCTGGAGTGTTGGAGGAACCAAATCATTTTCATTCATTTTGCAGCCGCTCGCTTTTCATTACTCCAGTGCTCCAATGCTCAATTCTTCCCTCACGCGCCGGGCGTGATGCCGATTTCAGCGAAGGTCGCCATCTCGCGGAGGACCGCGACGCCGTCCTCGATGATCTGCATGGCGATGGCCGCGCCGGTCCCCTCGCCCAGCCGCATACCGAGGTCCACGACCGGCCGCAGCCCCTCGCTCGCAAAGAACTTGTGGTGTCCGGGCTCGGCGCTCATGTGCGCGAAGAACATGTAATCCTTCGCCTCCGGCGCAAGCCGCAGGGCGACGAGCGCCGCCGCGCTGGCGATGAAGCCATCCACGACCACACCGATGCGCGCGGCCGCCGCGCCCAGGCACAGGCCGCAAAGTCCGGCGATTTCCAGTCCGCCCACCGCAGCCAAGGCGCCGAGCGGAGTGATACAACGTTCGCGGTTGGTCAACAGCGCGCGCTCGATCACGGCCGCCTTCGCGGCGACGCCGCTGGGGTCGAGGCCGGTGCCCGGCCCGGTCACTTCCGCCGCCGGCAGATCGAGCAGCGTCGCGAACAACGCCGCGGCTGGCGTGGTGTTGCCAATGCCCATCTCGCCCGTGCCGAGCAGCGTCACGCCCGCGAGCGCCGCGGCCTGGGCGCACTCAATGCCCACCTCCACCGCCTGCCGGCACTCCGCGAGCGACATCGCCGGGCCGCGCGCGATGTTGTCGGCACCGCTCTTCACCTTGCGCGCGAGCAATCCGGGCAGCGCGCCCAGGTCGCCATCCACGCCGATATCGATGACTTCCACCTCGGCGCCCGCGCGGCGCGCAAGCACATTGATCGCCGCGCCGCCGCCGAGAAAATTCTTCACCATGAGTTGGGTGACCACCGAGGGGTAGGCGCTGACGCCTTCCGCCGTGACCTTGTGGTCGCCGGCAAAAACACAGACGCGCTTGCCGCCCATCTGCGGGCGCACCTCGTTGCGGAGCGCGGCATAGCGCGCCGCCAGTTCCTCCAGATAGCCCAGGCTGCGCCGCGGCTTGGTCAGATTATCCAGACGGTCCTGGGCTGCAGCATATTGGGCCTCCGGCACCGGCCGGATGCTCTGCAAGGTTGTCTCCAACAGATTCATATGCGTTTCCTTCCCAACAAAAAAGGTTCCGGCCTGCCAGACCCATGCCGGCAAACCGGAACCTTTTGCCATCAGATTCCGCGATCTAAATTATGGCGCCCAAACAGGTGTTCTGGCTCCCGGATCAACCGCCAGCGCTGCCGTCTTCCCGCGCCGGTTGCAGCCGGCACAGTGACGTCCTCACGGAGAGGACCGCAGCCCGCGTACCCGGTCACAGCGGCGGGACCGCCACGGATTCGCACCGTGTTCCGCATGTTGGGGCGCCTATCACCACACCGGCGTTTGCCTACCACGCACCCGCCGGCGCGTCAAACCTTTCCCAGCCCGGGAAATCGCGTCGGCCACTTTACCAGCCTTGGAAAACGGCGCCGTTTCGGGTAGCTTCCGCGGCGTGAAACTCACTGAACAAGACGTGCTGATCTTCGACGGGGCCACCGGGACGAACATCCAGCGGATGCAGCTGCCTGCCGCCGTGTGGGACGGCAAGGAGGGCTGCAACGAGCTGCTGAACGTGACCGCGCCGGAGGCGATTCAAGGCCTGCACCGCTCGTTCCTCGAGGCCGGCGCCCAGGTCGTGGAGACGAATACCTTCGGCGCTTCGAGCGTCGTGCTGGCGGAATACGGGCTCGAACAGCGCGTCGCGGAAATCAACGCCGCCGCGGTCGCCAACGCGCGCGCCGCCATCGCGGGCCGGCCCGGCCGCTGGGTCTGCGGCTCGCTCGGCCCCGGCACCAAGCTCCCCTCGCTCGGCCATATCGAGCCGGCCAAGCTCGTCGCTTCCTATCGCGAGCAACTCGTCGCCTTGCTCACCGCCGGCGTGGACCTGCTGCTCTTCGAGACCTGCCAGGACCTGTTCCAGATCAAACTGGGCCTCGTCACGGTCTTCGAGACGATGGAAAAACTCGGCCGCGAAATCCCGGTGCTGGTCTCGGTGACGGTCGAACGCACGGGCACGCTGCTCGTCGGCACCGATATCGCCGCCGCGGCGGTCACCGTCGAGCCGTTCCCGCTCTTCTCCTTCGGCCTCAACTGCGCCACCGGGCCGGCCGACATGACCTCGCACGTCCACTGGCTCCAGCACAACTGGCCGCGCCGGATTTCCCTCATGCCGAACCAGGGCCTGCCGGAGATCGTCAATGGCCAGACCGCCTACCGCCTCCAGCCCGCCGACTTCGCGAAACAGATGAAGCCCTTCGTCGCCGAGTGCGGCGTCAGCATCGTCGGCGGCTGCTGCGGCACCACGCCGGAGCACATCCGCGCGCTGGCGGCGGCCCTGCACGGCGTCCGCCCGGCTCAACGAGAGGTAGAAGCATGACGCAGTATTTTCCCAATTCTGTCCAGATGGAACATCGAACATCGAACGCCCAACATCCAACATCGAAGTTGGAGACTCTGGACTTCGCTGTTCAGTGTTCGATGTTCATTGTTCGAAGTTTGTTCTCGAATCTTTTCTTCCCGATGGGGTCACGATGAAGCCCGCCCTCGCCAGCCTCTACCAGGCGATCGAGCTGCGGCAGCCGATCCCGCCGCTGCTGATCGGCGAGCGTATGAACGCGAACGGCTCGAAGCGGTTCCGCGACCGGCTGCTGGCCGACGACTGGGCCGGCTGCGTCGAGATCGGCGTCGAGCAGGAGAAGCGCGGCGCGCACGTGCTCGATGTCTGCGTGGCCTACGCCGGGCGCGACGAGAAGCACGACATGCTCGAACTCGTCCGCCGCCTCGCCGGGACGGTCAAGCTGCCGCTGATGATCGACTCGACCACGCCGGAGGTCATCGAGGCCGCGCTGCAGATCTATCCCGGCCGCTGCATCGTCAACTCGATCAACCTCGAGGACGGCGGCGCGTACCTGCGGCGGGTCTGCGCCCTGCTGAAAAAATATGGCGCGGCCGCGGTCGCGCTGACGATCCACAAGGGCGGCATGGCGATGCAGGCGCCGGAGAAGATCGCGACGGCGCGCCAGATCCTCGACATCGCCTGCGGCGAGTTCGGGATGCGCCCGCAGGACCTGCTGTTCGACGCGCTCACCTTCACCATCGGCGCGGGTGACGAGACCCTGCGCGACAGCGCGCTCCAGACGCTGGAGGGCATCCGCGGCATCAAGGCCGCGCTGCCGGGGGTCGGCTGCGTGCTGGGCCTGAGCAACATCTCCTTCGGCCTCGCGCCGGCCTCGCGCAAGATCCTCAACTCGGTCTTTCTCCACGAGGCGGTCCTGGCCGGCCTCGACGCCGCCATCGTGGATGCCGGCAGCATTCTGCCGCTCGCAAAGATCGATGTGGCCGACCGCGAGACCTGCCATAACCTGCTCTTCGACAAGCATACCGACGCGGATAAAAAACCGCTGACGCTGTTCATCGAGCACTTCCAGGCGAAGGCCGGCACGACGCCGGAGAAGGCGAACGCCGATGCGGAGGCCAAGAAGCCGGCCGAAATCGCCCTGACCGACCGCATCATCGAAGGCTCGAAGGAAGGGCTGGAAGACCTGCTGGAAATTTTGATGCGGCGGATGCCGCCGGTGGAGATCATCAACCGCATCCTGATCCCGGCCATGCGCGAGGTCGGCGAACTGTTCGGACGCGGCGAGCTGCTGCTGCCGTTCGTGCTGCAAAGCGCGGAGGCGATGAAGCGCGCCGTCACGCTGCTGGAGCCGCACATGCCCGCCGTGCAGGAAGGCCACGCGACCAAGATCCTGCTCGCCACCGTGCAGGGCGACGTCCACGACATCGGCAAGAACCTCGTGGACATCATCCTGACCAACAACGGCTACAAGGTGTTCAACCTCGGCATCAAGGTCCCGGCCGAGGTCATCATCGAGAAGGCCCGCGAGCTCAAGCCCGACCTCATCGGGTTGAGCGGCCTGCTGGTGAAGAGCGCGCTGGTGATGAAGGAGAGCATGCGGCAATACCGCGAGGCGGCGCTCGGCGCGCCGATCCTGCTCGGCGGCGCGGCGCTGACCCGCAAGTTCGTCGCGCTGGACTGCGCGCCGGACTACGACCACCCGGTGGTCTACTGCGCCGACGCCTTCGCCGGCCTGCAGGCCGTGCGCGATTTCGAGGCCGGCAAGCTTCGCAGCACGACCTTCGACACCGCCGGGGCGGCCCCGCTCAAGCCCGGCCTGAAGAACCTCGAGATCGACCGCAACCAGCCCGTACCCGCGCCCCCGTTCCTCGGCTTCCGGCACGTCCGCGACATTCCGCTGGCGGAGGTCTTCCCCTACGTCAACACCGAGGCGCTCTTCCGCGGCCGCTGGGGCTACCGCCGCGCCAAGCTCACCGCCGAGGATTACGAAAAGATCCTCGCCGAAAAAGTGCGCCCCCTCTATGCCCGGCTCCAGCACGACAGCGTCAGCGAAGGCCTGCTCCAGCCGCAGGCCGCCTACGGCTACTTCCGCTGTTTTGCCCGCGACGACGAGGTGGTCGTGCGCGACGGGCAGAACGAGTACGTCTTCGGCTTTCCGCGCCAGGGTGCGCCGCCGCACCTGTGCATCGCCGACTTCTTCAAGACCGAGGCCGAGGGTGGCGACATCGCCGGCTTCTTCGTCGTCACCATCGGCGCGCAGCTCGGCGAGCGCACCCAAAAGCTGTTCGAGTCCAACCAATACCACGACTACCTGATGCTCCACGGCTTCGGCACCGAGGTGACCGACGCGCTGGCCGAATACTGGCACGCCGTGATGCGCCACGAGCTCGGCATCGCCGGCAGCGAGCCGGCGACCAAGGCCGGGTTCGTCACGCAGGACTACCAGGGCTCGCGCTACGGCTTCGGCTATCCCGCCTGCCCCGACCTCGGCGCGCAGCTGCCCGTCTTTGCCCTGCTCAAGCCCGACGCGCTCGGCATCACGCTGACCGAGAACATGCAGATGGTCCCGGAGTTCACCACCTCCGCCATCGTCGCCCACCACCCCCAGGCCAAATATTTCGCGGTGTAACCATGACCGAACAAAAACTTCAGAAATTCATCTGCACGAACTGCGGGTATGTCTATGACCCGGCGAACGGCGATGTGATGAGCCATGTGCCGCCGGGCACGGCGTTCGAACACCTGCCGGAAGGCTGGGTCTGCCCCGTCTGCTACGTCACGACGGATCAGTTCGACCCGGTGGATTGAGCGCGCCGGATGGACTTCGTGGACAGGCTGGTTTGGCCAGCTGGTCCGTTCTGCCTGCAGCTTTATTACTTCCCGCGCTTGCCGGCGTGCCCCTTCTTCTGCGGCGGCGGCAGCGTGGGTGCGGTCTTGAGGATATCGGCCCAAAGCGCGAAACGTTTTGGCGACATTTTTTGCAACTCGGCGAGACGGGCGGCACCGGCATCGAGACATGCTGCGTAGACGAGGGAAAACTCGGCAAGATCCTCGTGGGCGACCTGGTCGCCGTAAGCGGAGACGGAAACTTTGTCGTCGGCGATGGCCTTCTTCCAGCGCTCCAACGTGTCGGGCCGGACCGAGGTGACGCGCTGTTCGAGGATGTGACCGGCCTCGTGCAAAATCACCTGTGCCCCTGCGGTGGGCACCACGTTCAAATAGTCCTGCGAACCATGGGCGGCGGCGCCGCCGAGTTTGGCGTAGAGAGCCAGGCCCGCTTTGTCGCCCTCGGAGACGATGGGGAGAATGGCGCGATAGGCCGGCGGCAGCTTTTGCAACCGTTCGAAACACTCCTCGATGCGCACCCTGGTCGCATCTTGAATGGTGATCTTGAATTTAACCGTACCCAAGCTGGCCTGCCAGACCTGACCGGGCGACTTGTCGTTGAGCATTTCGACCGGCGCCGGGCCGGAAATAATTTTGACCTTGTCGATGTTCTTTTTCCCCACGCCGCCCTGCAGCGCGCCGAAATGAGCCATCAGTTTCGCGGGATGGTCGGCCTTCCCGGCGACAACCGCCGGACAGGCTGACAGCAGCACCGCGGTCACCAGCAAAAAAGAGAGTGCGTTCATGGACCGCGAAACTGCCAGAAGGCCGCCGACGGGGCAAGTGCAATGAAACGGCCAGACCTCAGGCAACTTACCCGGCCACCGTGTGAAGTCAGGTCAGTGATTCCATGCATTCATACTCCGGAAGGGCTCATGTATGCACGATGCGATCAACCGGCTTAACGGCAACCTTCGAACCAAGAGCCGGCTCGTCGTGGATCTATCCGGGTGCCTCGGCGGGACCTTGGATTGCGTGACGCCCTTAACCTCGGCAAACTACGCGCTGGCCCATCAGGGCAGGGCCTTCAGCGCGGCCCTGACCGGCGGCCTGGCACGCACGATAACATTAAGTTGAACCAGCCCTAAGCAGGCTTTCGGCACGCGCAGGTAGCGTTCTCATTGTGCCTCCTAAAGGAACTCCACCGTCTTCATTCCAGGCCCGACGGGCGGATGGCGGTCAGGAGGGCTCCGGAGTGTCAGGATCCCTCTCCATACCCGGGAAATAGATTTTGCTGCATTCCGGGCACAAGCCGTGCGTAAAGGTTGCTTCTGAATGAACGTCGGGCTGATCGCGCGGTCATCGGGAAGCGTGATGTCGTTTACCGACATGCCCTCCAACTCTTCCACGCGATACCCGAAGATATCGGACATTCTCTGATTCACGCGCAACAGGTGACCGTCCAATGAAACGATACATACACCATCGTTGGCACTCTCAAAAGCACAGCGAAAGAGTTCTTTATCATCGATAGTTTCGATCTGCTGGTTTTCAGATTTCCGGCCGGTGATATCCATATCGGCAGGCCTCTCTTCTATGCGTCTGGTGCTTTCGTGCCCTTACCAGGATGAGAACTGGATGCGCTACGCACCCCGCGCGCTGCCGAGCGGTCGCCGTATGCGCTTGATGCCTTCATATTCATTCCCATGCCCATCATCGTGTTTTAACTGCTCCAGCCTCCTTTAGGAATCATGATCGAGCGCGCCGACTTCAGGCAGACTTGCGGGTGACCACAGCGGTGTCTCGCTCCTATGCAGACAAAATACATGCCGGGCTGGATGCTAACGCGTGGCAAGCCGAGGGGCGCGTGCGCAGAGCCCGTCATGGTTGCCGGCACCGGTCATGCGCTTTTCCACGCAGGTAAGAGGATAGGCGCATCACTTACCGAATGCGGGACACGCCGCGATGGCGGAACAAGCGCCGCGCGTTTCACGCTGGAGCACCCGCCCTTCACGCGGCGCCATGAGCAACACCGGTACGGGGGCGCGGCGTACGGCTGCGCCGGCGCTTTTGCGGGCACCGATTGAGCTACTCCTTTTTGAGTATATTTTCTTCTGTGCGCTCCACGGGTGCCCTTATAACGTACCAGCGTGCAGAGCAAGACTAGGTTCAGGGGTTGAACAGACCAGAACCAGCGATGCACGAATGGGTACATGACGAAAGCACTGACATTGGCATTGTTGGCGGAGGGCTTGCCGCTGAGCAGTCCCGCCGATGCAGCCCTTATCAGTTCAACGGCCCTCGGCCCCGATCCGGGCTTGGGCAGGACAACGGGCCGTGGGCCTTCCAAATAAACTCCACTTTTCAACCCCTGGTTAGCGGGCGCTGGGCCTCCCGCGCCGGGGGATTCTTCTTACAGAGCAGGTAGCGGCGTCAGGGGCTCGTCTTCACGTTGTACCTCGCGTGAAGGCGCTGCGTCCGCTTCTCTCCAAATTTGGGCACGCTTGCAGGCGGAGGCGTTGCCGCGCTTCGGCCGCACCTGTGGCTGAAGATGTTGCCGAGTTTCCGCTGCTCGGACGGCTCCGATCTGGCAGCCCCGGTGTATGGTCTGGATGGCCGTCGGCTCTAGTTCCATCGCGCCAGCCAGCCCCCGCGCCATCAACGCCACCCTTTCCTTTTCCATGTCTGCCAGTCGGCATAAGCACGCGTCTCCGGACATTTCATTGGCGCGGGAGCCGTTCTGTCGGTACTATGCCGCCCGCGAGCGCCTGACCGCACGCGAAGGAAGACCCGCATGGCACTGCTTACACTGCAAAATATTTCGATGGCCTTTGGTGGGCCTCTGCTGCTCGATGGGGCTTGTCTCCAGCTGGAGCGGAACGAACGCGTCTGCCTGCTGGGCCGCAACGGCGAGGGCAAGTCCACGCTGCTGCGCATCATCAGCGGCGAGATCGCCCCGCTGGGTGGCGAGATCAGCCGCCAGAAGGAGCTGAAGATCGGGCTGCTGATGCAGCAGGTTGCCAGCGGCGTGCCGGGCACGGTCGCCGAGATCGTGGAACAGGGCCTCGGCCCGGAAGGCGAGGACTGGGAACGGTCGCAATGGGTCGAGAAGGTCATCTCGCAGGTCGGCCTGGAGCCCGAGCTGGTGTTCGACACCCTCTCCGGCGGGCAGAAGCGGCGCGCGCTGCTGGCGCGCGCGCTGGTCCGCGAGCCGGACCTGCTCATCCTCGACGAACCGACCAACCATCTCGACATCGCCTCGATCCAGTGGCTGGAAAACTTCCTGCTGCGCTGGCAAGGCTCGGTCCTCTTCGTGACGCACGACCGCGTCTTCCTGCGCAAGCTGGCCACCCGCGTGGTCGAGCTGGACCGCGGCCAGCTGACGAGCTGGGCGTGCACCTACGACCAATATGTGGAGCGCAAACAGGCCTTGCTGGAGGCGCAAGAGGTGCAGTGGGCGGTCTTCGACAAGAAGATGGCCGTGGAAGAAACCTGGCTCCGCAAGGGCGTCAAGGCCCGCCGGGCGCGCAACGAGGGCCGCGTCACGGCGCTGGAAAACATGCGCGCCGAGCGGCGCGCGCGGCGCGAGTTGGCGGGCACCGTGACCATGCAGGCGCAGATCGCCGAGCGCACCGGCCGCAAGGTGATCACCACCAAGGAGCTCAGCTACGCCTGGGGCGACGACCCGCTGGTGCGCGATTTTACCACGACGATCATGCGCGGCGACAAGATCGGGCTGATGGGCCCGAACGGCTGCGGCAAGACCACGCTCCTGCACCTGCTGCTCGGCCGCCTGGCGCCGCAGTCCGGGACGGTGGAGCACGGCACCAAGCTGGAGATCGCCTACTTCGACCAGCACCGCGCACAGCTCAACGAGGCGCTGACCGTGGCGCAGAACATCGTCGGCGACAACGACACCCTGACCATCAACGGCCATCGCCGGCACATCATCAGCTACCTGGAAGATTTCCTGTTCCCGCCTGAGCGCACCCGCACGCCGGTCAAGGCGCTCTCCGGCGGCGAGCGCAACCGGCTCCTGCTCGCGCGCCTGTTCGCGCGCCCCGCCAACGTGCTCGTGCTCGACGAGCCGACCAACGACCTGGACATGGAGACGCTCGACCTGCTCGAGGACTTGCTGGTGGAATTCGACGGCACGCTGCTGCTCGTCAGCCACGACCGCGCGTTCCTCAACGAGGTGGTCACCAGCACGCTGGTCTTCGAGGGCGAAGGCCGCATCACGGAATACGTCGGCGGTTACGACGACTGGCTGCGCCAGCGCCCGGCGCCGGCCACCGCGCCGAAAGAGACTGCGGCGCAGCGCGAGAAAGAGCCCGAGCAGCCGCGCCCGCGCAAGCTCAGCTTCAAGGAGCAGAAGGAGCTGGACGCCCTGCCCGCCCGGATCACCAAGCTGGAGCAGGACCTGGAAACGCTGCAGAAGCAGATGGGCGAACCGAGCTACTTCCGCAGCGCGCCCGACGTGCTCAAGGCCGACCACGAACGTCTGGAACAGATCCCCGGCGAGTTGGAAAAGCTGTACGACCGCTGGGAAGAGCTCGAAGAGCACAAGGGCTGAGCGCGGGCGACCGTCTAAGAGTACACCAGCTGCTTGCGCCTTTGACGAGGCAGCTAGCTGTACGCGGCTGCATTCAACAGGACTTTTACCCACCCGGCGGAGCAAGCTCCGCCGAACACGGCGCAAGCAGCCGAGCCGCAGGCGAGACGGGCGAAGCCGAAGGCGTAGCCAACCTTGCGCACTCCATATCGGATAAGCTTGGCTTGTGCTGCAGGGGCCACCAATTCCAAGCCTTGGAAAAAACGCTGGGATATTTTCCAAGGCTTGGAAAACTTCGCGGCCGGCAACTCACTCGTGCGGGTGCAAACGCGGGGCGGCTTGAGCTCGCGCTTGAGGGACGCCGCGGCCACAACCCCAGCTATTTGACAACTGCGCCCATGGGCCGGTCATCGGCGTGCGGCGTCCCCTCCGTCAGCCAGGCCAGATTGAACACATAGTTGTTTCGGCTGGAATGCAAGTGGATGCGCCCGTCGGCGGCCTGGGCCATGGCAAGATATCCGTTTGGCTCGGCATGCGTGGCGTTGATGCTCTGCAGGCCACCGTCCGTACCCTCGATCATGGCTGGTAAAGCCTTGGGCAAAATCAACCGCTTTACAGGCCAGGTCTGCCCGTCGTCCCAAGAGAGCGCCGCAAAAAGCCCGTAGCCTTTAACTGTTCCACCCTTCCCATCGGATACTTCCACCCCGTCACGTTCGCGCTCCTGCCGCATGGCTGACTTGAGATCCTTGACGGTGTTGAGGCCGACCTTCCCAATTTCTTCGGCCTTCTCCCGGAGCAGCCGGTCTGTAAAGGAACAAACCAAAATAGGGCCTTCCTTGAGCCGCTTCATGGTCATACGCTGTCCGCTGGTGACAGCGGGGAATTCGCTGATGCTATAGGTCCACGTCCTGCCCCCGTCCTGAGACAGGCTCTGCGGCGCTTTGTAATGGTACGCGATAAGCCGCTGTGTCCGGTCCACGCGTCCAAAGGCCAGCAGGTCCCCGTTGCGCAACTCCACCATCGCGGTGTGGATGCCTCCAATCGCCGTCCCTGTGCTTCCCGGGGTCTCATGCTCCTGAGCACCCAAGCGGGTGAGCAGCTTCCAGGTGTTCCCATGATCTTTGCTCTCCACAACGCCCGAAGATTCCCTGGGTCCATCCACCGTTCCCAACAACCTTCCGTCGTGGGTCTTTATAGTGGCTTCGTTGGGCTGGCCCGCCGGAGCTTCCTGGCAGTACGGGCGGAACGGCGTCCACGTATAGCCATTGTCCGTTGACGTGCGCACAAAGGAACCTTTCGCCGTACCGGTCAGATTAAAATGATAAACCGTATTGCCATCGACAAAGATCACCGGCGCATGATCGTTCATATCCGCCGTATCGAAGAACGGTTCTGCTGGCGCCCACTCCTTGGCACCCGCCTTCAAACGGCTGCTCGCGACGGCCAACTCACAGCCCCCTTCCAACACCGTGGAGTAATAGATGGCCAGGATGTCCCCGTTCGGCATGCAGGCCACACCGGAATCATGATTGTGGGCCGAGTAGAGCGGCCCGACGGAATTGGAGGGAATGATGACGTATTTGGTCGGCCCCTCAAACAGGGGCAGCTTCGGATTATAGGCAGGATCGATATACGGCGGGACCTCCTGCGGCGCGGCAAACTCGGGCGCGGGCACAATGTTCTCGATCTGCCCCAGATCCGCTCCCGCCACCACCCGGAAGCCCGTCTGCACCGTGCGCATGCCGGGTAGCAGGGATGACCGGTTGGCCGACCGCAGCAAGCGGCCCCAGCAGGCAAACGCGCCGCCGCGGATCACTCGCGAAGCGCCAACTCTCCCCAGCGGATCCTTGGTGTCACGGGGCTTATACGGCGCGTACCAATCCAGACACCACTCCTGCGCGTTCCCATGCATGTCGTAAAGACCCCAGGCGTTCGGCTGATGTTGCTGCTCCAGCAGCGAGATCTTGTCCGTAAAGACATAGTATGGAGGAACCTGTTTCCGGTCGGGAATATAGAGATCCATCTGGAGGAGAAAGTCCGGGTTCATCGACTGATACTTGTCGGGCAGGACGTCACCATAATGGTAGCAGGTCGTCGTTCCTGCACGGCAGGCATACTCCCACTCCGCCTCGGTCGGCAAGCGGTAGTGCTTCTGCTCCTTCTCCGAAAGCCACCGACAGTAACGCATGGCGTCCTCCCAGCTCACATTCACCACGGCCGCGTCGTCTTCCTGGGAAATCTTTTTGGGCAGTCTGCGCAGGAGCCTATGCCGGGGCTCGAACAGCTCGTACTGCGCGTTGCTCACTTCCGTGGCCGAGATCGCAAACGGCTTGGTTATCTCCACCTGCCGCACCGGTAGTTCGTCCCAGTCCGCCCCTTGGTCGATTTCCACGGAACAGTGACACCGATAGTCCAGGTTCCTCTTCTCCTGCCCCATCGTGAACGTCCCGGCGGGAACCGGGACCATGGTCAGCCCGACCGAATTCCCGGCCCGCACACTGGCGCTGCCGAGCGCGACAAGCAAACAGATCAATAGGTTGATTTTCTGCTTCACGGATAGGCCTTTCTATTTTGGTCGCCCTTCGCGGCGGCCCACAGACGCCAAGCTGCCACCACGCCAAGATCTGCATGCGACAGAGGACGCTGGCTGCACGGTTTGCCTCGTCGTGCTCACGGGTGGTTTTTCCGGCATTAGTCCAATAAGAGCCCTCGGATTGCGGGCACTTTTCCAAGCCTTGGAAAAAATGCTGATTTACTTTCCAAGGCCTGGAAAATTGCGTGACCGGCGGCTCACTCGTGCGGATGCGCGGCGCGGGGCGCCTTGTGCTCGTGCTTGCGCGGCGCGTACTCGGGCTGGGCCGTCTTCGGTTCGTGCTTGTGCGGCGCATGCGGCGCGTGCGCGGCATGCGGCCCGGTCCGGGGCGGATGGGCGGGGCGGGTATCGCCCCCGTGGGAGAAGCCGCTCACCGGCACCACTTGCACGGGGCGGCCATCGACCTCGCGCTGGTTCAGCTCCGGCACCAGCGCGCGCGCGTCGCGCTCGTACATCTCGAAGACGCTGACCGATTCCATGACCTTGATCCGGCCGAGGCGCAGCATCGGACCGGGGGTGGCGCGGTTGATCAACGAAATCAGGCCCGCCGGCGTCATCCCGTTGCGATGGCCGAAATTGATCTGCAGGCGCACCGCTTCGCCGGGCGGCTGCGCGGACTCCGGCGCCTCCCGCTCGCGGCGCGGGCTCCGCTCGGGGCGCTCGCTCCGCTCCGACGCATGCGCGGCGCGGCTGGGCGGGGCGGACCGTTCGTACCGGTCGCCCCGTTCATAGGACTGCGCGCCTTGGCTGGAGGGCCGGTGCTGCGTCCGGGCATTCAGGTCCGGCGCGTTCTTGTAGTAATCGAGGGTGCGGCCGAATTCCATCAGCATGAGCCGGCGGAGCATATCCTCGCGCGTCAGGTCCGCCAGCGCCGCGTTGATCGTCGGCATGAACGGCTCCAGCCGGCGGTCGTCCGCCGGGAGCTGCTTGATGCGTTCCAGCACGGTGGCGAGCTGCTTCTGGCACACGTCGCGCGCCGAGGGCACTTCCTTGTGCTCGAACCGCTGCTTGATGATCCGCTCGATGATGCCCAGCCGGTAGGTCTCGTGCATGTGCACGATGGCGATCGAGATGCCGGTCTTGCCCGCGCGGCCCGTGCGCCCGCTGCGGTGCGTATAGTGGTTGGCCACATCGGGCAGGTTGTAGTTGATCACGTGCGTCAGGTCGTTGACGTCCAGCCCACGCGCCGCCACATCGGTGGCCACGAGCAGCTGCAGCTTGCGGTCGCGGAAGGCCTGCATCACGCGGTCGCGCTGCGGCTGCGACAGCTCGCCGTGCAGGGTGTCGGCATTGTAGCCGTCGGCCATCAGCTGGCTGGCGACGTCCTGCGTCTCGATGCGCGTCCGGCAGAAGACGATGGCATAGATGTCGGTGCCGTAATAATCGAGGAGTCGCTTGAGCGTGGCGTAGCGGTCCCGCGCGTGCACGATGTAGCACTCGTGGCTGATCCGCTCCGCGCCGGCATTGCGCTGGCCGACCTGGATTTCCTCGGGCTTCTCCATGTACTTGCTGGCGATCACCGCGACCGACTTTGGCATCGTCGCGGAAAACAGCAGCGTCCGGGCGGCCTCCGGCACTTCCTTCAGGATCGTTTCCAGCTCCTCCTGGAAGCCCATGTTCAGCATTTCGTCGGCTTCGTCGAGCACGACGCGCCGCACCCCGGCGAGCTTGGCGGCCCCGCGCCGCAACAGATCGTTCAGCCGGCCCGGCGTGGCCACGATGATGTGTACGCCGCGCCGCAGCGCCCGCATCTGCGTGTCGATGCCCGCGCCGCCATAGACGGCGACCACGCGGACGCCGGGCGTGTATTTCGAGAAGCGGGCCAGGTCCTTGGCAATCTGGAGGCACAGCTCACGCGTCGGGCAGAGCACCAAGGCCTGCGTCACCGAGCTGGCAGCGTCGGTCAACTGGAGCAGCGGCAGGCCGAACGCGGCCGTCTTACCCGTGCCCGTCTGCGCCAGCGCCACCATATCGCGCTCGCCCTGCAGCAGGCGCGGGATCACCTGCGCCTGCACGGGGGTCGGCGTCTCGAAGCCGAGCTCCGTGATCGCCTTCAGCAGCGTGGGGGCCAAACCTAATCCTTCGAATTCAGACATATTGAAACCTTTCTACGGCGAGGATGGACCCCAAAGCCGCCATAATCAAGCCCGGATTCAGGCGGGGGCTGTCATCCGACCTGGAAAGAACGCATGGAAATGGAACCCAACGCGACCTTTTCGGCGAAGAATTTCAGCGGTTCCGCCGGCCCGCGTAGCGCCAGCGCGTAGAGCAGCGGCAGGTAATGCTCGTTGGTCGGGATGGCGCGCAGCGTTTCCGGGCCGAGCTTGGCATAGTCCATCAGCGCGGCGTGGTCGCGCGCCTCGATCAGCGCCGCGAGCTTGCGGTCGAACGCCTCGGCCCAGTCGAACCCGCGGTCGCCCCACTCCAGCAGGCGGAGGTTGTGCACAATATTGCCGCTGCACAGCACGAGCACCCCTTCCGCCCGCAAGGCCGCCAGCTTGCCGCCCAGCGCGTAATGCTCCGCGGGCGCGAGCCGCCGGTTCAGGCTTAGCTGGACCACGGGCACCTCCGCCTTCGGGAACATCCGCACCAGCACTGACCATGTTCCGTGATCGAGCCCCCACGCTTGGTCGAGCGTCACCACCTCAGCGCCCAGCAAAGCGCGGACACGGCGCGCCAGTTCGGGCGCACCGGGCGCGGGGTATTGCACCGCGAACAGTTCCGGCGGAAAGCCGTAGAAATCGTGGATCGTGCGTGGCTTCGGCAGCGCCGTCACCTGCGCGCCCTCGCTCTCCCAGTGGGCGGAGATGGCCAAGATCAGCTTGGGCGGCGGCAGCTTTTTCCCGACAGCGGCCCACTCACGGCTGAACTCGTTGTCCTCGATCGCGTTCATCGGATTGCCGTGCCCGACGAACAAGACCGGCATCAAGGCTGGTGGATGCTGCCCTGCGGCATGGCTGGTGTTCATCATGTTCCCCACCGTCAGGCCGACGAGGCCCAGACCGGTTTGATGTAAAAACGTCCTGCGTTGCACGGCGGAGCTTACGGCACCGGCGCCACACCCGCAAGCCAGCCAGCCCCCTTGGTGGGGAGCTTGCGAAGATCATGTCGGGCGCGAAGCCCTGTGGCCGCATGGTTTGAGCGGGTGGGGTTCGCGGGGCTGGACTGCCCGCAAGGTTTCTGCCGTTCTTTCCACGCAGTCAAGGGGTGCGTATCATGGCGCGGGGTCTGGGCGGTGGGGTTAGACCTTCGCGTAGCCGGCGGTGCCGCCGCGAATGGCGATCATCCGGCTGACGGCACGATGGGCGCGCACGCGGATTTCCTCGGGCACCTCGATCACATAGCGCATCAGCTTGAGCGCCTGCAGGGTGTCGAACATCGTGATCTCGTTCATGTGCGGGCAGCGGAGGGAGCACATGCGGACCATCTCCTTCTCCGGGTTCTCCGCCATGATGTTATCCGCCATGCTGCACTCGGTCAGGAGCAGGAAGCGCGGTGCCTGCGATTCCTTGACAAAGCGCACCATCGCCATCGTGCTGCCCGTCAAGTCCGCGGCCGCCGTGACCTCCGGCGTGCACTCGGGATGGGCGAGCACCTGGACGCCGGGGAAATGGGCACGGGCGCGCGTCACATCGTCCACAGTGAACCGCTCGTGCACCTCGCAGCGGGCCTTCCAGCCGATCAGGCACGGCCGCTGGAGCTGCGCCGGCGTCAGGTCCGGCGTCGGCAGGTGGAAGGTGCGGCCCGTCTCCCGCGCCACGTTGCGGCCGAGATATTCATCG